>JAZLMO010000019.1:0-27557 GCA_045598675.1 Sphaerochaetaceae bacterium
CCAATAGAAAACGACCAGCTGCTTTAGCAGCAGCTTGAAAAAGATGGTGCAGTTGCCAGATTTTCGAGCGCCACACGCGCTGCTGGTCTCAAGCCCTTATAGGGCTGGTGCAAACCACCGGTTGGACCGGTGGTTATGATTGTGTGAAATCGTTATTTATTGAAGATTAATTTAATTTGAGATAATTTTAAAAAAGAGGTTTGAAAAATGATAAGAACAGAAGCTGAAGCATTACTTAAAAAATACAATACATCGGAAAGTCTTATTCATCATGCGTATGCAGTTGAGGCAACAATGAGAGAATTTGCTGCCTTAAAAGGAGAAGACGTTGAATATTGGGGCCTTGTCGGTCTTTTGCATGACATAGATTACGGAATGTATCCTGATCAGCATTGTAAGAAGGCTCCTGAATTATTAAAGGAAATCGGGGCTTCCGATGAATTTATTCACGCTGTTTGCAGCCACGGATGGGGCATTTGCAGTGACGTTGAGCCTGTTTTGTACATGGAAAAAGTTTTGTTTACAATTGATGAACTTACAGGACTTGTCAACGCTACTGCGCTTATGAGACCTGAACACATGAACGGAATGAGTGTTAAGTCTGTTAAGAAAAAATGGTCAAGTGCCAACTTTGCAGCAGGAGTAAACAGAGAACTGATTCTTAAAGGTGTAGAAATGCTCGGAGATATGGAACTTGCAGATGTAATTCAAAATACCATCAATGCCATGACAAAAGCCGCACCTCAAATAGGGCTTTAATAACGTATGGAATTGAAAGGCAAACGGATATTGGCTGTAAATCCGCCGGTATTTGACTTTGCATATATGGATCTCTGGTCAAAACCTCTGGGGTTGCTGTTTTTGCTTCAGAATCTCAGAAAAGATAATGATGTAGTTCTCTTGGATTGTATAGCCCAAGCCTCCAACGGAGAAAAGACATACGGCAGAACCAAGACAATCAAAACAGAGATAGAAAAACCTGAAATTTACAAGGGTATTCCACGAAGATACTATCACTACGGCCTATTGAAAGAGCAGATAGTCTCATATCTGGAACAAAAATTCGGAACTGAAGAGCCTGATTATATTCTTGTGACATCTGCCATGACTTATTGGTATCCCGGTGTCAAATGGATTTTAAATTTTCTTAAAGCACTATATCCGAGTGCTGTAACTGTATTGGGCGGAATATATGCCAGTTTATGCACTGAACATGCTAAAGGTCTGGGATTTGATTTTATTGATACTGACAGAAGTGAGCCTGTTTGTACTCATCCTGCTTTTGATTTGTATGAAAGTGTACCGTATGGTGTACTGATGACATCTTTCGGATGTCCGTTTTCATGCAAATACTGTGCTTCTAAAGTACTATGGCCTTGTTATCACAGAAGACCTTTGGAAAGGGTAATAGAAGATTTTGAATATCAGAAAAATCTGAGTATCAAAGACATTGCCTTTTATGATGATGCCCTGCTTTTGGATAAAGAAAACTACTTCTACCCTTTGACAGAAATAATTGCAAAAGAATCGGATATACGAATGCACACTCCAAACGGTCTTCATGTACGTCAGATTGATGAAAAATGCGCACATATTCTTTATGAAAGGAATTTCAGAACTTTGAGACTTTCTCTGGAAAGTATTGATCCTAAAGTGGCTCATGCCGGTTCTGACAAAGTTGAAAGAAAAGAGTATTGCAGAGCAGTCAAGAATCTTCATGATGCAGGATATACCGATAAGGACTGTGAAACTTATATTCTGGTTGGATTGCCCGGGCAGAATATTCAGTCTGTAAAAGATACGATTTCATTTGTAAAAGATTGCGGAGCAGTACCTAAACTTGCCGAGTATTCTCCGATTCCGGGTACCGCATATTTTGAAGAGGCCGCTGTATCTATTCCTGAACTCAGAAATGAACCCTTGATGCAGAACAATACCGTTTACTGTTCTTATTTTTCCAAAGATATCAATCCTGATATTCTTCAGGAATTGAAGAACAGCTGTACGGATTACAGAAACCTGTAAAATATCAATCTTCAATTTCTATCCGCTGACGCTCAACAAGATTTGCAAAGGCCCCGTTAAGCTTCAGAAGTTCATCATAGGTGCCTTCCTCTTGAATTTTACCGTTTTCAAGATAGAGGATTCTGTCTGCATTCTGAATAGTAGAAAGTCTATGTGCGATTACAATTCTTGTACAATGAAGACTGTCTATTGCCTGGGAAACCTTCTTTTGAGTGATGTTGTCAAGGGCGCTTGTGGCTTCATCGAATATAAGAACTTTAGGTTTGGAAGCAACAGCACGGGCAATCATAAGTCTTTGTCTCTGACCGCCTGAAATGCCTCCCTGACCCTCTGAAATATAAGTATGCATTCCCATAGGAAAGGCTCTGATATCATCTGCAACGGATGCAATTTCAGCCGCTTCCCATGCCTCATCCAATGAAAGCTGAGGAGCAGAAATCGTAATATTCGAATAAATGTCTCCTAGAAATAACTTACTGTCCTGCATAACAGTTCCGATGTTTTTTCTCAATGATCTGAGATCACAGGTATTGATATCACGGTTGTCAAAATAAACGGCTCCTTTCTGAGGCTTTTCAAAGCCCAGAAGAAGGCGGATTAAAGTAGATTTGCCGCATCCTGTCTTTCCCACAATTGCCACATATTCACCGGCCTTGATTTTCAGAGAAAGACCGTCAATCACATTCGGCATATCATCGGTATATCTGAAATAAAGATTGGAGAGCTCTATTGTTCCTTTTAATCCGGTAATAACCTGTTTGTTTTCCGATACTTCAGGCTCTGCTTCAAGGAGAGGTTTGGACATTTCCAATGTTGGTTTAATGGCTCCGAAAGTTGAAGTCAGTGCAGTAACTGATGCAAATGCAGAAGATACAAGAGCATAAGATGAGGTAAAAGCATAATAGTTCTGAACGCTCAAGTTGCTTTTGATTGCAATTGTGTACAATACCAATGTTCCGATTAGAGATATTGCCAACGACAGGGTCTCTTTCAGTTTGATGAACAAAGGGTAATTGTACAGTAGGTCTGCCTCTTTTGAATAAGTATTTGCCCAGCGCGCAAACATACGTTTTTCCGCTCCGGCAAGTTTAATCTTCTGAATTCCGGTAATTGTTGAATATGTCAGACCTGCTGTTTTTGATGAGGCTTCCATCTGGCGCCTTGTTATTTTTGACAGGATAAGTGTTGTTACAACACTCAATGAAACCGAAAGAAGAATGAAAAACAAAGAGGGAAGTGCCAATGACGGTGCAAACGAGAATATCTGTCCTATGTAAATAAGGGAAAACAAAGACGAAAGTCCTATTGAACCGATTGAATTGAGCATTATGCTGCAAAGCTGACAGACATAAGATGCCCTTTGAGTAAGTTCTCCTGAAGAGTATTGTCTGAAAAATGTAACAGGAAGGTTGATGATTCTTCCCATTACTGCAGCCTGTACCGATACACTCTGTTTTACGCTTATTTTTGCCTGTAACAGGGTTTTTGCCATAGAAAGCAGTAAGGTGCTTAACGTGTAGCACAGCATAAAACATGCAAGAGAGAGCAGTGCCGTAATATTTTTGGATAATAAGACAGACCCGAACAGCCATTTTGTAAAAAGAGGTCCTAAAAGACCCAATGCTGTTACCAATCCTATCATACAGACATACAGTAGAATGTCGGAAGTATTCAGAGTCTGTAATGAGAACCTGACCAAATCAGATACATCAAGCTTCTTCAAAGGAAGAGGTTTGTAAAAACAGATTGCCTGTTCATCGAACAATGTGGCATTTCTGCTGTTTATTTTCTCCCGTTTTCCGGTTTTGTAATTGAGAAATGTATAACCGGAGAATTTTCCGGGAATAAGGGCTACTGCTTTTCCGTTCTCTTTAAGAGTCCCGAGCATTGTGCCCATTGCATTTTTATGCCAGCCTTTTTCCAATGTAACATTTCTTCTTAAGATTCCGTTAGGTCTAAGCTGAACTTCTATTTTGTCATCTACACTTACTGCTTTTTCAACGGCTTTTTTATCAACAGGTTTGCATTTGTAATAATTAAGTATTTCTTCAACCGCAGATTGGGCAATATCTTCGTCTTTCCAGGAATCAATGAGCTTTTTACCCATTACGGAATTTGCAATTGAAAACAAGGAATCTGAAAAATACTTTTCATCTTGTTCCTTTCTGAGTTTCAGCTGCTCTTCAAACCAACTCATCTTTCCTCCTCCTATTCTGCTGTTACCAGTTCTTTGTAAAGATCTGATGTCTGCATAAGTGTTTTATGGGTACCACGATCTGAAATAACGCCGTTTTGCATAATGATTATTTCATCACTTGATCTTATTGTTGATAATCTGTGGGCAATTACAATACAGGTAATACCACGGTTTTTAATTGCTTTTACTACTTCGTATTCTGTTTTTGCATCAAGGGCGCTTGTGGCTTCGTCAAGAATAAGTATTGTAGGATCCTGGGCAAGTACACGGGCAATTTCCATTCTCTGTCTTTGTCCGCCGGAGAAATCTTTACCGCTTTCTGTAAGTTTATGATTGTATCCGTCAGGTCTCTGCATGATATCATCGTGAAGCTGAGCATCCCGTGCAGCCAGAATCATTTCAAAATCTTCTATGCTTTTGTCCCACATTTTAATGTTGTTGGCCAAAGTGTCTTCAAAAAGGACAGAGTCCTGATCAACAATTGCCACGGAACTGTGAAAGAGGCTTGGAGAAATCCTGGTCAATGGCTTTCCGTCATAGAGAATTTCTCCGCTCCATGGTTTGTATAAGCCTGACAGTAATTTTGAGATAGTTGATTTACCGCAACCTGACTGTCCTACGATTGCAATTGTTTTGCCTTTTTCCAGTTTGAGATCAAAGTTTTTGATGATAGGTTCGGCCAAAGGAGAGTACCCGAATGTAACATTTTTCATTTCAATATTGCCGGAAAGCTTTAAGGCATTTTCTTCTATCTCATCATTTTGAGAAAAGATATCATCAGAAGGATATTCCATAACATCTTCGATTCTTTCCATTGATGTTCTCATTTCCTGAAGTGACTGTCCCAATGAAATGAAGTCGTTTGCCGGTGCCATAAATGACTTCAGAAAACCCTGGAAGGCCATAACCATACCTACGGAAAACTCACCTTTCATGGTAAGCCAAACACCCAGAATCAATACTATGCTGTCTGATGCTGCGGACAGAAAAAGAGGAATAAGTCCAAGATATTGTGTGGTTTTCAGAATTTTAATCTCATTGTTGTTTACACTTGCCTGATATCCTGCCCACTTGGCAAAGAATCCGTTTTCTGCACCTGCGGATTTGATGGTTTCAATCATTTCAATCCCGGATACGGTAGAAGCAGACAGTTTTGCAGAATCCCGCATTGATACACGGGTGAGGTTGATTCTTTTTTTTGCAATGTATCTTGAAACAATACTGTTTACTGCAATACTGAATAATCCGATGCAGGAAAGAAGAAGGCTGTATCGTATCATTACCAACAGGTAAAAAACAATAAGAACGGCATCTATCAAAAGCGGCACCAGCGTATTGATTGCCGTGTTTGCAATTGTTGCATAAGAGTTCTGTCGATTATGAATATCTCCGGCCATTCTCTGGGTAAAATATACCAACGGCATTCTCAGCACTTTCCACATGTAAGCGGCATTTCCGGAGGCTGCCATTTTTCCGTTGATTCTAAGTCCATAGACGGATTTGAATGCAGACATTAATATCTGCACTATGTCAAAGCCAAGCAATAAAAGGATAAAAGACGGAATCCAATCGGGGTTTGATCCTGTCAGAATTCTATCAATAAATACTCTGGAAAATGCCGGACTGATAAAGCTTATCATGGCTGCAATAACAGATGAAATCATACTGAAAGCCAAAGCGTTACCGGAGCCTTGCAGATTTTTGAAAACAAACGGCAATATCTTTTTAGGTTTTCCTTCCGGTTTGAAGTTTTCTCCCGGTTCAAACTGAAGACATATTCCGGTAAATGCCTTGTCAAAGGTTTCCATTGAAACGCTGTAAGAGCCTTTTGCCGGATCGTTCAAATATGCTTTTCCATTTCTGAACCCGTCCAGAACAACAAAGTGGTTGAAGTTCCAGTGAATAATGCATGGAAAAGTCCCTTCTTTTACTAATTCTTCCGGTTCATATCTTAAAGCCTTTGTTTCAAGACCGTACATCTTTGCGGCCAATAAGATACTCTTTGCATTGGAACCGTCTCGGGATACTCCGCAATCGGAGCGTATCTGTTCCAATGGAATCCATTTCCCGTAATAGGCAAGAATCATGGTAAGGGATGCAGCACCGCACTCCAGTGCTTCAAGTTGCATTACAACAGGAACTTTTGCGACACCTTTTGAAATAGGTTTGTTAATAGCCTTCTTCATTTACACCTCAATTGAAGATAAATGACATAGGGGTTATTGTCCCTACCACTACATAACCGGAATAAACTCCGTCAACAAGAGCGTTTTTCATCTTAATTGTTGTTCCTGTTGGATTTGATTCAACTACAGTACCTTCATTTTCACCGATAAAAACAGGCATATCTTTCTCAAAAGTATTGTTGTATTCACACTGAACTGTACCGTTTTGAGATATTGCCGTAATTGATACTTTATCTTCTATTTTTCCGAACGTGCCCCATATAAATGCACCTGCAAGCAAAAGGAGAGTTGCAATAAAGACAATCCAAATGCCGGGGTTTACGACTTTAATGTACTCCTTCAGATTATCAGGAGACTGCATCTGTTTTATACTTTTCTGTCTGAAGATTCTGTTATTCATTTCAAACCTCAATCCGGTGTTCTATAAAAAAGCATTATAACTGTAAAGCAGAAAAGATGCTAATACTAAAGAGCAAGGCAGTATAAGAAGTGGTTATTGTGGCAAACATTACATTCCGTGGACTGGTTGAAGACGGCTTGAAATCAAGAGGTGTACAGAAGGTCGGTACCTGTGGTATCATGACTCTTCAGAATATTACACAAAGGAGTATTTCATGGCTTCTATAGAATTCAAGAATGTTTCAAAGAGTTTTTACAATACCAAAGTCATTGAAGATTTGAATCTTTCCATAAAGGATGGTTCTTTTACAGTACTTGTAGGACCTTCCGGATGCGGTAAAACAACACTTTTAAGAATGATAGCAGGTATCGGGCCTCAGACTTCAGGTGCTGTTCTGATTGACCAAACCGACGTTACCGAAATAGCTCCGGGAAAGCGTGGAGTTGCGATGGTTTTTCAGAATTACGCAATTTATCCTACCATGAACGTCAGGGACAACATTGAATTCGGTCTCAAAAACAACAAGGTTCCAAAAGAAGAAAGAACCAAACTTGTAGAGGAGGCTGCTGCAAAGGTAAACATGACAGAATACCTTGACAGAATGCCCAGTGCTCTTTCAGGCGGACAGCGTCAGCGTGTTGCCCTTGCCAGAGCCATTGTAAAAAAGCCTTCCGTATTCCTTATGGATGAGCCTTTGTCAAACCTTGATGCAAAACTCCGTGTACAGATGAGAGTTGAGCTCATAGAACTTCACAGAAAGCTCAAAACAACTTTCGTATATGTAACCCATGACCAGGTAGAGGCTATGTCTATGGCCGATACAATCGTACTTATGAATGGCGGAAAGATTCAGCAGATGGCTTCACCTGAAATAATGTACAAAGATCCTGACAATTTGTTTACGGCACGCTTTATCGGATCTCCTTCAATGAACATCGGAAATCTTGACAAAAGCGGAAAAAAGTTCGGTTTCAGACCTGAACGCGGCGAGCTTTCAAAGTCTGTCAGAAAAGGTTCGATTGTTTCAATCAAGGGAAAGATCATTGCCCGCGAAATGCTCGGAAGCGAAACTCTTTACACCTTAAGAAATGACAAAAACGAATTGTATGTTTCAAAGCAACTTGAAGATGAATGGAAGATAGATGAAGAAGTTTATATGAATGTTCAGGAAAAATTCATCTATTTCTTTGACGAAAAAGAACAGCGGGTCAGAACTGACGACAAAAAATATCCGAAATTCCTTAAACTTCTCGGAGGAATCAAATGAGCAGTAAATTGGAAGTAATGGCAGGGGAGAAGAACAGATATAAAACCTTGAAAAAGGTAATGCCTTATATTCTTATCCTTCCTGCAATGGTCGGAATCGGGCTCTTTACCATTTACCCTATCCTCCGTGTTTTGTATTTGAGTTTTACAAAGTACGATATCTTTACAAAAACTGCCAAATGGATCGGGCTCGATAACTACAAAATGCTTTTTGCATCAACTGCTTTCAAAAAAGCCCTTAAAAATACGGTTGTGTATTCGGCTGTCATGATTGCAGCAGTTCTTTTCTTCTCTCTTTGCCTCGCAGTATGGTTGGGAAAGAAGAATTCAAAACTTGACCGCGTTGCCCAAGCTACGGTTTTCCTTCCGCATATTGTATCAATGGTTACTGTATCAATGATCTTCTTGCAGATGATGGAACCGGCCTACGGTATTTTGAACTCGGCATTGGCAAAGTTGAATCTTCCCACAAGTCAGTGGCTTCAGGGTGTCAAAACGGCCATGCCTTCGGTATTGCTGATTTCGGTCTGGAAGCATATAGGATACTATGTATTGATATTCATAGCAGCATTCCAGGGTATTCCTCAGAGTATTACCGAGGCAGCTGCTCTTGATAATGCCGGTTCTGCAAAAACATTCTTCAAGATTCAGATTCCTATGATTTCACCGCAAATCTTCTTTGTTGCAATTGTTCTTACAATCAACTCTTTCAAGGTATTTGATACAATCAGACTTACTACAGATGGTGGTCCTGATAATGCCACAATGCCTCTTGTATATCAGATTTACCGTGAAGCATTCACAAGAATGAACATCGGAAACGGATCTGCAGCAGCAGTAGTACTTGTAGTAATTGTCGGAATCATGACAGTTCTTTATTTTAAGTCGCTTGAGAAGAAAGTTCACTATCAGTAGGAAGGAGGTTGAAATTGTCTAATTACAAAACAAACAAGAAAATCCTCGGCGGACTTTCTCTATTTTTTAAAGTATTGCTAATCTTTATCTTTGTTTTCCCGTTTGTGTGGATGGTTTCGATTTCACTTCAGACTGAAGACGAGATAATGCAGTTTCCTGCAACTTTGGTGCCTAAGACACCGCAATTTGTCAACTTTGTTACGGCTTGGAACAAAATTCCTTTTCTGACATTCTTGAGAAACTCAATTGTAATTGTTGCTGTCATATTGATACTGAATGTGGTGATTATGGTTCCTGCAGCTTATGGCTTTGCAAAATATGATTTCTTCGGAAAGAATTTTTTGTTTGCTTTGGTTCTCATTGCCTTTATGACACCTATTCAGGCAACCTTTATTCCTATTTACTATCAGTTTGCAGACTGGAAACTTCTCAAGACCTTGTGGCCTCAGATTATTCCTTTTGCAGTTGATGCATTCGGTATTTTCCTTTTGAGACAGTACTTCATGCAGGTATCCGATGAGCTTATTGAAGCAGCAAAACTTGATAACGCAAGCGAGATAAAAATCATCTTCAAAATCATGCTTCCGCTTTCAAAGGCAGCTTTGACAACTTCTTTGCTCTTCAGTTTTGTTACACACTGGAACGATTATTTCTGGCCGTTGGTTGTTACAACAGAAGAAAAAATCAGACCGTTGACAGTCGGTGTCATGCAGCTCAAAGATGCTGAGTCCTTAATGGAATGGCATATTATCATGGCAGGAAACCTTATGTTGGTTTTCCCTATCATAATTGTTTATCTTTTCTGCAATAAGTACATCATCAGGGCTTTTGCCTACAATGGTGTAAAATAATAATTCATAACTAAAGGCAAATAAATTTGCCCAGGAGGAAAAAATGAAAAAAGTATTAGTACTTTTCGTAACTCTTGCTCTTCTCTGCACAGCTGTCTTTGCACAGGGGTCAGAAGAAAGCAACAAGGGACCGGTAACACTTGAATTCTGGCATGCTTGGTCAGGTTCAGACGGTGAAAAACTTCAGGCTGTTGTTGATGCATTCAATGCATCACACGACGATATCAAGGTCAACGCAACCTTCCAGGGATCAGACTACTGGGATCTTGCTGCAAAGTGTGCAACTGCTATTTCAACAGGCACAGCTCCGGACCTCATGATGGTTGGTACAGACCACGTTTCAATCTTCTCCTCAAGAAATCTTGTTGAAGATATTGCAAAGTGGGCAAAGAATGATAAATACGACATGAACGACCTTGTTGAAGCTTTCACAAATACATACTGGGGACCAAAAGGTGAACTTTGGGCTCTCGGTTGGGGAAGAAGCTGCCCACAGCTTTATGTAAACCTTGATATGCTTGCAAAAATCGGTGCCGATGTTCCTACAACATATGCAGAACTTGATGCAGTATCACAGAAACTCATTGCAGAAGGCATTTGTGAATACGGTTGGTCAATGCCATACGATTCACAGTATCCTCAGATGATTATTCCGCAGTTCGGCGGAAACGTATGGAATGCTGACGACACAGGTCTCGGATGTATCGAAGACGGTTCTCTTGTAAGAGCTCTTACAACTCTCCAGAACCAGGTAAGAAACAAGACTCTCTACTACGGACCTCAGACAGACTCCAACACAGTTTGCAGAAACCTCTTCATCAACCAGAAGTGTGCTTTCTATCTCCACTCATGCTCACAGATTTCAACACTTGCAAGCAAGTGTGATTTCAACTGGGATGCATGTCCGGTACCAGGTGAAGCAAAGACAACAGTAAACACAGGTGGATGTACAATCACAATGTGTGCTTCTTCAGAACACAAGAAGGCTGCTTGGGAATTCCTTAAGTGGTACCTCACATCAGATGAAGGTTCAGCTTATATTTCAGTAGCTAAGGGATATCTCCCACTTACAAAATCAATTCAGAATTCAAAGACTATCTCTGAATTCTGGGCAAAAACACCACAGGCTAAGCACGCATTTGACAATGCTGCTAAGTATGCTGTTGACTTCAGAAACAATCACACAGGTGACTGTCTTGAAGCATTCAAGGGTGTCATGGCTGCAGTTCTTTATAATCCGGATGCAAATGTCAAACAGGCTGTTGCAGAATTTAATAAAGAAGTTACAGCAATTTTTTCAAAGTAATTTCAGACAATAAATGTCTATCGGGACTGTTGCAGAATAAATGATTCTGCAATGGTCCTTTTTGTTATGGGATTTCAGCTTTTTACAAAGCCTTCAAGAACCTTTCCGTCAACATCTTCAAGCTTTATGCCCAGAAGTTTGGCATAAGTCGGAGCCTCATCTACAAGATTGCATTTTTCAAGGGTTATACCTGTATTGAAATCAGGACCCTTACAGATAAAAACCGGCTGAGGTCCCTTGTGAGGAAGGTATCCATGTGTAGCATGTCCCAGCCTATAATCCGAGTCATCAAAATTAGTTACAAGAGGTCGGTTCCAGTTATCTCCGAAAGACGTATAGTTGTCTGACTCAATTACGAAACTGAAATCTCCGTCAATATGAAGTTCTTTGAAATCTCTTCTTTCAAATACGTGTGATAATCCGCATACCTCTTGATCTCTCAAGTCAAAAAGCAGATTTCTTACCTTGTTGTACAGGTTTTTGTCTTCAGGGTTTTTTAGATAGACAAGACCGCTCATTCCTCCGGAAAGACAGTAGGCATCCCAATCTGTAAATAAACCATCTCTGTTTGTTCTTATCAGGTTGTTATCCTTAAACCACACATTTACGTTTACCACTCTCTTTATTTCCATCTGACCGTGGTCGCTTGTAAGTACAAAGTTTGTATTTTCAAAAGTACCTGCATCTTTACAAGCTTGGGCAAGACAGCCTATCCACTTGTCGGTTCTTGCCACTTCGTCGTTTACCTGAGGTGTAAAGAGACCGGTTTTATGTCTTAATCCGTCTATATTTGCCGGATGGATAAACATTACATCCGGTTTAAGTTCCCTTACGATATCAAAGGCACACTGCATGGCAAATTCATCAGAATCCGGATGTTGTCTCAATACTACACCTTTGGAGTGTCTGTCGATGATTTCAAGGACTTTGTCATTTGAACCTGATCTTTTATAGCAATCCTTGATTGTATCAGAAGCTCCCTGAGTCCAGTATTCATCAATGAGATAGTCAACATAGTCGGCATTTCCCAGCGTGGGCCAATAAACAGCTCCGGTTGTGTACCCTGATTGTTTTGCAGCTTTCAGAATGTTGCTGTCCCATGCATTGTCTTTTGCAAACCACTTCCAATCAGGAGTAAGATTACCCGGTTCAAAAACAAGATTTCCGGCAATCTTATGCTTGTCAGGCCAAACACCGCTTATCATTGAGGCATGGCAAACGTAGGTAATTGTAGGGTAGACAGACCTGACGTTTTTTACGATACATCCGCCTTTGAGGTACTTTTGATAGTTTGGGAGAGTTTCCAGCAGGGCAAGGTCTTCGCTGACAAGTGCATCGGCAGACAGTACTATGAGTTTTTTTGTGTTCATGGATTAAAACAGATAATCTGCTATTTCTTCTGCAGAATCAAAACTGAAATCAGCATACTGTTTGAGAATTTCTTCAGGATAATCAGGTATGTCTTTGACAAAACAGGTTATCATATTGCCGGCTCTGGCAGCCTTTAGACCGTTAAGTGAGTCTTCGATTACAACACATTCTTCAGGTTTGAGCCCAAGCAGATTTGCACCTTTTAAAAATATCTCAGGGAAAGGCTTACTGTGTATAACCATTTCGCCGCCCACAACGTCTACGAAGTATTCTTTAACATGGCTTCTTTCAAGAGCCTTCCATACTTCGTTTACAAGTGAAGAAGAAGAGACAACACAAGGAATTCCTTTTTGCTTTGCTTTCTTCAAAAGATTGACCGCTCCCTGTTTTACAGGCTGACCGAAGGCATCATACTTGGCATTTCTGCGTTCCCAGTATTGTCCCCAGAATTTTTCAGGCTGGAATTTATCACCGAATTTTTGAGTGTAGATTATATTTAAATCATGTTGGTTTCTTCCCATGTTTTCTATGATGAAAGACATGGGGATGTCCATTCCCATCTCTTTGCCCAACTGAACTACAAGAGGAAGACTGTCACGTTCTGTATCAAATAATACACCATCCATATCAAAGATAAGACCCTTACATTTTGTTCCGAGTTTATCTGAAAATACCTTCATACTCATTCAATTTCCCCTACATGCCAAGCATATTACAACTTTTTCCCGATTATTGACAGAACCCTGCATAAAGTGGATTCTTTTTATATGAATTTATTCAGGTCTAAAGCTTGGATGTGGCTTGAAAGAGCCGGAGATATCTTAATTCTCAACGTGTTTTTTGTTTTGACCTCCATTCCGGTTGTCACTTTGGGACCTTCACTTTGTGCCTTGTACCAGTGTTTCTTCAAAATTGTAAAAGGCAGTGAGCAGTCAATCATCACAATGTACTTCAGATCCTTCAAGACAAATTTCATCCAGTCTTTCATATCCTGGCTGATAATTTTGTTTTTCTGTTTTGACATCTTTATTGTTGTGAGATTCGGTTATCAGAATTCACTTTTGGAAGTTTGGTACCACAATGTCGGGATAATGGTTCTTGCAATTGTTCTTGCCCTGATTCTTCTTTTTGTATTGAAAAACATCTTTGCAATCATTGCTTACTTTGACTGTAATCTTCAGCAGGGTTTTGTAAATTCCATTGTCTTTCCGTGCAAGTTCTTTGCAAGAACTTTTTTGTCTTTGCTTGCCACTGCAGTCTTGGGTTCCTTGGTATATTTCTTTCCTTTTGCAATTACTTTTGCAGTAGCACTCATGGTTTACATCGACTGTTCCATAATGCTTCCTGCATTCAGAAAGCTTTCTGGTTTTCACTCGGACAAAAACCCTGATTCACTTGAAGGCTCAGGGCTTGAAGAGGCTTGGTAACAAGGACTGGTAAATCTTTCATCCGACCTAAGATATGGAGGAAATATGGAATACGGGTTTGCCTACAGATTTGCAACAGAAAATGATGTTTCTTTAATTCTTGAATTCATTAAGGAACTTGCTGATTATGAAAAAATGCTTGATCAGGTGGTTGCTGATGAAGATTTGATTAAGCAATGGATTTTTGAAAAGAAAAAAGCAGAGGTAATTTTTGCTCTTGAAAACGGTAGAGAAGTCGGATTCGCTCTCTTTTTTCATAACTTCTCAACATTTCTTGGGAGAGCCGGGATTTATCTTGAAGATTTATTCGTAAAGCCTGATTATCGTGGCAGAGGCTACGGCAAAGGTCTTTTGAAAACTCTTGCCAGCATTGCCGTTGAACGTGGTTGCGGACGTTTGGAGTGGTGGTGCCTTGTCTGGAACAAACCCAGTATTGATTTCTATTTATCTCTCGGAGCCGAGCCTATGAAAGACTGGACTGTGTACAGGGTTTCCGGTTCTACTTTGAAGAAACTTGCTGAATAGACAGCTCTATTGTTTACTTCAGTTTTACTCGGACTATATCGAATGTTTGACCGGACTGGGGAAATAAAGAATACAATTTCAGAAGCTGACACAAGGGACGGGAATGAAATGGAGCTTGAGGGAAAAATTATTGAAGTTCTCAAATCCCTGTGACAGGTAATTTAAACTTAATACGAGAATAGGGGAGAATCTTAATGAAAAAAAATATTTTCATATGGATGTGTGCTTTGACTGCTTTGGCTGGTCTGATTAATGCGATTTCCATTCGTTTGTTTGCCATAGCAGTGAGTCATATGACTGGATTGATTTCAAATGCAGTAGTATCGACTCTTGATGGAAATCTTGCACATGCGGGGTGGCTGCTTTCCGTTATAGGGGCATATCTGCTGGGTGCAATACTTTCGGCATACATTACAGGGGATCGCAATTTTTTTGTTAAGCCTATTTACGGCTATATTGTGACTGCCATTGGAGTTTTTCTATTTGCAGGTATTCATTTTCTCAATCATGACGGGAAAATGATTATCAGGCTTTTTGCCTTCCTGATGGGGGCTCAGAACGGTATGATTGTCAGTTTCAAAGGTGTTCTTGTTCGCATGACACATATGACAGGATACATTACAGATCTGGGTGTCTACATAGGGTATAAACTCAGGGGAATTCATAAAGAAGATCACTGGACAGGTCTTGTGCCTTTATGCGGTATTATCATGTTTATTGTCGGTGGAATACTTGGTTTGTGGCTTTTTGCCAGAATCGATTATGCTACGTACGATATAGCGTCCTTGCTTTACATAATTTTAGGTTTCATATACCTGATTAATGAGAAGCATTCCAATGACAGAAATTTGGATGGTATCGTTGATGACTTTCATCATATAATACAAGAAAAAGGTTAAATCTATGAGTACAGAAAAAGATTTTAATGAACAAACAATCCTGAGTGAGGACGAACTTGCACAGATAACAGGTGGTCAAGATTCTTTAAATGAATCCATGGGAAAGCTTTCAAACGGAATGAAGATTAAATCATCTTCTGATGATTCAAGCGGATATCAAATCAGTGAACGCATGAGAGTTCAGATTCACAGTTCAGATAGCAATTAATTGTAAGATTGTCCTATTTTTGACACCGGAATCAATTAATGTTCTGATTTAATTTATCTTTGGATTTAGTCTTATGGAACTGGAAATTTTATATTGGATTCAAAATCTGCACAGTGCAAATCTTGATAAGTATATGGTTTGCATTTTTAATAATCTTGTCGGCTCAAAGGGCGAAATCTGGGTAGTTCTGGGTATTGTGCTTTTCCTGATTCCTAAAACCAGAAAAACAGGTCTTTGTGTTTTGGCTTCTTACATTGTTGCATATTATATAGGTGACGGAATTCTGAAGAATTTGATTGCCCGTCCGCGTCCTTGCATGGTAAACCCGGGTATTGAACTTATAGTAAGCAGACCTTCCTCATTTTCTTGCCCGTCAGTTCACAGTATGTTGGCATTTGCTTCTGCGTCGGTGATATTCTGGAATTACAGAATATCCGGAACATTTGCACTGATTTTTGCAACTTTAATAGGCTTCAGTAGAATGTATTTCTTTGTTCATTATCCATCTGATGTTCTGTTTGGAGCATTATTGGGCTTTATAATAGGGACTGCAGTTTTCTATCTGTCCTCTGCAAAAAGCTGTTTAATTATCTGCTGATGATTTTGGCAAACACAGGGAAAATGCTGATAAAAACAAAAATCCCTGTGTTTTAACGAATCAGATAGTTTTCACCTTATAATGACTGGAAAACATGTCCTATGCATTTGAGCCGTTATGAAATCCTTATGGGTGATTATTTGCATACTTGAGGGGACAGTTGTTTCGCTTTTGGGTCTTTCGCTTTTGGGCCGGATGAAATTCGTTCTGCTGTTGCAAATTCAGGAACGTAATGTTATATTCACAAAAAATCCCATTTAGGTACGTAAAAATGTAGAAAATGGAGGATGCAAGGTGCGGATTACGGATAAAATGGTTCTCTCTGCATTCAAAACCTCAGCCATTTTTGCCTTGGCAAATATGGGTTCGTCATTCATCGACGGTCTCGTAACTAGCCATTATCTTGGTTCAGCCGCAATGGCTGCAGTCGGGTTGGCAAGCCCATTCTTTACAATATCAAGTATATTATGCACCTGTGTCGGGACCGGCATGATTGCGCTGTGTGCACA
Source organism: Sphaerochaetaceae bacterium (assembly GCA_045598675.1). GTDB lineage: Bacteria > Spirochaetota > Spirochaetia > Sphaerochaetales > Sphaerochaetaceae > JAZLEZ01. Next base: position 16,684 of record JAZLMO010000019.1, read on the forward strand.
TAACCTTGGATCTAGCAATAAAGCAATGCTGAATAAATATTTCAACAATGCTATATGGACGATGCTGGCGGTATCTGGGGTTTTAATGGCGGTCTTTCTATTTTGCACCGAGCCTATCGCAGCAGTACTTGGAGCCAGGGGAGATGATGCCCTGCTGAAAAATGTTAGTGCATATATTCGAGGACTTGCAGTGGGCCTTCCAGCCTGGTTGCTTTCAGGCGTTGCCTCACAATCTATTCAGATGGACGGTGGTGGAAGAACAGTCCGGATCTCCGCTGTGTGCTGTCTTGTGACAGACACTGTTTTTGATATACTTGCAGCCGTATGTGAATGGGGATTGTTTGGTATCGGTCTGGCAACGTCGGTTTCTGCTCTGGTCAAATGCAGTGTTCTGTTTACGCATTTTTTCGGCAGAAATACAGGAGCGCTCCGTGTGCAGCTTACGAAGCCTGATTTTTCGTGCATTTTCGGAATGATACGGTCGGGCAGCGATACCCTTACGCTGAGTGTTATAAACATTGTAAAACCCGTAATTCGTAATATATTGATTATCTCGATTGGAGGAAGTACAGCGCTGTCTGTTCTGTCTGTGTATAACAATTTCAGCGGTTTCTTTTCCGTAATTTGTACCGGATTGTGTTCTGCACTTTCGATTACGGCAGGGATGCTTTACGGTGAAGCCAATAAACATGATCTTTTGCACACTGTCGGTTTCATACAGAAGTTGATTCTTATTCTGTATGCGCCGGTCATTCTTCTGTTGGTTATCTTTTCCGGACAAATTGCACGGTATTATCTGCCCGACGCACCGGATATGTGGGCAATGATGAAGTTCGCGCTATTCTGCCTGTCGTTCTGTTTGATTGCCCAATCCATGACATCTATCAGAATACGTTATCTGCAAACCATCAACCAGGTACGAAATGCGCATATTCTCACCTTTTTGGCAAACTTTGTCGTTGTTCTGCTTTGCTCTTATCTTGCTCCGCTGGTATTCGGCGCCTATGGAATTATCGTAGCAGAAGCAATCTCTGCCGTCGTATGCATCCTGCTGACTGTGTTTGCAGTACAGCTTCGGAACAGAAAGGTCTGGATAACATATGCGGACTATTTGAATCTTCACGAAAAATTCAATTTCACTCGGGAGGCATATACGGATATCTCTTTAAAAAATTCAGACTCCACAGATGATGTTACTACATGCCTAACAAATTTTTGTAGAGAAAATGCAGGAGCTTCCAAATCTGTCCTTGCTCTTCCTATATGTGCCGAGAAGATGCTCGGTCTGCGGATAGCAGCAGAAAATGCTAAAGATGCCCGGTATAATCTGAACATCAGTGCACAGATATGCGATGATACTTGCAGGTTGATTATTAGGGACGACGGTACTGACCCCGATATAAGCGAGGAATCATTTGCCGATGTATTGGCCGGTTTTGCCATTGCTCCGTACTCCGTGAACATGCACAGAGTGTTGGATTATAATTCTATGATACTGGAAATGAAAGCATAAATAGAGGTATAGGATGGGAAAAGTCAGTATTATTGTACCTGTTTACAACAAAGAACCTTATCTGGGACGATGTATAGAAAGTGTGCTTCGCCAAAGCTATTCGGATTTTGAACTGATTCTGGTGAATGATGGCTCAACGGATGGTAGCGGAGAAATATGTGAAAGATATAAAAAAACAGATCCTCGGATTACCGTGATTCATCAAGAAAACAGAGGTGTTTCCCTTGCTCGGAATATGGGCATTCATCATGCCTGTACCGTCGGCGATACCGAATGGATATCATTTCTGGATGCAGATGATGCGTTACACCCTCGCTTTCTTGAGATTATGCTACGTGAAACAGTGTCGGAGAGCAATACAATAGTAGCTTGCAGACTTCAGAAAATAGAGCCCGGAAAACTGCCAAAGGAGATTGAACAGTTTCCGGTAAAGGAAGTTGATATCAATACAATATACGGCACAAACGGTAGGGGAATGGGCGGTTTTTCGGCCTGCGGGAAGCTTTTTCCGAAAGAGATGTTTATTCGTGTACGTTTTCCGTCAGGTTTGCGCAATGAAGATATGTATACCTGTCCTGTACTGATGAAAGAAGCCAACCGTATCGTTTTTATTGATGCCGGTTTATATGATTACTATATGATACCCGACAGTTATGTTCATACCGATTGGAAGCCTCTAAAACTGGAAGAGATCTATGCCGCAGAATTTGCAGCCCGTTTCTTTAAAAACATGGGAGCCGATGGTGCGCATATAGGTACGTTATCCAGACTTTTGTGGATTATTAGACGTCAAAGATTAGATATACGAAAAAGCGCTGCGAAACATAAATTCCATTTTCTTTTATTCCTTTATGAAAAGGAATTTGAGATGCGGCGTCGTATCCGCCACGCAAAAAAATAATACGCGGTACTACCATCAATATGGAGGTGGGGAGAGTCGAACTCCCGTCCGAATTACTTGTCCGACGGAATCTACAGGCTTAGATTCTGATTAAAATCTCAGATTACTCCATGGTTCAGACTCATACCTGAAATAATCCCAGACGGTAATGTTTCCTGTTCAGAACCCGTCAATAGAGAACAGTGAGCTTTGTGGATTTACAGGGGTACGGGCCCAAAACAAAGTATCCGTATCCTTGCTCATTCTGGCTGAGATTAAGCAGCGAGAGCGAGTTCTGCGTCAGAATTTTCTTTCTTTGCAGTTAAATTTTTATGTCAGTTTTACAAGTTGGCGCTTGACCTGCATCCGGCGATCCAACGAAACCCGTCGAAACCAATACACCCCCGGTATTGGCAAATCAATAATAAAGAAAAAAAAAGATATTGACAAGTTTTTATCAAGATGATATCTTTATGATATCGAATAGATATCACAGAGGTTTGAACAGTTGGCGGAAACGGAAAAAGAATCGGATAGGAAACAGGTTCCATTGAGGCTGGGAAGACCATTATGTGATGAATTAATGGAATGGGCAGAAGAAGAATTCAGATCCCTTAACGGACAAATTGAATTTCTTCTGACAGATGCAGTGAAAAAAAGGCGAAGCAATAGAGCAAGATAAATAATTTACCTCCTTAAAGATTGGCTTTGAGACCTGCAAGACGCCTAACTTGCAGGTCTCTTCTTTTTGTTTGATAATAATGTTTATGAAAGACTTAGTACTTGCTTTTGATGTAGGAACTCAAAGTACCAGAGCACTGATATTTGATGCCAAAGGAAACATCCTGTCATATTCAAAGGATGAGTACTCAGGATTATGTACTTCTGCTGATTTTTATTATTCAGAAATTGTATTAACAGCTTCCGGATTAGATAGAAAATTACTTGAAAGAGTAGCCTGCGTGACGCTGGCAACATTCAGGGATTCTGCAGTTTTACTGGACAGTTCTTATAATCCTCTGACTGATGTGATTTTATGGACAGATGAAAGAAAAGTAAAAGGTGATATTGTACTTCCGTTGTGGAAGAAGATTCTTTTTTCAATTGTAGGAATGAACGAAACTGTCCGGATGAATTACAAAACCACCAGATATAATTGGTTTTTGGAAAATAATCCTGAAATCATTGAAAAAACAGACAAGTATGTACTGATTTCAACATATCTCAATTACAAATTAACAGGGGAATTGAAAGACAGTGTTGCTTCTCAGATAGGACATATTCCCTTTGATTCAAAACATAGAAAATGGGCAAAAAGAAGTCTGGCAAGATGCGTATTCGATATTCCCATGAGAATGCTTGCACCCCTTGTTGAAGTCGGAGAAGTCCTGGGAACTGTATGTATTCCGGATCTTTTGGAAGATGTACCGTTGATTGCTTCAGGAACAGATAAAGGCTGTGAAAGTATTGGATTATCTGTGACGGAAGAGGGAAAGGCCGCAATTTCACTGGGCACAGCTGTTACAATAGAATTCTGCAGTAAAAAGTATTTCACTCCAAAACCTTTTGTTCCGTCTTATCCTGCATTGGAAAGAGGATATTTCAATGCAGAAACACAGATTTACAGAGGATTTTGGACTGTAGAATGGTTTAAGAAAAATTTCTGCAAAGAAGCAGATGAAAAAACGCTGGAATCATTTCTGAATGATACACCTGCAGGAAATGAAGGACTGATGATGACACCTTTTATGGCACCGGGAATCTGGAATCCGCATGCAAAAGGACTGTTCATAGGTCTTACAGACAAACATACAGTCAAAAATTTTTACAGAGCAATCATCGAAGGTCTTGCATTTGAACTGTATCACAACATGAAAAATATGGAAAAACGAGCCGGATATAAGATCCGCGAAATATATGTCGGAGGAGGCGGGAGCCGGTCTGATAGTGTAATGCAGATTTTGGCAAATGTAATAGGATTGCCGATAAAACGCGTTCAGACACATGAATCGACATCTTTAGGGTGTGCCGCAGTAGCGTTTTGGTCCTTGGGTGTGTATGAAAACATCAGAGACGCTTCAAAAGCAATGACTCATGACGGTGATGTATTTATAATGCAAAGTGAAGCCAATAAACTGTATTCGGAAATGTATAAAAAAATATACAGGCATTTGGAAAAGAAAAACACCTGTATATTCAGAAAACTCAGTAATATCTGAAAACGGATAATATTTACAGACAGTGATTACAGATAATAACTGATACCTACCTTTATACTCATTCCGAGACCAAGTTTACTTGACTGGTATGTTGTTGTCTTACTGTCTGATTTGTCAGTATCCCAGTTGAATAAGTAGATATCCGGAATAAATTCGCCCTGAACGGCAAATTGATCATTGATTTTGTATCTGCCGATTCCGATTAAAGAAAAACCTACATTTGTGAAACCGTATTTGGTTTTCTCTTGACCATAGCCTTTTGATGCAATAGATCTTGAAAGACCAGCACCGGCACCTACGCCAAGGTCAAAATTAGCTGAATTCACAGGAACATCAAGAAGGAGTCCTATATGTGTTTTGAATCCGAGATTATCATCGGAAAGAGATTCCTTTGTGTTTTGACTGGTAACGAACTTGTATTTACCCCATGCATGAACAGAGAAATCTGCATATAAATCAATGTCATTGTGGAACTGTGTTCTTGCTCCGAATGTCATTCCGAAAGCATTTGCTGAATTGTCGTTACAGGACTGGTGATCATATCCGAATGTAAGTGAAAGATTCCAATTCTTGTCTTTTAAATCAGTTTCTTCAGCAAAAACTGAAGCCATGCATAATGCTGAAATAAGGATTAATGTAACTAGTATTTTTTTCATGACTGAATATTAATGCAACAATGCAATTTTTTCAACACACGCACACACGTCTGTTGACCTTACTTTATTTGTATGTTACATTTGCCTTGCAAAATTTGATGGTAGTTCCGATTTTCCGGAATGAGAGTAAGGAGATTCGTATGACAATTAATGCAACACTCAGAACAGAAGATTTCGGATCTGCAGGTTCAAGAAGACTTATAAGAAAAGGTTTTCTTCCTGCAGAAATGTACGGCAAGAAAGGCAATATTCATATTGTCCTGAATGCTCATGACTTTGATCTTGCCCTGAGAAAGCTGGCAGTTGGAAAGGAATGTGAAATTGCCCTTGATGGTAAGACATACAAGTGTATTTTCAAAGAACTCCAGGAAAACGTAATGACAGCAACACTTATTCACGCAGATTTCCAGATTGTATGATTTACGTATTAGGTTTAGGTAATCCCGGAACCGAATATGAGCATACAAGGCATAATGCCGGTATTGATGCGTTAAATAAGGCAGCAGCGTTTTTTCAAGTTAAGTTGAGAAAACGCTGTTTTCGTCTTTACTCCTCTGCAAAGGTTCCGAATGCACAGTTGATATTTCCTCTGACATACATGAATAACAGCGGAAAAGTTTTAAAGTACTTTAATATCAAAAATCCGGCCTCTGTAGTTGTCGTGTGTGACAATATGGATCTTGCATGTGGTGGATTGAGGATAAGAAAAGGCGGAGGAGCAAGCGGACAGAAAGGTCTGAACAGCATAAGTGAAAAGCTTGGATCTTCCGATTTCATCAGGATTTATATTGGAATCGGCAGACCGAAAGAAAGTACGGCAGTTGTGGACCATGTACTTGGAAGAGAAACAGATCCGATATTGACTAATGCATACGAACAGGCCCTGGAAGATGCTGCAAAAGCTATTGTTGCATATATCAACGGAGCCGGTGTAGAGGAACTTCAACGTGACTTTAACAGAAAAGGAATTCTCTGACACAATTCAAATTCTCACAGATTTTGAAAAGGACCCGAGGATTCTATGCGCTTTTTCAGGCGGATGCGATTCCCTTGGTTTGTTGATCCTATTAGTCAAAACGCTCGGAACCCAGAATGTTATTCCCGTATATGTAAATCATAACCTCAGAAGTTCCCAAGAACTTCAAATAGAGGTGGAAAAGAATAAATTAAACTGCGAACTTCTTGGGCTGCAACTTATTGTTGAAACAGTAGATAGAGGTAAAATTGAAGCCAGTTCAAAAAAATACGGAGGAATAGAAGCTTCCGCCAGATATTTCAGATATGAACTGCTGGAAAAACAACGGGTTCTGAATAATTGTACATACATAGCAACTGCCCATCATTTTGATGATCAACTGGAAACAGTTCTGATGAAGATTGTAAATAAAGGTCCGGTTACTTCTCTCAGAGGAATAGCAGAGCAGAGAGGACTGGTAATAAGACCTCTGTTGGAGTACAGGAGAAAAGATATTGAAAATTATGTCTCTTCGATGGGCTTTTCTTGGAGTACTGATACAACAAATACTGACAATAATTTTAAGAGAAACTACCTCAGAAATATTATCATTCCCCAATTGAACAAGGAACTTCCAGATTGGGAAAGTAAGGTGGAAAATATAAGAAAAAAAGCGGTTTCCATGTGTTTGGGAAACTTTAATATCAAGGACAGAGTTGATATTTCTTATTTTAAATCCTTGAATCCTGCCCAACAGATACTTGTACTGTATTCCATGTGGGATACGGTGGTAGGTACTCAGATGCCGCAGACTTTGATAAACAGAGTATTGGAAAGTATGGAAATGACCTTTGCAAAAATAGGGGCAAACGGTGGAATTTTCTGTATTCACAAGGGGTCACTTTATCTTGTAAAAGAAAACTGTAATCTATACTCTGTACAGTATATTTCAAATTTTAATTTCAACGGTGTAACTTATTTCCCGGACGGAAGTTGCATAAAAGCAACTAAAGGTGGAAACAGTAAAGATATACGTCTTGATCCAACATTATTCAACGGTAAAGTGATTCTGCGTTACGCACGTGAAGGAGATACAATACAGTTGAAAGACGGCAAAAAGAAAGTTATGAGGTTGTTGCAGGACCTTGACGTGCCTCCGGTACTCAGAACTTTTGTGCCTGTACTTGAGGATGAGAAGGAAGTATGTGCAGTTTTTGCGTCAAAGTTCGGTTCAAACAACAGAATTTGTGCAAAATTACGTTGTTCACTTGCCCAGGATTCTTTATACAGTTATATTTATGATAAAGGTAAATAAATGGATAAAGAAATGAAAAAGAAGGAAAAGCAGGAACCTGAAAAAGAAACTGCAAAGAAAACCTCAAAACCGGTCAAAAATGCTGATGAGTATTGGCATCCCAAAAGCGATTATTTCAAAGTCGGTTCTTCAAAAGATACAAAAGACACGAAAGAAACAAAAAATAAAAGCGGGAAGAATTCAGACAAAATCAAGAATGAATCACCTTTCAAAAAGACAGACAGTGATTCGCAGAAAAACTCTTTTTCCCCTAAGCAAGGACCTCTCAAAAGCGGAAAGAGCCGTTTCGGTTTCTTTGCTTTCATGCTTGTAATTGCACTTTTTACACTATCTCTTTTCAACAACAGATCTTCTGCAACAGAAGTGACGTACTCGACATTTAAGACAATTGTTGAGAACCATAGGGTGGAAAAGGTAAATATAAAAGATAACACGATTATCGAATTCGTTGCTTCTGACGGCAATACATACAAAACCAGGATTCCTTACAGGGATGATGAGCTGCTTTCCGTACTCAAGAATAACAATGTAGATGTGAAAGGCTCTGAGATGGAAATGTCTTTCTTTGCCATACTCATAGAATTCCTGCCATGGATAATTTTCATCGGCTTTACAATCATGCTTATGAGAAATGCCGCCGGCGGACAGATGATGCAATACGGCAAAAGTCATGCAAAACAATACACAGATAAGGATATTAAAGTTAAGTTTGCCGACGTTGCCGGACAGAAGGAAGCAAAATTCGAGCTTGAGGAAGTTGTTGATTTTCTTAAAAATCCCAAGAAGTTTACCGATATCGGTGCAAAGATACCAAAGGGAGTTCTGCTTGTAGGTCCTCCGGGAACAGGTAAGACATTGTTGGCAAAAGCTGTAGCAGGTGAAGCCGGAGTTTCATTCTTCCATACTTCCGGTTCCGATTTTGTTGAAATGTTCGTAGGTATGGGTGCTGCACGTGTCCGAGATCTCTTTGATCAAGGCAGAAAACATGCTCCGTGTATTCTTTTCATTGATGAAATAGATGCAGTAGGTCGATCCAGAGGCAGCGGACTTGGCGGAGGTCATGACGAAAGAGAGCAGACTCTCAACCAGATTCTGGTTGAAATGGACGGATTCGATACATCCAGCGGTGTTATCGTAATTGCAGCAACAAACAGAGCGGATGTTCTTGATCCTGCTCTTTTGAGACCGGGCCGTTTTGACAGACAGGTTGCAATTTCCCTTCCTGATATTCAGGAAAGAGAAGATATTCTCAAAATCCATGCCCATAAGGTGAAACTTGATGATAAGGTCGATTTAAGAAGGATTGCCAGGGCAACAAGCGGTGCTTCAGGTGCAGATCTTGCAAATCTTGTAAACGAAGCGGCTCTTTTTGCAACAAGACAGAAACGCAGAAAAGTCTCAATGGAAGATTTTGAAATGGCCAGAGACAAGATGGTTCTCGGTGTTGCAAGAAAGAGTCATGTAATGAACGACAAGGATAAGATGCTTACCGCATATCATGAGGGCGGACATGCATTGCTGTTCTACTATCTTCCTGACCTTGATCCTCTTTACAAAGTAACCATCATTCCTCACGGTAATGCCGGAGGAGTTACAATGGGACTGCCTGAAGAAGACCAGTCATACCTGAAGAAAAGTACTCTTTTATCACATATTACAATGGCGATGGGCGGCTATGTTGCAGAAGAAATTCTCAACGGTCAGACATCCACAGGTCCAAGTTCAGATATCAAGCAGGCAACAGAGATTGCCAGAAGAATGGTCACCGAATGGGGAATGAGCAAACTCGGTTTCATTTCTTTGGGAAGTGAGGGTGAGCCTTTGTTCCTGGGTCGTGAAATTGCCCAGCATAAGGATTTTTCGGAAGATACTGCCAAGAAAATCGATTCTGAAATCAATTCCATTCTTGATTCCTGTATGAAAAACGCAAGGAAAATTCTGACAGAACATAAGGATCAGCTTGATTTACTTGCAAATGAATTGATTGCAAAGGAAACTCTGGATGACAGAGAAGTCCGTGCTTTGCTCGGATTTGAAGAAGTCGGTGAAAAGAATACGGATATTTCATAATCATGGTTGATTCAAAACATAAAAGAAATTTCTGCATTATTGCTCATATTGATCACGGCAAGTCAACACTTGCCGATCGTTTTATAGAAAAGGCTCGTCTGATTACCAGCCGTGGGCCTGCTCAGACACAGATTTTGGATAATATGGATATTGAGCGTGAGCGTGGAATTACCATTAAGAGTCAGGCTGTTACCGTGCCGTACACTGCAAAAAACGGTGAATTGTATGAGCTGAACCTTGTTGATACTCCGGGTCATGTGGACTTTTCCTACGAAGTTTCCAGAGCCATAAGTTCCTGTGAAGGAGCGCTTTTGCTTATTGATGCCAGTCAGGGTGTTGAAGCACAGACTCTTGCAAATTTGTATATGGCTATGGAACATAATCTTGAGATTATTCCTGTTATCAACAAAATTGATTTGGCAAGTGCAGATATTCCTTCATGTCTTAATCAGATAGACCATGATTTGGGTCTTGATCCCGATATGACTGTTAAGGTCAGTGCCAAAACAGGCGAGGGTGTTGATGAGCTTTACGAAGCAATTGTAAATTACATTCCTGCTCCGGAGGAAAATGCACAAAAGCCTCTGAAGGCATTGATTTTTGATTCCCATTATGATCCATATCGCGGAGTTATTGTTCATTTCAGGGTTTTTGAAGGAAGCGTCAAGACCGGTGATGAAATAATGTTCATGAACAGTAAAGCCGTTTACAAAGTTGAACAGTTGGGTATTTTTCAGCTTGATTTGGTTAAACGTGACAGGCTTGAAGCCGGAGATGTAGGATATTTTATTGCCGGCATTAAGACCATCAGCGATATCAGGGTAGGTGATACCGTAACACTGTCTTCTTCCCCTGCAGAAGAACCTTGTGCAGGATTCAAAGATGTAAAGCCTGTAGTATTTTCATCGATTTATCCGGTAGACTCCAATGATTATGAGATGCTTTTTGAAGCTATTGAACGCCTTAAGCTCAATGATGCTTCACTGATATACGAAAAATGCACTTCTGCTGCTTTGGGACAGGGATTCAGATGCGGTTTTCTCGGGCTTCTGCATCTTGAAGTAGTACAGGAAAGAATAGAAAGAGAGTTCAATCTCTCCATTGTATTTACAAGTCCGTCCGTAAAATATCTTGTCCACTTAACAAACGGCGAAGTGCTGGAAATTGATAATCCGCTGGATTATCCGGAACAGGTTCGTACAGATTATGCAGAAGAGCCTTTTATCAGTGCTTCAATCATTACTCCTGCAACTTATCTGGGGCCTA
>JAZLMO010000020.1:0-11224 GCA_045598675.1 Sphaerochaetaceae bacterium
AAAGATCAAAAACCTTTTGATTACAGCTTAATGGACAGAAACTCTGCACGAATGAAGTCTATCTGTGCTTAATTACAGATAGCTTATGAATTTAAACATAATGGTTTCCTGTTTGGAAACGATTGACTTTTTATAGGAGAACCAAACATGACAAATAACGTTACATTGCTTTCTCCCAGATCTTTCAGTGAACTTATTTCTGTAATTTTAAAGTATGATAATGCTACAATTTTTGCAGGCGGAACCAATCTTATGAAACAGGAAGATTACTATCCGTCAACAGATATCAAAACTTATATTTCTCTTGCAGATATTCCTGAACTTCATAAAGTAATGCACGCAGACAGATATATTGAAGTAGGCAGCATGGTAACAATTCAACAGCTTCTGAACTCAGGCTCCCGTGCTTTTTCCGCTCCACTTACAGAGGCTCTGGAAAACATAGGTACAACAATTTTGAGAAATCAGATTACCATAGGCGGTTCTCTGTGCATACAAAAATCCCGCTATGCTCTTTCTTGTATTTTATGTGCACTCAAAGCCCAGGTGGAAATGAGATTTATCTCAAAATCAGGTCTTTTCAAAAAACTGAGAGTCAGATCTGTTTGGATGAGCATAGACAAACTGTATGATGAAAAAGGTTCTTTCATCTACATGAACAATGCCATTCTTACAAGAATCAGAATTCCGGTAAATCAGAATACAATCCAGCATTTTGCAACTATAGGTTCTCCTGCAAAAGATCCGGACTCCTCTGTTGTCATGGCTATGCAGTATTCAATCAATCAGGAGGCTGTGTCATCTCCTTCTTTCTGCCTTTCTTTTGTAAACAACGGTCTGCTGCTGTCTGCAGAATTTGAAAATGTTCTGAAAACTTTAAAGTTTCCGCTCTCTGCCAAGGCCATTAAAAACGCTTCTGTTGAAATAGACAGAATAATGAGATCGGAATGTCCGGATGCAAATGAAATTCAATATGAAAGAGCCAGAAGAATTATCATTGCAACACTCTTTGATGCAAATTCAGAATATCTTTGCTCATAATCTTTGCTCTTAATTTTTTCTGTAAAATTTAAACATGTTCCTGCCGTATAATCTTGTATCGACAAGTGTCAGTTTTCCTATTTTCTCAGGCCATAATTTTGCTTCCGTGTCGGGAATGTGAATCACAAAAAGTCCTTTGTTATTTACTCTTTCATACTGATCAACGAGATTTGCAATTCTGAGTTTATCAGCCATGGGAAACGGAGGATCTGCATAAACTATGTCGTAAGAATTTTTAATCAGTTGAAGAAATTGAAGTACATCTTCTATATAAATTCTGATTTGACTTTCATCTTCTGCAAAGCTTATATTCTTTTCAAGAACAGGCTTCTTTTTTGCGTCCATCTCAACAAGATGAATTAGTTTTGCACCTCTTGATGCAGCCTCCAAACCAACACAGCCGCTTCCTGAAAACAAATCACAGAATGACATGTCATCCAACGGCCCGAGTATGGAAAACAGAGACTCCCTCATTCTGTCCATTGCCGGTCGGATTTCCAAATCTCCTTCGGGAATGAGTACTCTTCTGTTGCAATATTTTCCACCTGTTATTCTCATACTCAACATGGTAATGCCTGCCTTATTACACTGTTTTCAACTTTGATGAATCCGGGATCTTCTTCAAGTATTCTGCTTACTTCATCACGGGCCTGGGCCATAAGCTGAATATCCTTATCAAGACTTGCATATTTGAGTGTTGTAAAACCGCTTTGCCTGAGTCCTGTGATTTCGCCGGGTCCTCTGATTTTAAGATCTTCTTCTGCAATTTCAAATCCGTCATTTGTCCTATGCAGAACAGACAGTCTCTTTTTCCCGTCTTCCGATATGGTTCCTTCTTCGTAGACAAAAAAACACCAGGATTGAAGTGTGCTTCGTCCTACTCTTCCTCTGAGCTGATGAAGAGCAGACATTCCGAAAAAGTCCGCATGCTCAACAACCATACAGGTTGCGTCTTTTACATCAAGACCTACTTCCACAACAGATGTGGAAACAAGAAAATCCAGTTTCTTATCTGTAAAGTCATTCAGTATTTTTATCTTAAGATCATCATCCAGTTTTGAATGAATCAAAGCACCCCGGTAAGACGGATACTTTTCAGAAAGAAATTCATACATACTCTGAACATCACGAAGCTCTGATTTTCCTTCTTCTGCTTCTATTCTGGGATAGACAAAATAAGCCTGATGTCCGCGAGACAGTTCCACCCCGATTGCCCTGTACATGTCTTCCCGCTTTTTCTCTTCCACAAGATAGGTTTTCACAGGTATTCTTCCGCACGGCATTGTCTTTATTGTGGAAACATTAAGATTTCCGTATACAGTCAGAGCAAGTGTTCTGGGAATAGGAGTTGCTGTCATCAACAGTACATCCGGATTCTCTCCTTTTCTGAACAATGCACTTCTCTGTTCAACTCCGAATCTGTGCTGTTCATCTATAATTACCAGCCCCAAATTTCTGAATTCAACATCTTTTGAAAACAATGCATGAGTTCCTATCAGAAGGTCTATGTTACCATCCTTAAGTTCCCTCAAAAGCAGTTCTCTGTTTTTCCCGTGAACCATTCCGTCCAGATATGCAATTCTTATCCCTGTTTTTTCAAACAGTTTGGCAGCTCCCTGTGCATGTTGACGTGCAAGCAGTTCCGTAGGTGCCATGAATGCAACCTGATTTCCCTCTGATATAGAGTGAATGGCACTTATCCATGCAACCAATGTTTTTCCTGAACCCACATCTCCTTGCAGCAGTCTGTTCATACTCTGCTCTTTTGCCATATCCGTTCTGATTTCCTTCAGAACTTTCTTTTGATCTTCTGTCAGTTCAAACGGAAGTGATGTTGTAAAATCTTTTTCTGCTTTGTAAATTTTTACTTCTGTTGCTCTTCTTGTGTTTTTGATTGCAGGTCTTCGCATTGCCAGAATCTGCATATAAAAAACTTCAATGAAAGCAAGTGTTTTTCTGCTTTGTATAATGTCCTTATCACAACTTGGAAAGTGTGATTTTCTGATTGCACTGTCATAGGAAAGCAACTTGTATTTTTCAATTATGCTGTCCGGCAAAACATCATCTATGTGCTCTGTCCGTGCAAGTGCATTTTTTATATCACGTCTGATAATATTCTGAGTGAGAGTGCCGGATAAACTGTAAACCGGAAAAATACCCCCACAGCAAGACATGGAGTCTTCTTCCCGTACACTTTTGATTTCAAACTGTGAGAACTGCGGTCTTGAATACCCGTTGGACGGCATTACATTTGCATACAGATGATAATATCCGCCTACATACAGAACCTTATCCAAAAAAGATCTGTTAAAGCCCAAAAGCTCTCCGCGTACTCCGTTTTGAGTATCCTGAACTAGTACTTTTACACTTTTCAGACCTTTTCCGAAAAAACTTTTTGACAGTACAGTTACTATTGTGTTTGTGAATGCGCTGCTGTCATTCTGCATTCCTATACAGATGCGGTTTTGTCTGTCTTCATAGCCGCGTACCGGCATACGGATAAGGTCTTCAACTGTTTCAATTCCAAGTGCGGCATAAGAAGCCTGAGCCTTTGGACCTATTCCCGGAAGTTCCCTTATGTCCATTATGCCACCTTTGCAAGGCTTGCTATCAGATAGACCAGTCCTCTCTTGATTCCGAAATATAATACCAGGTAAAAAATGAGTGCTGTAAGAACATACTGTTGGTCACTGACTGCTTTTTTGGGATAAAAAATCTTTGCAGTAAAGTTCACAGGTTTTGTAACTATGGGGTCAATTACTCTTAATATTGCCTGTGATCTCTGATCATACGGTCTTCTTCCGTAGATGTATCTTACTCCCAGTGCTATGCACAGAAGGACAAGGATGTAAGAGAAAAAGTACCTCCACAGTCCCTGTACAATCAGGGCTATTACAAGACCTATTGTAATGGTTCCGCTTTGGGCAAGAATTGTGAACATACTCTGAAGAATATTAAGTGTCATCAATGCCAGAAGAGGAGAAAAATCAAGTCTTCCGGCTACTGTTTTCGATCCTTTGAAAATATTCAGAAACGGATCACAGATTCCCTTTAGTATTGAGATAAGAGGTCCGTCCTGATTGCCGTATTGATATCTCTGACTGGGCAACCATGTAAGCATTATTCTTATCCATATAAGCATCGAGTAAAAACCTATTAGTTTTGCCATCATCAGAAACAGATTAGTCATAGTTAAAAATTAAATTTATTCACTGTAAACGTCAACAACACCGTCACACTCTTTAAGCAGATTCAACAGCTCCTTTGTTGCATCAACACTGAACTGATTGTCTGCAACAACTCGTCTGGGTTTTCCTTCAAAATGTCCTTCTTCATCTGCAGACGGATACAGAACAAACTCCAACAAGGCAGTTCCTCTGTGCTTGTAACTTATTTCCTTTATTTCCGTTACAGCCTTTCTGTTTGCCAGACTTTGATTAATTTCAAGACATACTTTATTCGGTTTTGATGCCTTCATCTGCAGAGGGTCTCCGTAGATTACATCTGCACTGAAAGACATCTTGTCATTATATTGTTTGAATGAGCCGTGGAAACCGTACACTTTACCTTTTTGCATTGCCGCTTCATACATTGCCCACTGCTTCGGGAATACTGTTATTTCCAGTTTTCCGTTGTAATCCTCAATTATCACATAGCCCATTCTTGTTCCGGCTTTTGTGGTTATTGCCTTAAAGTCAGTAATCATCCCTATAAAATCATATTTGATATTTTCCGTAATTCTTTCCGGCTTTGACAAATCAAGTCTTACACAGTTTTCCCAGCTTGTTCTGTATGTATCAAGCGGATGTCCGCTTATATAGAATCCAAGGTATTCTTTTTCTCTTTCAAGCTTGTCTGTAAAAGGCCAATCAGGTACTGTCTTGATTTCAAAACTTGTTGTTCCCACTTCAGCATTTCCGAACAGCAAGTTCTGGCCCATACTTACAGCTTCTTTATCTTCCTTAACGCTTTTCAGCGCTTCTTCGTAATTTGCAAGTAGCGTAGGTCTGTTGTATCCGAAGCAATCCAGAGTTCCACTGCTTATCAGGGCTTCCATTGTTCCGGATCCTGTTACTCTGCTGTCACTTCTTCTTACAAAGTCCATGAAGTCCTTGAATTCTCCGTTTGCTTCCCTTTCTTTCAGGATAAGTTCAACCGTTGTTGCTCCTACTCCTTTCAGACCGGCAAGTCCGTAGATAATGTCATTGCCTTTAATGGTAAAATAGAGACCGGAATAATTTATGTCAGGAGGCAGAATCTTTACGCCCTGTCCTTTTACATAATCCAGATATTCTATGAATTTATCACCTGACGATATTTCGTTGGTCAGGTTTGCAGCATAAAATTCTGCAGGATAGTGACATTTAAGATATGCGGTTCTGTAGCTTAATACCGTGTAGCATACACTGTGACTTTTATTGAATCCGTAACCTGCAAACGGTTTAATGTTTTCAAACAGTTTCCTTGCATCTTCTTCACTGTGTCCTTTAAGCAATGCTCCTTTAACAAACTTTTCTTCCTGCTCAGGTAATAGTTTTTTCTTTTTCTTTCCCATGATTTTACGCAGTGTATCTGCTTCACCTAATGTAAAGCCTGCGTAAATCTGAGCAGTCTTCATATCCTGTTCCTGATAAACCATAATGCCATAAGTAGGTTCCAGCAGTTCCTTTAAGCTTGGGTCCGGATATTCTATCTCACATCTGCCTTGCTTACTGTCTATGTATTTGGGAATAAACTGCATAGGCCCCGGCCTGTATAAACTGGTCATGGCGTCAAGTTCTTCAAACTTCGTAGGACCCAGCAATCTGAGGTTTTTCTGCATCCCCGGACTTTCAAACTGGAATACCATGGTACTTTCACCTTTGGCCATCATTGCATATGTTTCCGCATCATCAAAAGGTACTTTATCCAAATCAAAATCCGGTTCTTTTTTATGAATCAGATTAACGGTATTTCTCAAAAGTGTAAGTGTTTTCAGTCCCAGAAAGTCCATCTTTACAAGACCGCATTCTTCAAGAACTGTCATTGTATACTGTGTTGATATACCGCCTGACTTAGGGTCACGATAAAGCGGTACATAATTCTTAAGCGGGGTTCTTCCTATTACAACTCCGCATGCATGAGTACTTACATGGCGGGCAAGGTTTTCAAGTCTGAGCGATACATCAAACAACTCTTCATATACTCCGCCTCTGGCTCTTACTTCCTGAAGTTCAGGTGTGCTCATAAGTGCCCATTGTAAAATCGATGTAGCCCCTGCCTGTTTTGCTTCATCCGGCAGGCTTAAAATATCCGGTATGTATTTGGTTATTGTATTTGATTCGTCAAATGGAATATCAAGTACTCTGGCAACATCTTTTACAACGGCTTTTGCTTTAAGTGTTCCGAATGTAGCAATCTGTCCTACTCTGTCATTTCCGTATTTTCCGGTTACATAATTGATTACATCCTGTCTTCCTTCATAGCAGAAATCTACATCAAAATCAGGGAGGCTTATTCTGTCCGGATTCAAAAATCTTTCAAACAGCAGATCATGTGAAATAGGATCTACGTTTGTTATGTCAATACAATAGGCTACAAGGCTTCCGGCTCCGCTTCCTCTTCCGGCGCCTACCGGTATGTTGTGCGTCTTTGCCCAGTAAATATAGTCACGCACTATCAGAAAGTATGAGTCAAAATGCATTTTGAGAATTATGCTCAGTTCGTAGCTTAAGCGTTGTTCAAGGACTTCCTTCTGATTAGGGTTATCCTTGTATCCGGGATATCTTTTCTCAAGTCCGCTCCATGCAAGTTGTGTAATGAAATCTTCTGTGTCTTTATACTCCTGCGGTACCTGTACTTCAGGAAGTTGCGGTCCCGGAAATTCAATTTCAAACTGACATCTGTTTGCTATCTCTACTGTATTTGATACTGCATCCGGATAATCTTTGAAAAGCTCTGCCATTTCATCTCCGCTTTTCATATAAAATTCCGGTGTGTCAAATTTCAGTCTTTCTTCATCACTTTTTTTCTTTCCTGTTCCTATGCACAATAGAATGTCATGTGCGTTTGCATCATCTTTGTTTATGTAGTGTATGTCGTTTGTACATACGGTTTTGATTTCCAGCTCTTTTGCAAGTTGTGCAAGCTGGGGCAACACTGCTTTTTCATCTTCTATATTGTGATTCTGAAGTTCAATATAATACCTGTCTCCAAACAGATTCTTATACCATTTTGCTGTTTCATAAGCTATTGATTTGTCACTTGACAGAAGCTGCTGACTTACTTCTCCTGCAAGACAGGCGCTCAGGCATATAAGTCCTTCACTGTGTTCGGCCAATGCCTGTCTGTCAATTCTTGGTTTCATGTAGAATCCGTCTATCCAAGCTATGGAATTCAGTTCCATAAGGTTGTGATATCCTTTGTCATTCATTGCCAGCAATATCAGGTGATATCTTTTTCCTTTACTCTGTATTCCTTCAGGGCATATATAAAATTCACATCCGGGAATAGGTTGTATTCCCTCTGCTTTCAGTGATTTATAAAAATCTATTACCCCAAACATATTCCCATGGTCTGTAATGGCCAGGGCTTTCATCCCAAGCTCTTTGGCTTTATCTATGTACTTCTTTATAGATGCAGCCCCATCCAGCAATGAGTAGTCTGTATGATTATGCAGATGAACAAATTCCGTCATGACACAATGATATTACATTATGCCCTCTTTTTACACCCTTAAAAAAATCAGTCAAAGCTTCATTGAAAACTAATGAATATGGTTTTGAAGTGTTTTTCCTCTAATTTATCTCTTCATTAATCCACTGAACTCTGTTCAAATACCAATTATATAAATAACTGACTTCACTTTGGTAAGTTCTCCTAAAAAAGAAACCAGCTGGTGATGGCCATGTGTATTTGCCAAGAATTCTCCATCTCTTAAAGTTTAAATCTGCAGATTTGCTTAATATAATAGCTTTGTTGTTTATCTCGTCTGCTGCATTTAATACGTCCTGATAAACATAATTCCAACGAGCTTTCAGTTTTGATTTAAAAACCGGATCTTTCATGAGTTGTTTGAACCATATATTTCCACGAATATACCAACCCTTATAATCTCCACATTCTGTTTCTCCGTCGTTCCCAAAAGCAATATCAAAATCCCAATTAGGTCCCATGTGAATAAGCTTATCTGCCGAATCATAATAAAGATAAATAGAACTAATACCTTTTGCATCCCTATTTTTTGCTATTTCATTTACTAGATACCAATCTATAAACGAATCCACATCGATAACAGATTCGTAATTTGCTTTTCCGGTTGATTGATTAATTTCTGCAAAATTGTCATCAAAAATAACATCTTCTGTATGCTGAATTATTGATTTTACGTAATCTTGAATAACTGGTTCTACTTCGTCTGGATCTTTCAAACTAATACATACGCCGTGACTGGTTTTAAAATTGAAATCTTCATCCATACGAGCATTTATTTCAGCAATAAAACCACCATTTACCATTTCCTCTTCTTTAGAAATATCATTTATTCTTACCCTGTCTTCATCAATCTTGATTTGTTCACCGATTAAATAACTGCCTTTATATTCATTATTTAATATCAATTCAACAGGCATAAACGATGGATTCCAATCCATATTTTTGAAAATTGTTGTTCCTAAATAAGAAGCAAAATCATTTCTAATTAAACTCTTATCAGCATAATTGGCAATCAAAACCCAGCGCTTTGATTTACTCATTCCCAAAATGGCATTAGATTTATCCAACTTAATTGAATAACTTTTCTTTGGCATATTCCAACTTGAATTTCCTCTACCTTTAATGCTGGTTGATAGTGTTTCATCATTGTTATTTATTGATAAATCTACATCTGTGATCCAACTATCTTTGGAGTTAATTGAACGATTCTTTGTATTAATACTGATAACAGGCAAATTTGTTTCAAAAACTTTTGAGATATCAATTGGTTCCGGAACAGCATCAGCCGAACAAGACACAAGTATAATTGCTACTATAAAAACAACAATTGAAATGATAAAATCAATTACAAACTTAATTCCATTGCAATACATCTTAGAATCCAAATATATTTTTTTATTATTCTAATATACCATATTCATTATTTCAATAACTGCATCGTTATTCAAACCCAACAAAATGTTTATTAATTTGTTAGTTTTCTTAATTATCATGGTATGGATAAAAATTTAGATAAAATTGCAATGGATTTCTGGGGAAGAGTTGACAATAAACTGAAAGAAACAAATCTTAATCTGAAATATATTTGTCAGAAAAACGGCATGCATTATCAAACGATGCTAAATCAAAAAAGTACAGCGCACGTTCCTTCTGTTGTCAATGCTGTAAATCTTGCAAAAGAATTAGGTTGTTCGGTTGAATGGCTTATATATGGAGATTGTGAAAAGTCTTCCTTAAAAAATGCTGATGATTTAGCACAGAGAATGTACAATGACAGAAGATTATACTCGGTTGTAAAATATTTATCTTTGGCTACTCAAGAAGAGTTATATGCTTTGGAAGTCCTGCTTAAAATCAGAATCAACAGTTAGCCAACTTGCAATATCTATTATCTGTACTCCATTGTAATCAAAAGATTTTTCATTAGTACGAGCCAGAATTATTTTCGGATACGCATCCTTTATACTTAATAACGACGTACTTTCTCTTATTAGAGTATCTGTATTTGAAATATCATCTGCAACTTGAATATACAATTTCTCATTTCGTCTGAGAGCAACAAAATCAATTTCTTTGTTGTATAATACTCCAGTATAAAGTTCATATCCTCTTCGGAGAAGTTCAATTGCTATAATGTTTTCCAGTATCCTTCCTGTGTTCTGGTTTTTTGTTCCAATCCTGGCATATCTGAATGAATGATCACTTAAATAATACTTATCTTGGCTATTCAAATAACGCTTTCCTTGAATATCATATCGTCTGACTCTATAAAACAGAAAACCATTACACAAATAAGACAGATACATCCCAATTGTATTGTGATTGATTTTTAAACCGGAAGAATTTAATGAATTGGATATTTTATTTTCTGACAGCTCGCATCCGATACTATCAAACATAAAATCAATAAGTTTATCCAGTAAAGCAACATTTCTGATTTTGTATTTTTTAACAATGTCCTTAATTAACAATGAATTCAAAACATCTTTTATGTAATCATATTTTCTATTTATATCATTATACAGATAGGATCCGGGCATCCCTCCCTCTTCAATATATTTTGTCAGAGCTTTCGCTGACTCATTTTCCGTATAACCGTAATACTTGTAAAATTCACTGAATGAAAAAGGAAATACTTCAATTTCCATGGTTCGACCGGTAAACATAGTTGCAAGATCACTGCTTAAAAGAAAAGCATTTGATCCGGTAATGTATATATCATACTTTTCTGAGGCATGCAGCCATATAACCGCTTGTTCAAATCCATTACATAACTGAATTTCATCAATCAAAATGTAATTATGTTGCCCATCAACATATCTGGATTCAATAAAATCATACAATTTTCGGAAGTCTTTTAATTCTTCAAATTCATTCAGGTTGAAATTTATATGAATAATATTTGAATTATCATTATGACTTTGGATTTCAGAAATGAAACTTTCTAATAATTTTGATTTTCCGGCACGTCTGATGCCTGTTATTACCTTTATATCCGGAGTATTAGACAACTCCAGTAAGTCTTGTAAATATACTCTTTGTATCAGTTTCATACTTTCCTCTGATAAAATCATATATTTTCTATTTACCAAATTCAAGTTTTTTTCGATTTTGGTAAATAACTTTATGTTTCTATTTACCAAATTTAAAATTTTTTCGATTTTGGTAAATGGTTATAATATTTGTCGATTACTCTTTTCGAAAAAACTCATTATTGTTTACAGAAGTAGAACCTTTAAAAGATAAATTGGATGAAAATGCCTTAAATCATCCAAAATTGGATGAAAAAGAATAAAAATGAGATATTTTCATCCAATTTTACTTTATTCCCATAGCAAAATACCTTACAGGTAGGTGCCGACGAAGTGACGCAGAAAAAAAAAGACCTGGCGACTACCTACTCTCCCGCAAAAGCAGTACCATCGGCGTGAGAGGGCTTGACTTCCGTGTTCGGGATGGGAACGGGTATTTCCACTCTGCTATGATCACC
>JAZLMO010000021.1:0-11238 GCA_045598675.1 Sphaerochaetaceae bacterium
AGATGCTTGTTTTTAAGTGTAGTCATTGTTTTTCCTCCCGACTATCTTCGTCTGACAGTACAACAATGACTTATCCCCTTGAATTTCTCAAGGTAAGTTCTACTTAAACAATTTTTGGGAACTTAAAAAAAGAATTAAGAGTAATTACATGCACACATAGTTCTGTAGTCTAAACTGACTGGGGGGGGGCGAGTCAAGCGCTGGGTTAATTTATTTTAATAAAAGGAATTACAGGAGTATTTTCAATTTGAGAGTAAGAGTGCTCTTCAAAAACTGCATCCAACAAGATAAAAAACTCCTGGCCTGTTACGGTGAATCATAGAAAAACTTGAAATGTTCGCTTTTTGAAGTTCTGGTTTGTTCTTCATAGTCTCTGAACGGAATAATCTTTGAAGCTTTGCCCAAATAGTTTTAGTAAACTTTGTCACTTTTTTAATTTTTTGACAAAAAAAAGCAGTACAGAGATATTTCTGCACTGCGTAATAGTTATTAAAAACTTATTTGCCTATTTCTTTAATCATTCTTGCAAGAGAAGAACGGGAAAGATCCAGCATATCCATTGTAATCAACGTACCCTCAGGAACATCTGTTACCAACGTCTTGTCTGTTACAAGGTAGTAAGGGGCTACATTATCAGGCAGGTCACAGGATTTCTCAAGTTTGACCTGAACACCGTCAATGTATCTGTGGTTGGTAAGCATTGAAAGCTTTTCACCGGCCTTGAAATCTCTCTGAGTAACACAGGTCATTGTTGCAACATTATTACACTGTGCATAACCTGAAATACCAAAGAAGAAAGCCTCAACAACAGACATAGGAGCCTCAACTCCCATGTAGTGATAAGGAAGATACAGACAACCGTATTTTCTGCTTCTACTGATTACATGACCTTTCTGGGCAAGAAGATTCCAGACTCTTTCATTTGTACATTTTACAACAGCAAAAACACCGCCGGCAAAACTTGCCTCATCAGGTCTTCTGAAATTATTGAAAGCATCAATTGAATTCATGTGGGAAATTACACCGCCGTCTTCTTTAAGCTGGTAAATTTCCGCAAGCTCCGTAACATTACATACAGGATAAACAAATTCATCATAAGAAGGAGTAAGACCTGTAGCATTACAGACAATGTTCATCTCACAGTAATCAGGAATTGCATACTGCTGATACTTTGACAGCAATTTGCTTCTTTCTTTTAAAGTTGCAGGACCTTCATACTTCCAGTATTTTTTCAATTCAGGAATGTTTTCAGTCTTGTCCTGATACTGGAAAACACAACTGTCCAAATCGTAAACAAAGTCATATTCACTGGACTTACCGGCACAGACAATTTCCATACCCAGAGTCTTCAAAAATGAAAGCCAATTGATAAGGTTGGCAGGCTGATCTCCGATTACAACTGAATAAATCAGACCCTTTGAGGCAGCAAGTTTTGTAAGATACGGACCGGCAATACAATCGGCCTCCTTGGAAACCATACAGACATGCTTTCCACCAAGAATTCCCATCTCAGCAATTTCTGCACTCATCTCAGGAATTCCAGTAGCTTCAACAAGAACATCAACATCTGTTTTCGGAGCCAAATAAGCATCTTCAAGAACAATAATGCCGTCTTTAGGAGCCTTTGCCACCTCATCGGCATTTCTACAAGGATAGAGCTTTGCCCTGTCATAACCGAGTTCTTCCAGAAGATTCAGAGACTTGTTGATGTCCAAGTCTACAACCGCTCTGATGGAAAGAAGATTTTTCATCAGGGGAATCTGTGAAAGGAAAGTATAACCGAAACCTCCGTTGGCACCGACAATACAGACCTTGGCAACTTTTTTTACATTAAATTTATTAAAAAGACTTTCGTAATTCATATTCAATTTCCTTTTTTTCTCTTTGCTACAGCAGATTTAATTGTCGGATAAAGAATCATAAGAACAGTAAGAGCCAAAATGAATGCAGAAATCGGTTTTTTGACAAAAATCGAAACAGATCCATGGGCAATTCCCATTGCCTGTCTGATAGAACTCTCCAGTTTAGGAGAAAGAACAAAGGCAAGAATGAATGAAACTACCGGAATCTTACACTTCTTAAGATAATAGGCTACCAAACCTGAAACAACCATGACAATGACATCAAAGACATTGTAATTGTTCGAGTAAGCACCGACTATACAAATTGCCATGATAATAGGTGCCAAAGTTTTTGATTTGACCTTAAGAATAGAACAAAGCAAAGGAATGATTGCCATACCTACAATAAGACAAATTACATTTCCAACATACATTGAAGCATTAAGGCTCCAAACAAAATCCGGATTTGTGGAATAAAGCATAGGACCGGGTTTAAGACCCCACATCATAAGAGCGCCCAAAAGGACTGCACTGGTTGATGAACCTGGAATACCAAGTCCGAGCAAAGGAACAAATGAACCTACAGCGGCTGCATTATTGGCAGCTTCAGAAGCCGCAACACCGCACATTTCACCTTTTCCGATATTCTCTTTGTGTTTTCCGATTTTCTTTTCTGTTACATAGGAAAGGAAAGCAGATGTTGTTCCGCCGGCACCCGGAAGAAATCCTATGAAGTTACCCAGAATTGCACTTCTGACTGCAGTAGGTAAAATTCTGAATGTTTCTTTTCTGGTAAGGAAGCTTTCCTTATATGAAATTGAAGTCATTGACGCTGTGTCTACTTTTTCCTTTGAGACAGCAAGCTCAATAACCTGTGAAAAACCGAACATTCCTATTACAAGAGGAATGAACTGGAATCCGGCAAGAAGATTGATTGATCCGAATGCAAATCTTATCTTACCTGTTGCAGGGTCTGTTCCTACCATTGCAACAAGAATTCCAAGGCCGGTTGAAATAAGGCATCTGATAGGATCATCTCCCATCAACCAGCTTATGGAAGTTAAAGCAAAAAGAATCAGGGCTGCAATTTCCGCAGGACCGAACTTAAGTCCGATTTCTGCAAGTGCAGGACCTGCAATTGTCAAAAACAATACTCCGATAGTTCCACCGATAAACGATGAAAGATTGGCAGTAGCCAACGCTTTTCCGGCCTTACCCATTCTAGCCATGGGATAACCGTCAAGAGCCGTACATACAGCAGGAGAATCACCTGGAATATTCAGCAAAATTGCACTGTATGCTCCTCCGAACATATTACCGTAATAAATACCGGCAAGCATGATGATTGCGGAAACCGGATTCATTTTAAACGTAATAGGCAAAAGCAAAGAAACACCGGCACCTGAACCTATTCCGGGCATTGCACCTACAAGAATTCCTATCAGTCCGCCGAAAAGGGTGAACAAAAGATTCTGAGGTGTAATTGAAGTTGCAAAACCATTTAACAGGAGTTGAAAATTACCCATTTATTACTCCTTTTAAATAAGAATCCCTCTTGGGAAAGAGACTCTCAGCCAGAATACAAAGACAAGATATATAACAGCACTCAACACAACTGAAATAATGACTGAGCGCAATACTTTTTCCTTTGAGATAAATACAAGCCAAAAGAAACAGGTGGTGAAAGTGGCTGTAATAACACCGACATATCTGAATATAACTACATTAATCATAAGATACATGGCTACAAAAATAGGTCTGAACCATGTAGGAAGAAAATACAGAAGATCTGACTCTTCATTCTTATTTACTTTGATAAAATCTTTCTTCTTGATTGTTCTGATTATGTCAAACAGACAAAGGCAGAAAACAATTAATGACGCAAAGAAAGGGAAAAAACCGTTTGCAGGAAGCCCGTTGGAAATAAGCTTGTATTCAAATACAGATTTCCAGCCCCATACAACCGACATAAAAACCAGCAGGCCTTCAACAAGAAATAACAACATTTTAACTCCTAAAAATGCAAAGTGGTATTGCTACCACTTTGCATCAGAATAATCCGTGTCGAATCAAAGGTTGCTTGTAGCAATAAAGTCTTTAAGACTCTGCTCATGACCTACGATGAACTTTTCAAAATCTTTGTAAGCAAGGAAGTCTTTACCCAAGACGTTCTTTTCAAGGTAATCCTTCTGCCATTCAGGTGTTGCAAATACTTTTTCACAAACATCTGACCAGAACTTCTGAACTTCAGCAGACATTCCTTCAGGTCCGATAATTCCACGGCTCATCTGTACGATACAATCTTTGTAACCGAGTTCTTTGAATGTAGGAACATCATCAAAAGGAGCATCAATTCTTTCAGGAGCAAAAGAACCGATAACCTTAACTCTCTTTCCTTCAACAAGACCGATACACTCAACAGGGTTGAGAATACCAAGATCAATGTGTCCGCCCAGAAGAGCTGTTGTTGTTTCAGCAGAACCTGCAAAGTATGCTGTGTGGTTGAACTTCAAACCTGTATTCTGTTCAAGCAGAATAAGAGTCATCTCGTCCTGATCGTCTGCACAACCTACTGTAAGGCTTCCAGGATTCTTCTTCATGTAAGCTTCAACTTCTGCCCAGCTCTTGAACTGTGAATCTGCAGATACTACCAGAACCTGGTTATCTGTTGCCATGTTTGCAACATATGTCCAAGATGTCTTCGGGTGTGTTCCTGCTGTCAGAGATACAAGAAGGCTTGCTGTATTGAAAGCAAGAAGATTGTAATCAGGATTTGTCTTTGAATTGAAATAAGCCTGACCTGTAGCTCCGCCTCCACCAGGTTTGTTTGTGATAGTCATAGGTACAGTAACGAACTGATACTTCTGACAAACATCTGCAAATGCACGGGCAAGCTTATCACTTCCGCCACCAGGGTTTGCAGTTACAGTAATTTCAATAGGTCCGTCAGGATAATTTGCTGATGTACCTTCTGAAGTTCCGTTTGCGAATGCAAAAGTCATTGCACATACAAGAACAAACAATACTGTCAAAATTTTTTTCATAGTATTCCCTCCTATAAGGCTTTATACTTACAAAATCATTAAGCATATACCATGCCAAAAATTCAAATTTATTGTGAAATTGAAACTTAATTATTTGTTTTCAGAAGAGTTATCAGAGAACAGTATTTTTCTTTTGTCTTAATTGACCGGCAAAATAAGTGTTGCATTATTGTTGCATTACGCAACAACACAACACTGCATGTTACAGTTCGTATTTACGCATTCTTCTGTAAAGTGTGGTTCTGTCAATTCCAAGGGCTTCAGATGCTTTTGTCTTGTTCCCGCCGTATTTTCTGAGAGTTTCGATGAGTTCTTCTTTTCCCCAATTATCTGAAACAGCCTCCGTATTATCATCATAGACGGAATTTCCGAGACAGAGCTGCAAATCAGACAGACTGATATTGCTGGATTTCACAACAACACACAGTCTTTCACAGATATTTCTCAATTGTCTTATATTTCCCCAGTAATGTATCTCCGACAGATATTTATATACATCATCCTCTACATAATGTTTTGCAACATGATAACGCTGATCATACTTTGCAATAAAACAATCAACCAGTTCGGGAATATCGGCCTTGCGTTCAACCAGAGAAGGAATATTCAGTTTCAGAACATCAAGTCTGTAATACAAATCACTTCTGAACTTTCCCTGTTTGACCATTTGTTCAAGATTCTTATTTGAGGCTGAAATAATTCTTATGTTTACGGGAATTACGGTATCATCCCCTATTCTTCTGATTTCACGTTCTTCTATTATTCTCAGCAGCTTTCCCTGAAGGTTAAAACCGAGTTCAGCAATTTCATCAAGAAAGAATGTTCCGTTATGTGCAAGTTCAATAAGCCCTTGCTTTCCGGTCTTTGATGCACCGGTAAATGCACCCGGAGCGTATCCGAACAATTCGCTTTCAAGAAGCGATTCCGGAAGCGATGCGCAATTTATGGCAAGAAAAGGTCCGTTTCTTCTGTCACTGGCATTGTGAATACTTTGTGCAAACATTTCCTTTCCTGTTCCTGTCTGCCCGGTGATAAGGACATTCGCAGATACATTTGCATACTCTTTTGCCAAACGTTTTGCTTTCATCAAAGCTTCACTCTTTCCTACAAGATCATCAAATGAATAATGGGCAACAAACCCTTTCTTATGAGCCAATGTTCTGAGCTTTGTTTCAAGTTTCTGAATTGACGAAAGCTTTTGAAGAAGTATTGTTCCCGACTCAAACTCATCTCCGTCTGATATGGGAATACGGCAAAGCGAGATATCCTGACCGTTGATATGAATAAGTGTTCCAACTTCAGGGGAGGTTAATTTCCCAAAAGGGGGATTGTCAAACAAAGGATTAATATTTGCTATGTTTTTTCCTTCTATTGATTCGGAACGAATATTCAACAATTCCGCAGCATACTCACTGCAAAGAACTACTTTCTTGTTTTTATCAACTGTAATTACGCCTTCACTGATGTTTTTGAACACGGATTGAAGTCTTTGATTTCGGATTTTTTCCTCACGGTTCTTTTTGCAGATGAGCCAGGCTTCATCAATTGCCTGCCAGATGCTGTTATGGGAACTCAGAATTCTGACAAAAGGCACATTCATGCTTTTGCATATTCTTCCGACCTGTTCCGCACAGATAATTACATCTGCATTTTCCTTGCGTGCTTTCATGACAATCTGATTAAAATCCGAATCCGGAGTTATTTCGTATTCAAGAAATGTCAGATTTTCACCTTCTGTTTTAAACTGAAACTCCTTAAAGCCGTAAATTGCGGTTTCGGTAGCAATTAACGCTATTCTCTTTGCTCCGTACTTTTCTCTGGCAGTGTTGATTGCCATCAGAAAGTCATAACCTGTCATGGGCAGTTCCAAAAGTGTACAGACATTGTTGTACCTTTTATTCAGTTCCATGGCCGTCAGACCTCTGGCAATGACAACATCACCTACAAGGTCTTCTTTTCTTATGGACTCATGCCCCTTATCTGTAATGATGAATTCTATTTCTTTGCTATAGGGATACTCTTTGTATGTTTCAATAACGGCATCCCTAATAGAAGCATACGGAACTACAAACTGAATTACGGCCATAAGCACATCCTTTGAACACAAAGCCCAATCTATATTACAGGCAATGTGCAAATCTTTTGTATTATACCATACATAAAGTTGTCCATGTAAACTTTAAGAAGATGTTTTCAAAGAAAGTGTAACTACCCTGTCTTGAGTAATTGTAATCTTGAATTTCATGCCATTTACGTACCACGAGTGGGAAAGAGACAAAAGAGTTTTATTGCCGCCAAATTCAATCATTGCATTCTTGTCTCTGAACTTCAAATTCAGCTTATTGAAAGAGTCGGATTCTCCCCTGTTCTGTTTAACAGACAAAGAACCTGAAAGATAATTGTTATCAATGCTGCTGCGATAGTAACGAATCTTATAATCTGAAGATTCCACATGACCTGAATCCTGCAAGATTTCAATACTGTGAGTACATGAAAATGTAAAACCTTTATAAGAAAAAGACGGAGCATATTCAACACTGTAACCTTTGGAATGGCCTCCATAGACAGGTTTAGGATAACTCTTTGTACCATAAAAAAAACCAAAATTTAAAACACCCTTTGTGCGCATGTTTATTTTGTTCTGAATAACATTTGCATCCATATTTCGGGAAAGATTGAATCTCAAGTTGTCACCTTCTGTATCAAGAACCCATGAAGACGAACAGGAGGAACCCAAATCTTTATCAAAAACCATTTTGCAGAACACATCGGAAGAGAACCGGATTCCATCTGCTTTCAAAGACTCATTCAAATGAATATTCAAAGACAAGCTGTCACTGCAGTTTTTAAGAGTATCCCAATCAATCTGATAATGCTTTGCAATGCCGTCTTTTGCCCTCTTGGAGTAATCCTTTCCGGTCAGATTTACATTCAAACGAGAATTATGATAACTGACGAAAAAACCTGAAGGCGATAAAGGATTTAAAACCGGAGAAAAAACAGCCAGATCAACATTTCTGAACGCTTTACCTATTCCGCTTAAGGCAGGGCTTAATGAAGGAGAATCCGTTGATACAAGATTTGAATACTTCTCATCCGGATCTATTTTGAGTACACCGACAAAAAACCTGTCTTTTGTTTTGATAGAAAGAAACGGAGGAACATTTACGGAAAACTTGCCGTATCTGTCTTGGTTGAGGACAGAAGTAAATCTGACACCGTTTGAGTTGAAAGAGTAAGTCAAAGTATCGGAACTTATGTTTCTGGAAAAGACAAAAGATTGCGAAGCAAAAAGCTCAGATGAAAGCAGAATAATTATTAAAATCAGCCATTTTCTCATACCCTATATTCCAAAAGAGGAACATAAAACATTAAAAATGCGCTTTGAGACTGTTTAAATCAGAAATTTCTCATATTGGTTGAAGGAAATTTAGGCTCACTTGTGACATTGATGCCAAGCTTTCTCAAACCGGAAGAATCTCCCGCAGACGGTATGTGGCTCATGTGTGATTCACAACCTTTAAGCAAAGGAAGCATCTCCAAGGCCTTCTTTGCAAAAGGATTCAAAGTTGCAGACATTGCAAGACAGATAAGAGCCTCATCAAGATTAAGGGAAATACCGTCTTCCTTAAGAGTATCCCTCTTCATAGCCCTGATGGAATCAAGAACCTGTCTTGGAATAAGCTCACACTCACGGTCAATACCGGCAAGATATTTAAGAGCATTGAATACAAGGGCACTGGAAGCATGCATAAGCTCTGAATTGTGACCGGTAATCATAGTACCGTCCTGCAGCTGAATTGCTGCAGCACAGGTAATTCCGCCCTTGTTTTTTCCCCTTCTGATAGCATCTTCCAAAGCATCAAGAGCAACAGATACAGTAGGCCTGTCCGTAGGTTTAAGACCTGATTTTTCCATAATGGCCCTGCTTCTTGCAACCGTATCTTTGTTGGCAATGCCCTGGGCATATTCACATTCCGAACGATAATATCGTCTGATGATTTCCTGATTGGCAGCACCTCTGACAATATCATCATCAATAATACCGAAGCCAAGACGGTTGACACCCATATCCGTAGGTGAATTGTAAGTAAGACTTCCGCCGGAAATCTTTTCAAGAATCTTTTTGAGAAGAGGAAAAGCCTCTATATCACGGTTGTAGTTTACTGCAATGTTGCCGGTGGAACTTACATAGAAGTGGTCAATCTGGTTGTAGTCACCCAAATCTGCAGTTGCAGCCTCATAAGCTATGTTTACAGGATGATCAATGGAAAGATTCCAGATAGGAAAACTTTCATACTTTGCATAACCGCTTTTTTTCCCGTTTCTGAAATCGTGATACATCTGGGAAAGGCATGTGGCAAGCTTTCCGCTTCCCGGCCCCGGAGCCGTAACCACAACTACAGGCTTGTCTGTAGGAATGTAAGGATTGCTGCCGTAACCTTCATCACTAACAACAAGATCAACATTATCAGGATAACCGGAAATAGGCTTATGAAAGTAAACATTTACGCCTCTTCTTGAAAGCATGTCTGCAAAATTGGCAGCATTTGCCTCACCTGTGTACCTTGTGATAACAACTTTATCTGCCTTGATGCCCCATGAAGCAAAATCATCCATCATTTTGAAAACATCAGTATCATAAGTAATTCCGAAATCCGAACGCATCTTGCGGTGTTCGATATCTGCCGCATTGATACAGATGATTACATCAAGATTGTCCTTGAATTCCTGAAAAACCCTCATTTTGACATTTGTATCAAAACCCGGAAGAACTCTCTGAGCATGATAATCAAACAAAAGCTTTCCGCCGCACTCAATATAGAGTTTTCCGTTGACTTTCTTCATTCTGTCCAGAATGAATTGGGTCTGTTCCTTAAGGTACTTCTCATTGTCAAAACCGATTTTTTTCATACACTTATCCATCAATAAACAATTTTGAAAGCCAAATCATCTGCCTTTTCACGCGAGTAAAGGGCACATACTATCTCAAGAGCAAACTCCTGGGCACATCCGGCACCCCGAGCCGTAATTATATTATCTGTTCTGAGGACTTTGTCAGAACAGAATCTGACATTTTCAATTCCCTGTTCCATACCCGGATAACAGACAGCCTTTTTCCCGTCCAAGATTCCAAGAGGTGCAAGAACAACCGCAGGGGATGCACATATTGCACAAACCAATTTACCGGCATTATATGTATTCATGATTCTTGCATTCACATCTTCACTTGCAGCAAGATTGGACGCTCCGGGCATTCCTCCGGGAAGAACAACTGCATCCCAACCGTCAGGACAAGTATCGCTCAATTGCGTATCACAGAGAATTTTTACTTTTCTTGAACTTGTTATTTCTGTTTTTCCAAGACCGGCAATGGTGACAGAGGCTCCTGCTCGTCTTAAAAGGTCAATAGGAGCCAAAGCCTCCATTTCTTCAAAACCGTCTGCAAGAATTACAAGAACCTTCTTCATAATCTCACCTGTTAAAAATCTGCCTGACCGACTGCTCTGGGATAAGGAATGACATCACGGATGTTCTGCATTCCGGTAACATACTGAACAGCTCTTTCAAAACCCAGACCGAATCCGGAATGAGGTACTGTTCCGTACTTTCTCAAATCAAGATACCACCAGTAGTCCTCTTCTTTAAGACCGAGTTCTCTCATTCTTTGAGTAAGAACATCATAACGGTACTCTCTTTCGCTTCCGCCTATGATTTCACCCAGTCTCGGAACAAGAACATCCATTGCCCTGACAGTCTTGTTGTCTTCATTCAGTTTCATGTAAAAACTCTTGATTTCCTTAGGATAATCCGTTACCGCTACAGGACATTTACAGATTTCTTCAGCCAGAAAACGTTCGTGCTCTGTCTGAATATCACAACCCCAGTACGGTTTGAAATCAAACTTGTCTTTGACTTTTTCAAGTTCTTTGATTGCATCTGTATAAGTCATATGGGCAAAAGGAGCATCAACTACATGCTGAATTGTATCCTTGATGCCGGGTTCCACGAAATTTGAGAAGAAAGCCATGTCCTCTTCGCAGTTTTCAAGTGTGTATCTGAAAATATACTTGAGGAAGTCCTCTGCAATCTTCATATCACCTTCCAGTGTACAGAATGACATTTCAGGTTCAATCATCCAGAATTCTGCCAAATGACGCTTTGTATTTGAATCTTCAGCTCTGAAAGTTGGACCGAAAGTGTAAATATTTCTCAGTGCAGTTGCATAGGTTTCACCTTCAAGCTGACCGGAAACAGTAAGATTAGCCTTCTTTCCGAAGAAATCTTTTGAATAATCAACCTTTCCGTCCTCGGTTTTAGGAACATTGTTCAAATCAAATGTTGTAACCTGG
>JAZLMO010000022.1:0-54296 GCA_045598675.1 Sphaerochaetaceae bacterium
GAAAATAGTACCAAATTAAGAAAACATAATTTTGGTAATAGAATTCCGAGTCAGGAAATAGTACTGAATTTGAGAAAATGAAATTCAGTAATACAAAATCAATGAAATACCGCTGAGAATATAGTACCAAATTACTGAAAACGTATTTTGGTTACATTTTGCCATGAATGCCCGGGGTTCGATGCCATGGACAAAATAGAAGGGCTGCACCCCCCTCAGTCAGAAATCCTGACTTTTATTACAGCCTGTTTTTTTTCAGTCTTTCCAAGGGAAAATCATATTTCTGAGAGTTCTGGTTCCCGTACTGGTAATATCATCTGCAAGAATCTGTTTCCAATCAGCATCTTTCTTGTTAATACCTTTATTTGCTTCAAGATATTGATATCTTCTGGTCAAGAGTCTAACCATATCCATTCTTGCAATACCTATTCCGCATATTCCCGGAATAATACTGAAGGTGAAGATTGTAATAATAAAGTCAATGATGCTTTTAAGAACAAGAAGCATTGAATAGCCGAAATTATCAAAGGCTATGGCAAGACTTCTTTTAAAGACAGAAACTTCATCCGAATCATAATAAAAAGAGACCGGATAGAAAAACTGATTCACTATGATAATGATTATCTCAAAATCAAACAGAAGCAAGGTAATAAACAAACCGATGATTTTCCCTGCTGAAAGATACAGATACTGACTCAATGGAATCACACAAAAAGCAGTGAAAGACAATACAGCATGAAATAAGATAATCTTGAACTTTCCTTTGTAGTTCTTCAGGCAATTTTTCAAATTCCCCTGCTCATAACAACTCCACTTAAACAGAAAATAATTTGCCCCGTATGAATACAGGGAAAACAGGAATGTTGTTGCAAAAAGAGAAATAAGAATGAGATTGTAATTCCCGGCAAAAAAATGAAGCGGCAGAAAAACACCCGAAACTATCAGTAATCCGAACAGTATATTCAGGACAACCAGTTTCCAAAAATTATCAAAACCGTCGAAGAAGCTTTTCTTAAGAAAAAAACCAACCATGACCGAAAGATAACAGATTTTCAAACAGCAAACAATACACCTCCGTTTCAAGAAGCGATAACTATCTAAAAATACGACTTAAAAACATATATAAAAGCAATTTATTACACAAAAGCATTGTGTTAAACTGAAAACATGAAAAAGTATGAATTTATATGTGATGCAGCAGTATTCGGAGCAGGTCCGGCGGGACTGGCATGTGCAGTCACAGCGGCTCGCAAAGGTCTTAAAGTTCTCCTTGTTGAAAAAAACGGTTACCTGGGAGGAACGTTGGCCTGCGGTATCTCCCCTCTCGGATTTCTTGATGTAACAGGCAGACAGTGTATTGCAGGCTTTGCGCAGGAAGTCATATCCAGACTTCAGGCAGACGGACACAGTCTGGGACACAGGTACTGTCCCAAGCATAATTCAGTATCATGTTTGAGTTCTGAATACGTAAAACTTCTTGCAATAAAGATGTGCAGAGAATCCAAAGTAAATGTACTTTTACACAGTGAATCCGTTTCCGTAGAAAAGAAGGGAAACGAAATAGAATCTGTCAAAGTATATGGGAAATGCAATGAAACAACTGTCAAAGCAAAGTACTATATAGACTGTACCGGAGACGGTGATGTTGCATATCTTGCCGGATGCGAATATGAAAAAGGTCAGACTGAATCCGGTATTCTCCAGCCTCCCACAGTTGTCTTCACTCTTGAAAATGTCAATATGGATAAACTGTTCGACTACTTGGAAAACCATCCTGAAGAACTGACGTACAATAAAATCATGGATGTAGGTCCGGGTTATGATGTCGATTATTTCAGAAGCAGCAAGAACTATTGCTTTGTAGGATTGACAGAAACCTGCAACAGACTCAGAGCCAAAGGAGAACTTCCGGTCAAAAGAGAAAACCTGATTTTTATCGGAAGCCCGAATTCAAATGAAGTTTATGTCAACAGCACAAGACTTCTTAATACCGATGCAACGGATATTTGGTCTCTTACCGATGCAGAACTTGACGGACAACTTCAGGCCGGAGAACTGACGGAAATGCTGAAGAAAAATATTGCAGGATTTGAAGATTGTTTTATTTCTTCCATCAGCCCGAATCTGGGAGTAAGAGAAACCAGAAGATTTGCAGGAATCAAAAGATTGGAAATAGATGCCGCTTTCAACGGCAGTGTTCCTGAAGATTCCATTGCATTGTCAGGTTATAAGATTGACATTCACTGCGGTGATAGTTTGAAAACAGAATTCAAGACCGTTCAGAAGCCTTTCGGAATCCCTTATGGTTGTCTTGTCAGCAAAGATTATCAGAACCTTCTGTTTGCAGGCAGATGCATATCTACAGACGCAAGAATTTTCGGTTCTACAAGAGTCATGCCAACATGTATGGCTATAGGACAAGCTGCCGGAACTGCAATTACCTATTGCATAAAAGACAATACTCTTCCTGCGGATGCAGATGTAGTTAAAATCAGAAAAACGCTTATTGAAGACGGGGCAATTCTTTCTTTGGATTGAGTATATGATTAAAGCTATAATCGTTGATGATGAACAGATGGTTCGAGAAGGCTTAAAAGAGCACTATCACTGGTCAAAATATGATATTGAGATTGTTGCTATTTTTGAAAACGGAATAACTGCATATAAGTATCTTCAGAAAAATAAAGTTGACCTCATCATTTCCGATGTAGTAATGCCGGAGATGAACGGATTCGAATTAGTCTCTAAAGCCAGAGAATTGGATCCGGACATTAAGATTATTTTCGTAAGCGGATATACTGATGCAAAGTATCTGATGGAAGCGTTGAAACTTAATGCAACGGATTTCATTTTCAAATCAATTGATTTCAATGAACTTGATGATGCCATTGAACGGGTAGTTCAGTCTCAGGAACAACAGAGCAGACTTAAAAAACTTGAAAAGCAAGTAGATCAGAACATTGCATTGTTGGCGAAACAGCAGATTGAAGAAAGAATAACATCCCGGATTATCAGCGCAATTATCAACGGAGAACCTGACAAAATCATCGAGGCGGCACAGGTGGCTTTTGAATCATGCTCATCCATGACATTCGACAACAGGAATAATTTTCTATACCACATTCTTCTGTTACCTTCACAACTTCTTCAAAACACTGCATCAGAAGAAAGAGGCCGTTACAAATCCGTGGAAACTTTGCTCGGAGATTTTATGAAATGTAACAATGATGAAGAAAAATTCAACTTCATTATAGAATCTCTTCTGCAAGCATCAGAGAAATACAGTATATCCGAGAAGCCGGAAAACAATGCTGTTGTCTCCGCAGTTGTGGATGAAATTAATAAAAACTTTTCCAA
This sequence comes from Sphaerochaetaceae bacterium, assembly GCA_045598675.1. Lineage (GTDB taxonomy): Bacteria > Spirochaetota > Spirochaetia > Sphaerochaetales > Sphaerochaetaceae > JAZLEZ01. The sequence continues at coordinate 3,358 of JAZLMO010000022.1, forward strand.
TCAGATATCCGTTTCCTATTTGGCTGAGCAGGTCAAACTTTCTCCGGCATATTTATGTGTACTTTTCAAACAGTACACCGGGCAAACAGTAAACCAGTATATTACTCAGGCAAGACTGAAAAAATCAAAAGACCTGCTCAAAAATGTAAAGCTGTCCATTGAAGAAATCTGCTATGAAGTAGGTTATCTTTCCACAAGTTATTTTTCACGTCTGTTCAAACAAACTACCGGCATGACTCCAAGTGAGTACAGGAATTCCATCTGTGAATCAAAAACCGATTAAAATAATTGTTCCGTCATTACTTGGATTACTGCTTCTCTTATCAGTTGTTACAACAATCAGTTCCAACAGATGGGTCCGCAGGGAAATGACAGAAAGACAGCTGTCTCTGACAAAAGCTACCGCGGATAATCTCAGCTACAGATTCTCAAGACAGGCAGCGGAATCAGTTAACCTCATGACTGCAATATACCCGTATTTGGCTGAAAGCAGGCTTTCGGATTATGAAGAATATGCTGCAATCTCCAAACAGGTAAATTCCAAAGATCTTTCTTTGTATGTTCCCAGAATATTTGTTCCGGACTCAAAAACCTACAGTTCTCAATATGACATTTTCTTTCCTCTTTCTCAGATGAAAAAATATCCCGGTTTGTCTGAATACTATGGAATTATCGGAATCAATTGGGTCAAACCGGAAAAAATCAGGTTCGGGTCGGGTAATACTGCATCAATGATAGGTTGTGTATTCACCATGAATAAAATGGACGACTACAGTACAACTTCCGGTTCTGTTGTTCTTTATTATCCCGTTGAAAACATAGTGAAGGCATTCAGGGAAATCTCCGATAAAAATGACATCATGCTTGTTGATTCAACAGGACATATTATCATAGGAACAAATGAAGATAAGACCTTAACGGACAATGAAATTGAATTTATTACAGAATATGATTCAGGCAGCAAAATAATGATGAATCAGATTTTCTCTTTCTGCAGACTTCAAAACATGGATTGGTATCTGACAATCAAGTCGAAAGGCTCTTCAATAAGCATGGGAAACCCGTTTACTCTGATTCCTCTCTTGATATCATTCATCATGTTCATAGCACTCATTATAGCAATCTCCGTTACCTACAATAACAAACAGATGGACAAAGCTCTGATGCAGAGCATTGAATCAAGCTATAAACAAAAACTTGAACTTTCTGAATATCAAATGCAGGCATTACAGGAACAGATAAAACCTCATTTTCTTTACAATTCACTTGATATAATCAGATGGATGATAGAAGACGGAAAGAACTCTGAAGCTTCGGAAACAATAACAGCACTTTCAAAATATCTGAGAATGAGCATCAGCAAGACAACCTCAATTGTGCCGCTCTCTGAAGAAATAGAACTTGCAGAAATTTACGTTGACCTTATAAAGAAACGTTCAGAAACACAATTCAATCTGGTTATTGATACTGCGGATAATACACTTAGCTGTAAAGTTCCCAGATTCATTCTTCAACCTATCTTGGAGAACTCTATTATTCACGGCATCTATTACTGCAAAAAACAGAATCTCGAACTGAGAATAAGATCATGGATAGACGAAAGGAAACTGATTATAGAAATCGAAGACAACGGCAACGGAATGTCAAAGGAAAAACTTGATTCTATCTTTGATGAAAACAGTACGGAACTCGGACACGGTTACGGTCTTAAGAATACAAGAAAACGACTTACTGTTTTCAACGGTCCCGATACAGTTTTTGAAATTCATTCAAAAGAAAATATCGGGACATGCGTAAGCATCGAAATCGCAGATTCAAACAAAGGAACCGTATGACCTGACAATATCAACAAGTTTGTTGATATCAATGCTGCGGACATCTGTGTTGTTCTTGACAGCAAGTGAGGCAGCAACCCCTGCAGCCTGACCGATTTCCATACATGGAGCCTGAACTCTTATTGCAGCAAATGCATCTTCATCTGCACTGATTGCCCTTCCGGCCATTATTATGTTATCGATTGATTCGGAAACAAGACATCTGTACGGAATAAATGCAGCCCTTTCAGGAAAAGTAAGATTCTGTCCCTGATTATTCGGCAAATGAACATCAATAGGATGACAGGCTCTGGCTATTGAATCTTCAAACTTAATTCCTTTGATATAGTCTTCTCCTGTAATCACATATAAACCTTTGATTCTTCTTCCCTGACGGGTTCCGGCGACTGTGGCAATTGCACTGATATGTGCCTTGGAAAATTCAGGTACGTTTCTCACAATCATATCTGATAAAGTGAAAACATCTTCCAACATTTTCTGTTCTGCCTTTGAGAAGCTGTTTTGATCAGTACAATCCATTGCACTTCTTGTGAAATTTATTGTTATTTCGCCTTCATTTAAAGTTGTACAAAGCCAAGGACCACCGTATTGAGGAACGTTTTCCCCTTTCTTTTCAAGCTCTGCAAGGGCTTCACGGATAAAGACAGCCTGATGATTGAAGTGATTGTTTTTCTGATGAATGATATGCATTCTCGGAGATTCTGTATCTACACCAGACATTGTAAAACAAAGAGAACCCGGCTGTTTAGGTCTTGTATCTTTCAGCATAGGGAGCTTAGCCATTGCCGCTAAAAGACCGTCGCCTGTCGCATCAATAAAACACTTTGCTTTTATTGCAAACAGACCGTCTCTGTTGTTGAAAATGCAGTTTACAATTCTTCCGTTTTCAACAGTACAGTCAACAAGAGATGTGTTTGTCATAAGCTCTACACCTGCGGACATAACCATTCTCTGTGCAACTAATTTATATTTTTCAGGATTAAAAGAAAGATTCATTTTAGGAGGTTCAAACATTGCACCACCTGTTTTGATAAGTTCTTCTGCAAAACGGTAAGGAATACCACCGGTTACTCTGACACCTTCATAACCGAATTCACACATAGGATTCACAAGTCCTGCTGTTGCCATTCCGCCTAAAAACCCAAGCTTTTCTACCAGTATGGTTCTGGCACTATTCTCTGCACTTGCGATTGCAGCTCCTATTCCACCGGGGCCACCTCCGCAAATAAGAACATCATATTCTCCTATTACAGGAATATCTTTAGAATAACTGATTATTTCCATAATTGATTTTTCCCTTAATCTTAAAAAATCGACCTGCCCGAAGGCAGGTCTTTTCATTTTATCTCAGCTGATTATTTAGCATCAATATAAGACTGGAGCTCTGCACGTACCTGGTTGAGGTTGTTTGCATTGAGATCCTTTTCAAGTGTACTGAGGTTAGCTGTTGTCTTAGAACCGCAGATTACCTGAACGACAAAATCATTGAGAGCTGTGTGAAGAGCTGAATTGAATTTTGTATAGTTCTCCTGAGCAGTCATGAACTTGAACGGATTATCAACAAATACTCTGTCTCTTGTATTGACAGTCTCAATTGTTGTTCCTTTCCAACACTGCCACTGTGCTTCAGTCTTTCTGATTCTTGCAGGCCAATCTTTCTGATACTTTGCCATATCCATAGCATTGCAGTACCAGTAAGAGTTACCACGTTCATCAGCAAACAGAGGGTTGTTAGGAGACATATTACCATCTGAATCATATGTAAAGTGAGTCCCTTCAACACCGAAGTTCAGGAAAAGCTGATCCTGAAGTTTGAGATGACACCAGTTGATAACATCTGCAGGATGCTTACAGCTCTTAGGAATAACTGAAATTGAGCTGATTGCTTCTGTCATCATATATGTACATGTACCGTCTTTTCCTTCGAGAGGGCTGATATATGTAAGATCATCATATGTAACACCGCAGTTCTTGATTACAGCAGGAGACATTGTTGTACAACCTGTTCTTGAAGAACAAGCCATGATTGCCTTTCCTGATGAGAACTTTTCAGCAACGCTGTCGTTTGTTGATACAGCCCAATCCGGATCAAGGAGACCTTCTGCATAAAGCTTATTCATGAACTCGAGCATAGGCTTGAATCCCTTTGCTTCTGTCATATAAATGACCTTTCCGTTTTCATCTGTCATCCATTCGCCCCAGATACCGAAAGCACTTGCGATGACTTTAGGGAACTTCCAGTTTTCATTCTTTTCTGTTGCAGGAAGATATGGTCCTGTGAGAATGATGTACTGATTGCCATAGAATTTCTTGAGAGTCTTGAGAGTATCATAGAACTCATCAATTGTTGTAGGCATCTTTGTAATACCGGCCTTCTTCATGAGATCGCCACGGCATACGATAAATGATGCAACTTCCTTATCAGCAGCATACTTGTAAGGAATACCGTAGATGACACCGTCTTTGGAAACGGCATCCCATGTTTCCTGTGTATAACCGGCAATTATGTCTTTTCCGTATTCGTCAAGCAACTCGTTGAGAGGCATAAGTGCATTGGAAGCAAGAAGCATGTTGAACTGGCTCTGAGAACAGCGGATGATGTCATAATCAACACCGCTTGCAACTTCAAGAGCAAGCTTTTCATCTGCATTCTGTGCAGGAAGTGTGAAATATTCAGCCTTATAGCCGGTTGACTTTTCAATAAGTTCTGCACAAAGATCTGCATTAGGATCAAATGTTACATTCTGATAAACACTCTTGATTGTAACATTTCCGGGTCCGAGAAGAGCATTCTTGGACTCTGACTTTTTTGAATTAGCAGCTGAATCTGATGCACCCTGAGCAAAAGCAGCAAATGCAACAAGAACAACTAACATAACTGTCAATACTTTCTTCATTTTTTTCTCCTATAAAAATTTTTATTTCATGACATATCGTCATATTTTCAATAGTTAAAACAGTTGAATCATCCTTTTACAGATCCGACTGTCATACCCTTTACCAGGAATTTCTGAACAAACGGATATACAATCAAAATCGGAAGTACAGAAACCGACACTGCTGCAGCAACCAGCCCTGCAGAAGTAAGGTTTGTCATTCCGGATCCGCTTGCAAGATTCATCGCAACCTCACTGCTTGTGTTGATAAGGTTGTACAGATAAACCTGAAGAGTTCTCATACTTTCAGAATGTGTATACATCATTGCATGGAAGTAGTTATTCCAATAATTGATTGCATACAGAAGGCTCACGGTTGAAATTACCGGAGTAGACATAGGAATTATGATAGATACAAGAATTCTGAATTCCCCTGCTCCGTCAACTTTTGCAGACTCTTCAACTTCTCTGGGAAGTGCTTCAAAGTAGTTCTTTACAATAAACATGTTGAACTGAACAATGGCAAAAGGAAGTATACATGCCCAGATAGTATCCAGAATACCCAGTGTGCGAACAACCATGTATGCAGGAATCATTCCACCATAGAAAATCATACTGAAAACATAGAGGAAAAGAATAACGCCTCTTCCCCGGAAATCAGGTTTGGAAAGAGGATATGCCGTGAGAATGGTGGTAACCATGCTTATGGCAGTTCCTATTACCGTAATCTTTATTGTATTTTTCATGGCAGGGACAAAACCTGTGTTGTGAATGATAAACTTCAAAGTTTCCAGCTGAAATCCTTTTGGTAAAAATTTCACAAGACCGGCAGTTACATACTCACCGCTACTGACACCTTTACTTGCAACATGGAGCACAGGTAATAGAGCCAGCAGGCAGAAGATAAACATATAGATATATGCGACAGCACTGACTGTTTTCTCGGAGAGATCTTTTCCGACTTTCTTACTTAACAATTCTTTTTTTGCCATAACAATCACCAAATACTTCTGCCGAGAGTTTTTCTGCTGACAGTGTTACAGGATACTATGAGAATCAATGCAACAACTGAATTGAACAGACCCAATGCAGTAGAAAGAGGGAAATTCATCTGACCTATTCCAAGTCTGTAAACATAGGTCTGAATAATATCGGCAACATCATATACAGAAGGATTGTAGAAGACCAGAACCTGCTCGAATCCTGTTGTGAGAATATTTCCCACTTTAAGAATGAGCATTAGAACGATTGTCGGAAGAATACCCGGAATCGTTATATGCCATATCTGCGAAAATTTGTTGGCTCCGTCAATCTTTGCTGCTTCATAGAGAGTAGGATCGATAGAAGCAATGGTTGCCAGATAAATTATCGTATTGTATCCCACCTCCTTCCATCCTTCCGAGAATATAAGCATTCCGCGGAAGACTGAAGGATCAGTGAAAAAACCTATTCTTTCACCACCCAGATTTGTGATAATCGTGTTTACGATTCCGTATGAACCGAACAGGGAATAAAATATTCCGAAAATAACAACCCAGGAGAAAAAATACGGAATATAGATTACTGTCTGAGTAAAAACCTTGTAAAGCTTTACTCTTATTTCATTAAGCAAAATGGCAGTAAGAATAGGAATAGGGAAAAGCCATAGAATCTTCAACCCGTTGATAACAAGTGTGTTCTTGAGAACTTTGAAAAACTGGTCACTTGCAAAAAGTCTTCTGAAATTTTCAAAACCGACCCAAGGGCTTTCGGAAATGGCATCAAGCGGATTATTACCTGCAAAAATATTATAGTCTTTAAATGCTATCAGAGTTCCATACAATGGCAGAAACTTGTACACAAACAGAAAAAACAGCCCCGGAATCAACATCACATAAAGAATCCAATTCTGTTTCATATAGCTACCGAGAGACTTCTTAACTACACCGTTACACTTTTTCATAATTCAATGGTATTTTCCCGATGACCAGATAGTAAATAATTATTTCTTTTGATTTCTTGCTCTGTTTTTTAAACAGTCAATTTTCAGTCTTTTTTATATGAACTTTTCTTTGACAACAGGCAGCAAACAGTGAGATAATCAGAACAGAGGCAAAGAGGTTGGATGTCTAACGTCTACTCAAAAGCCCGAAAGATAAAAATCGGAGATGAAATTATGAAAGCTTTGGTAATGCATGAGTACAAGACACTCAGCTATGAAGATGTTGAGAAACCTCAGATTAAAGACAATGAGGTTCTTGTAAGAGTAAAAGCATGTTCAGTCTGTGGAAGTGACGTTCACGGATTTGACGGAAGCACAGGGAGACGCAGACCGCCGGTAATTATGGGACACGAAGCGTCAGGTCAGATAGAAGCCTGCGGAAAGAATGTCAAAAATCATAAGGTCGGTGACAGAGTCACTTTTGATTCAACTGTTTACTGCAATGAATGTGAAATGTGTAAAGCAGGAAAGGTTAACCTCTGTGCAGACAGACAGGTTTTGGGCGTTTCATGCGAAGAGTACAACAGGCAGGGTTGTTTTGCAGAATATGTTGCAATTCCGGAATACATTCTCTATGACATTCCTGAAAATGTAACATACGTACAGGCTGCAATGATTGAACCTCTTTCAGTTGCATACCATGCGGCAACAAGAACAACAATCAAAAAAGGAGATTCTGTCATTCTTTTCGGAATAGGCACAATCGGTCTTCTTACTCTTCAGGTAGTGAAGAGTTTCGGTGCAGCAAAAATCATCGCCGTTGATATAGATGACAAGAGACTGGAACTTGCAAAAAAGAACGGAGCCACTGATACAATCAATTCCAAGAATGAAGATGTAATCAAAAAGGTTATGGAACTTACAGGTGAAGGTGTGGACATTGCAATTGATGCAACCGGTATCGGAGAAACAACAAACAACTGTATTAAAGCGGTTCATCTTGACGGTAAAGTTGTCCTTATAGGCAACCTGGCACCTAAGATTGACTTCCCTCTTCAGTATGTTGTCACACACCAGATCAGCTTGTTCGGTTCATGTGCATCTGCAGGAGAATATCCGCAGTGTCTGGATCTGATTTCAAGCGGAAAAGTAGAAGTTGACAGTATGATTTCAAAAATCGTTCCGCTTGCTGAAGGCAACAAATGGATGAATAAAATTTATAACAGAGAAGAAGGACTTACAAAGATTGTATTTCTCTGTGATGAGGAGCAGTAATAATGGAAAAACTCAGAACAGCAGTTATCGGATGCGGTAAGGTCGGACACTTTCATGCAGATGCATACAGAGACCTTGAAAACAGCGAACTGGTTGCATGTCTTGACAACAATCAGGAAAGAGCAGATGCCTTTGCAAAAGAATACGGAATCAAAGGCTACACAGATCTTGAAAAAATGGTAAAGGAATGTAATGTTCAGGTTGTTTCAATCTGTACTCCTCATCCCCTCCATGCAAAGATGGCAGTTGCCGCATGTAACCTCGGCGTAAATGTCGCAATTGAAAAACCGCTTGCAGCATCTTTGGAAGATTGTGATGCAATTATTGATGCAGCAAAAAAGAATCACGTCACTTGTACTACAATATGCCAGAGACGTTTTTATAAGCCTGCAATGAGAGTCAAGAAAGCTATTGAAGACGGGAAAATAGGTACACCTATTCTGGGAACAGTCAATATGCTGGGTTGGAGAGATATGGCATATTACGCCAGCGACCCTTGGCGCGGAACATGGAAAGGCGAAGGCGGTGGAGTACTTATCAATCAGGCTCCTCATCAGTTCGATCTTCTGCTTTGGTACATGGGAGAAATTGAAGAGCTTTACGGAATGTGGGATACACTTAATCATCCGGGTCTTGAAGTAGAAGATACCGCAGCAGCAGTCATCAGATTCAAGAACGGGGCAATTGGAAATATAGTTGTAAGTAACTCTCAGAATCCTGCACTCTTCGGAAATGTAAGAGTCCATGGTTCAAACGGAGCAAGTATCGGAGTTCAGACAGACGGCGGTGCAATGTTCATAGCAGGTGTTTCCGGAATAGGAGAACCTCCTGTAAATGATCTTTGGACTGTTGAAGGTGAAGCAGATAAGCTTGATCAGTATAAAAAGGAAGACAGTGATTTCTTCAACAGCACAGGAAGTACAAACTATTTCCATAAGATTCAGCTGAATGATTTGCTTTCTGCAATTCAGAACGGAACTCAGCCTCTCATTACTTTGGAAGACGGAAGAAGAACAGTAGAGCTCATTACGGGTATCTATCGTTCTTTCAGAGACGGAAAACCTGTCAAGTTCCCTCTGAAACCGGAGAACGGAACAGATTACGACGGAAGACTTATTAAGAAGAAATGAACAGAATTCTCAAACCGGTAAATAATTCTGCTGCAAACCTCTCGGACAGTGTCTCTGAAAAGATTGAGGAGCTGATAAAAACATCAAAGCTCAAACCTGGAGATAAACTTCCCAATGAGGCTTCACTGTGCAGTATGCTCAATGTCAGCAGAGGAATTCTTCGGGAGTCTGTAAAGCTGCTGGTTTCAAGAAATGTCATTACCATAGTCAGAGGTGTGGGAACTTTTGTTTCAGACAGACCCGGAATAACCTCAGATCCTTTGGGGTTCGGGTTTGTCCAGGACAAATCCCAGCTTATCATGGATCTTATGGAACTCAGAATGATTATTGAGCCTTCACTTGTAAGGCTTGCTTCCGTAAAAGCAACAGATGAAGAAATCGGAAAACTTGAGGATATAGAATCAAGAATAGAAGAAGCGTATGAATCAGGAGCGGATTACGCAAGTTTTGATGTAGAGTTTCATTCCGCAATAGCATCCTGTTCACACAACGGTGTTGTAGAAATAATCTTTCCTATTCTGACAAAGGCAATTCCTGCAATCACAAACATAACAGGAAAATCCCTGGTAACCGAGTCCTTAAAAGACCACAGGGAAATCATCCGTGCTATAAAAAACAAAGATTCCGATCTGGCCGAGAAAGTAATGAAACTTCACCTGGAGAGAAATTCAAAATACATTTCAGATAAGGAGAAAAAAGATAATGTTGAAAATTAAAGATAATGTTAAATATCATCTCGTCTGTCCTACAAGTATGGGAGTAAGAATCACCCCGGCAGACAGACTTCCGGTACACACAAGCAGAATGTACCAGCTGCAGGCAACCAGTGCTGAGAGCAACGTTCTGAATGTAAGTGCTTCACTTGGCCTTAAGACAAAAGTTCTTACAGCGTTTGTAGAGGGCTCACCTATTGCAGATTTCATCAAATCTGAACTCAGATTCAGAAACATAGATTATGAAGGACCTGAGGTAAAACAGGACGGTCCATGGGGAGTCAGACACCAGTTTAACATTGCTGACAGCGGTTACGGACTCAGAGGTCCCAGAGTATGGAACGACAGAGCCGGAGAAGTCGGCAGAACACTGGATGTAAAAGACTTTGATACAGACAGGATTTTTGCAAAGGAAGGAGTTGGAATTCTCCATCTTTCAGGTCTGATTGCAGCAATGAGTGAAAAGACAACCAAGTTCTGTCTTGAACTTGCCAGATGTGCAAAACAGAACGGAACATTGATTTCTTTTGATCTTAACTTCAGAGCATCATTCTGGAAAGGAAGAGAAAAAGAACTCAGAGAAAGTTTTACTGAGATTGCTTCCTATGCTGACATCCTTATCGGTAATGAAGAAGACTTCCAACTTGCACTTGGCGTAAAGGGTCCGGAAGCCGGTGGAAAAGATATTTCTTCAAAGATTGACGGTTTCAAAGGAATGGTTCTTGAAGTTAAAAAACAGTTCCCTCATGCACAGGTTTATGCAACAACTCTCAGACAGGTTCTCAATGCAAATCAGCATATGTGGGGTGCATTGGTTCTTGCCGGAGATAACTGGTACGTAGAAGAGCCCAGAGAAATACAGGTTCTTGACAGAATAGGCGGTGGAGACGGATTTGTTGCAGGTCTTCTCTATGCAATTCTCAAAGGATGGGAAGAAGAAAAATGGATACAGTTCGGTTGGGCAACTGGAGTACTTGCAACCACAGTATTAGATGACTACGGAACTCCTGCAGATGAAGACCAGGTATGGGCAATTTACAGCGGTAATGCCAGAGTAAAGAGGTAATAAAATGTCAAAGAAAGCAGATATCGGATTAATAGGTCTTGCCGTAATGGGCGAAAACCTTGTAATGAATATGGAATCAAAAGGATTTACAGTAGCGGTTTACAACAGAACTGTAAGTAAAGTAGATGATTTCATCAACGGAAGAGCAAAAGGAAAGAACATCATAGGAGCTCATTCCATAGAGGAACTTAAGGATAATCTTGCAACTCCGCGCAAAGTAATGATGATGGTCAAGGCTGGTCAGCCTGTTGATGACTTCATTGAACAGCTTGTACAAGTTCTTGAGCCGGGTGATATTATCATTGACGGCGGCAACAGCCATTTTCCTGACACAATCAGAAGAACAGCCTATGTCGAAAGCAAAGGCATGTACTATATCGGAACAGGTGTTTCCGGTGGAGAAGAAGGAGCATTGAAGGGCCCTTCCCTTATGCCGGGCGGAAGTCCAAAAGCATGGGAATCAGTAAAGCCTATCTTCCAGAGTATCTGTGCTCATGTTGAAGACGGTTCTCCTTGCTGTGACTGGGTTGGAGAAAACGGTGCCGGCCACTTTGTAAAGATGGTTCACAACGGAATTGAATACGGAGATATGCAGCTTATCTGTGAAGCATACCATCTGATGAAAGATGTTTTGGGAATGACTGCAGATGAAATGCACGATGTTTTTGCCCAGTGGAATAAGACAGAGCTTGATTCTTATCTGATTGAAATTACCCGTGATATTCTTGCCTACAAAGACAAAGACGGTCAGCCTATTGTTGATAAAATTCTTGATACCGCAGGACAGAAAGGTACAGGTAAATGGACAGGCATTGCAGCCCTGGATGAAGGCGTTCCTTTAACACTTATAGGTGAAGCGGTTTTCTCCAGATGTCTTTCTGCCATGAAGGAAGACAGAGTTGAAGCATCAAAGGTCTACAATGATAAGAAAGTTGCCAAGTTTACAGGTGATAAGAAACAGTTTATTGAAGATATCCGCTGTGCATTGTATGCATCCAAAATCATTTCTTATGCTCAGGGTTATACTCTTATGAGAACTGCAGCAAAGACATATAACTGGAATCTCAACTATGGAGGAATCGCTCTTATGTGGAGAGGCGGTTGTATTATCAGATCTGTTTTCCTTGGAAAGATCAAAGATGCTTATGACAAGAATCCTCAGCTTTCCAACCTGCTTCTTGATCCTTATTTCAAGGGTGTAATAGAACAGCTTATCCCTGCTTGGAGACGTGTTGTTGCCCAGGCTGTAATGTGCGGAGTTCCTGCTCCTGCATTTGCCACAGCACTTAACTACTTTGACGGTTATACTTCTGATCGTCTTCCTGCAAACCTTTTACAGGCACAGAGAGACTACTTCGGAGCACATACTTATGAAAGGACAGATTCCCCAAGAGGTGAATTCTTCCATACAAATTGGACGGGTGAAGGAGGAAGTACTTCTGCTTCTACCTACACAGTCTGACATATAACAGGTACCGTAAACATGATTCTTTCAAACAGTGAAATAAAATCAATTACAGATTCATTTGTCAAAGAACACAGTGAGGTCAGGAACGTACTTCTTGTAGGTCCTGACTTCACAAGATTCTTCTCCAATGCAGGTTTTATCTGCAATTGTCTTTATCATGGTTTTAAAGAAATCGGAGCAAGAGTAAGAATTCTTGAAGCCTTAGGCACTCATATTCCGATGACTGAACAACAGTGCAATGAAATGTACGGAGACATTCCTTTTGAGGCATTCGTTGCGCATAACTGGAAAAACGATGTCATAACTTTAGGTCAGGTTCCCTCTTCTTTTCTTGCAGACGTAACGGAAGGTTTATGGAATGACCCTGTTAATGTTCAGATCAATAAACTGATTATGGATCCTCTTGTAGATTTGATTGTTTCCGTCGGCCAGGTTGTTCCTCATGAAGTTGTGGGAATGGCAAACCATGCAAAGAACCTGTTTGTAGGTGTCGGCGGAAACGAAATGATTAATGCAAGTCATATGATAGGTGCAGTCTACGGAATGGAAAGAATGATGGGAAAAGATATTACTCCTGTCAGAAAGCTGTTTGATTATGCTTTGGAAAACTTTCTTAAAGACAGACCTATATGGTTCATGCTTACAGTCTGTACTGCTCCTCAGGACAAGATTCATACTCACGGTCTGTTTGTAGGAAATACAAGAAAATGTTTTGAAGATGCCGTTGAACTTTCTCAGAAATACAATATCGATTTTGTTGATACCGGAATAAAGAAGTGCGTTGTGTATCTGAATCCTAAAGAATTCAACAGTACTTGGCTTGGGAATAAATCAATCTACAGAACCAGAATGGCTATTGCAGATGGCGGCGAACTTATTATTCTGGCACCGGGAGTGGAAAAATTCGGAGAAGATCCGTCTAACGATGCAATAATAAGAAAGTACGGTTACCGTGGCAGAATAAACACGTTGGAGCAGTACAGAAATAACAAAGACCTCAGGGATAATGCCGGAGCGGCAGCACACCTTATCCACGGTTCATCAGACGGAAGATTCTCAATTACTTATGCGGTAAAAAAAGAAATGAAACAGGCTGTTGAAAGTGTAGGATTCAACTACGCAGATTATGAAGAAACGGCAGCCAAATATGACATTTCAAAGCTGAAATACGGATACAATGAAGTAGACGGAGAACAGGTATACTTCATACCTAATCCTGCATTGGGACTTTGGATCAACCGCGAGAAATTCTGAAATTTATATCATTCCTTCTTCATAGATCGATAAAGAAATATACATGAAAAAATCATCAGAATAATCCAAATTGCAAACATTATTCTGAAGCCGAATCCGTTGATAATGTATCCGAAAAATAAAGAAGAAATTCCGGAACCCATATAAATGAGAAAATCGACTCCTCCGGAAACCAATCCTGTTTGATTTGTTTTTTCATACCTTGTAGGATACATTCCTACAAGCGCAAGATTTGCAATAGAAGATAAGCCTAAAACTAAACTCAAACAAACAATGGGAATTATAGTATTTTTCACATTCATACAAAGAGGAACCATCAAAACTGCAGAAATTAAATATGTATAAAGCCCTGTTCTGAATTCGTTTTTCCCTACAATTCTGTAGAATGTTGAGAACAACAGTCTTCCGAGAGTTCCTACTAACGGAACAAAAAAAACATATCCTGAAACTTTTGAAATATCTAAACCAAAATCCGTTATCACGTAAGTAACAAGCCACAGAGGAATTCCATCTTTCAACATTCCGTTCACCATCAACGGTAAAACCAAAGATAATAAACTCCTATTCTTAAGAACGGACAACGGTGATTGTGTAATCTTATCTGTTCTTTCCTCTGTTCTGAAAAACAATAACGTGACAATTCCAACCAAAATGACAAAACAACCCGGAATAATAAATCCGGATTTAATTCCACTTATTCTTGAGGATCTCAAAGTAAGGATAATTCCCAACATATTCCCCAAGCCTACAGTTGAACCAAGAATAGATACATAAGTAGCTTTTTTATCCGAACCCGCAGGATTTACAACTGCAACAAGGATAGCACTCCAAAGCATTGATTGACCAATAGCATTGATTATCCAGCAAACCAGAATCATTGTCGGATTTGTATATAACCCGATTGCGATGTTCACACTTCCTGCAAGTATTACTCCCAAAGAAATGAGTAACCAGGAAGGAAATTTATCACTCAAATACCCATTGTAAACCCTGCAAATTGCAAAGGTAATAAAAAAAGCACTTCCCACAATTCCATACTGAGCAGTATTGAGTATTCCTGAATCGTTAAGCAATGATGCCAGACTTGATAGTGTGCTTCTTGAAATATAAATTGAAGAATAACAAGCAACACACAAAACAAGAGAAATTAATATGTTTGTAGTTCTTTTTATTTTCATTATCATCCTTTGAAGATAAAGGAGAGCTACAGAAAGCAGCTCTCCAAATATAAAAAACTTAAAGAGAAAATTATTTTTTGACTTCTGTTCCACTAATACGTTCGTAGTATTTCACAATAGCACTGTGGTCATCTGAACCGCATCCGTTATTATGAAGCCACTGCAACATTTCCTGTACTGCAGAAGTAAGAATCATAGGAGTCCCAAGACCATGGCCTGTATCAAGTGCATTGTTTAAATCCTTGATATGCAGATCAATTCTGAATCCGGGCTTAAAATTTCTTTCCATCATCATAGGAACTTTTGCATTCATTACCGTAGATCCTGCAAGTCCGCCTTTGATTGCATCAAATACTTTTTCTGGATTCACCCCGGCCATTGTTGCAAGTTCATATGCTTCTGCACATGCTGCTATATTACAGGCTACTACTACCTGATTTGCAAGTTTTACTGTATCTCCTGCACCATTGACTTCTCCGCAATGGACAACACTTGCTCCCATTACTCCCAACATTTCCTTATATTTGTCAAATAATGCTTTAGGACCTCCGCACATGATAGACAAGGTTCCGTCAATAGCTTTAGGTTCACCTCCGGATACAGGAGCATCCATCATATTGATTCCTACTTTTGCACATTCTTCAGCTATTGCTTTTGACTGAAGAGGGGCTATCGAACTCATATCAATAACATCCAATCCTTTTTTTGCACCATCAGCAATACCGTCTTTATCAAATACTGCTGCTCTTACATGTGGAGAATTAGGAACCATTGTAATAACAACATCGGAGTTTGCTGCTACATCTGCATTGCTTTTACCTCTTTTGGCTCCACAATTTACAACATCATCCAGAGCTTCCTTTGCAAACGGATCAAAAGCTGTTACATCGTATCCTGCCTTGAGGAGATTCTTACACATAGGGCGACCCATGATGCCCAATCCTACAAATCCAACTTTCATAATATTATTCCTCCGATTTTATTTGCTGATGATATCTATTGCCTTTTCAACAATATGTTCAGCAGTCAATCCATACTTTTCAAGTAATTCATCATAATTGGAAGCACTTGTTCCAAAAGTATCCTGTGCAGCTACAAATCCGATGGGTAGTTTTTCTTCAGACAGAGCTTCAGCAACAGCTGAACCGAGCCCGCAATAAATACTATGCTCTTCCGCAGTAACAACACCCTTCATGCCGTTACAATACTTTTTCAAAGCATCAACATTCAATGGTTTTATTGTTGAAATATTTACAACTTTTGCACTGATGCCTTTTGACTTCAGTATTTCTGCCGCTTCAAGACTCTTTGAAACCATTACTCCTGTTGCAAAGATTACAATGTCTTTTCCATCTGACATCTGAGACATCTGCCCTATTTCATATTCTCCGGTTTCTTCTGTAAGAACCGGCAAATCAGCACGATTGATTCTTATATAAACCGGTCCATTATGTTTAAGTGAAGCCTTGACCATTTTCTTAGTTTCATTTGCATCAACCGGAGATAAAACCGTCATATGAGGTAAAACTCTCATAAGTGCAATATCATCTATACTCTGATGAGTTTTTCCATCTCCGTAATCAGAAAAACCTGCTGAAGATCCGCAAATCAAAACAGGAAGATTAGGAATTGCAATTGAAGATCTGATCTGATCATAAGGACGACCGGTTGCAAAAACTGCGAATGTACTTGCAAAAGGTCTTTTTCCTGTAAGTGCAAGACCTGCAGAAGTAGATATCATATCCTGTTCTGCAATACCCATCTGGAAATATCTTTCAGGATACTTTGCCTGGAACATATTACTCATAGTTGATTTTCCGAGATCAGCCTCTAAAACAACAACATCATTATTACAAGCTCCTATTTCAACAAGAGCTTCACCATAAGCGGTTCTTAAACTCTTCTTCTCAAGCATTCAACTGTCTCCTCATTTCTTTGATAGATTCAAGGCACTCTTTGTATTGTTCCTCATTCAGCGAAGCATTATGGAACTGTGCTTTTCCTTCTGCAAAAGCAAATCCTTTTCCTTTAATTGTTTTTGCAACAATTGCAGTAGGTCTTCCCTTTACCTCGTCAGCCTTATCCAATGCTTCCAGAATAGAGTTCATATCATGGCCGTCAATCTCTATCACATTCCACCCGAAAGACTTAAACTTTCCTTCAATATCATCTATCGGGAAAATTTCCGAAGTAGGACCTGTTGCCTGAACACCATTCTTATCAATGATACAGCAAATATTATCAAGCTTGTAATTTACAGACGTCATACCAGCTTCCCAAATCTGACCTTCTCCAAGTTCCCCATCACCGCAAATACAGAAAACCTTTGCTGTACTCTTATTTAATTTCAGAGCTAATGCAATACCATTGCAAATGCTCAAACCCTGTCCGAGAGATCCTGTTACGGCTTCAAGGCCGGGTGTTTTATCAATATCAGGATGTCCCTGTAGCATACCATTCAATGTTTTGACTTTCTTGAGTTCTTCTTCAGAAAAAAATCCCATCTCTGCAAAAGCAGCATATTGAGCCAAAACAGTGTGACCTTTACTTAAAACCACACGATCTCTATTCGGATTTTTGAAATCTTTTGCACAGAAATTTTTTACTCTGGAAAAGTAAAGTGCAGCAATTATTTCTGCAATAGAAGAACTACCGCCAAGATGTCCCACCTTTCCAGGCGGAATCATTTTTACTATATTCTCCCTAATGGTAATTGCTTTTTCTTTTAAAAATTTAATCTCATCACTTGTATGCATTTGTCACTCCTTACCACAAGTTAATACAGTCTTAATTTTTTTACCTTCTCTGTTATCTTCAAGATCTTTGAATGCCTGAACTCCATCAGCCAAATCAAACTTCCCGGTGATAAGGCAATCAATGTTTACCACACCGTTTACAAGAATTTCAAGACACTTTGTGAAATCTTCATAACCGTAAACGTAATTTCCGCTTATGCTTATTTCTGAAGTAACAATCTTTTGCATATTGATAGTTATTTCAGCCTGAGCATTTCCAATCCATATTGAACGACCACCGATTTTCAAACTGTCAACTGCACTGTTTGCTGTTGGGGCTATTCCAACTGCCTCAATTGAATAATCGCATTTGCCACCATCAGTATACTCATAAATTTTTTCACTGAAGTTTTCAGTTCTTGAATTGATTGTAAATTCAGCACCCATCTTTTTGGCTAAATCCAATCTGAAATCACATGCATCGCAAGCTATGATATTCTTAAAGCCTCTGTATTTAAGAGCAGTAATAACAAGCAGTCCTATCGGTCCGCATCCGATTACAGAAATAAACTTAGCATTTTTCAATTCTTCATCAGAAATTTTGTTAACACCTCTGTAGGCAACAGAAAACGGCTCAACCAATGATGCTGTGTCAAAACTCATTTTACTGAACGGGAGGATATATTTTTCATCAGTAAGAATATATTCACACATTGCTCCGTTCTGATCCAATACCCCAAGACACAGACCGTTAGGACAAACATTTACCAAACCTTTTTTGCAGAACTCACATGTACCGCAAAACTTCTTAGGAAAAATAACACATTTTGTTCCAACAGGATATTTTGCATTTTCAGGAGCTTCAGCTATTATTCCTGAAAATTCATGTCCCATAATCATTGGAGCAGTTCTCCTGCCGGTTTTTCCTTTATATCCTTCAAAGTCAGAACCGCAGATACTGCAAGACATTACCTTTATTAGGTACTCTTGTCCTGACCTTTCAGGCAGAGGAATATCTCTGACTTCCATTGAGTTTGGACCAATGTAATATAATGCCTTCATTCTCTTCACCTCTAATTAGTAGGAATAATAAAATTATACTAACACGTATGACGTCTGATGTCTATGCATTTGCTCTTTATTCCTATAATAAATTCTATTACTGAATCATTTTCTCCAGTTTATTTTTAAGGTATCTTCCAACTGATTCAGCAATCCTCATACCACTAAACGCAAAGTCGCTGTCAAAACCATGTTTTTCATCAAACATTCCAAATCCCCAATCAATTAGTTCAAGATTAAAATCTCCTGAATACTTAATGTCAGCCAAGGCTGAGAGTATGTGGTTGAAATCCATCTTTCCAAAACCCGGAATAAGATGGTCATCAAATGTCCCATGGTTGTCATGAACATGAAGAGCAGTTACACGATTATGTCCAAGCCTGCGGATAATTTCTGCAGCATCCTGTCCGACATAAAAACTATGACCAACATCCACACATGCTGTAAAAACATCATCGTTCAGAGCATCCATCAAGTATTCATACTCATCCGGGGTTGTGCATACTTTTTTCAGGTTTTCAAGCGCAATTTTAATACCATGCTCTTTTGCAACAGGTTTAATTCTGTTGTAATAGTCAATATTGACTTTCATTCTTTCTTCTGTGCTGTGATTTACAGCAGGATGAGATAAGCCATGGACAATGATATGAGGTGCACCAAGTTTTGAAGCACATATAATATCATTTGTAATAGTTGGAATAATCTTATTCTCAATCAAATCAGGTTCATCCCAATCAAATATATGATGAGCATGAGCCTGATTAAAGTAAACATTATTATCCTTTGCACAATCCAATAGTTCTTTAATGTAACTATCCTGATCTTTTGTGCCCCACTTTGAAGTGGGACACGGTTCAAAATAATAATCAACAGCATCAAATCCGACTTTTGCAAAAATACGGATAGCTTCAAAATCACCGTAATGTCCGGCCATGATTCCGGAAGAAATAGATAAAACCATTTTATGCTCCATAAACAAGTCTAGGTAAGAAGAGTGCAATACCCGGACACAAAATAAGAACCAGAACTACTAAGAAAAATACAAAAATGAATGGCCATACATATTTTTGGAATTCAGGAATACCAATATGTAAGAGATTACAGCAAACATACATACAACCACCTACAGGAGGAGTCATAGCTCCTGTTGATGTCATAACAATCATTACAATACCGAACTGAACCGGGTCAACACCAAGCCTCTGTGCAATAGGGAAAATAATCGGAGCCATAATTGTGATAATAGGACCACCGTTAAGGAACATACCTGCAACGAACAGAACACCACATGTAAGAAACATGAAAACAGTCTGACTTGTAGTATATTTTGTAACAAAGTCTGCCATAGCTTTTGGAATTCCTGCACAACTCAAATAAAGTCCGAAAACCTTTGCACTTGTAAGCATCAACATAATAGAACATGTTGAATGTAATGACTCTTTGAAAATAAGAAGAACATCTTTCCATTTCAATGTTTTGTAAACAAAGAATCCGACAAGAAAGCTAAGAACAATAATTAGTGTAGCACCTTCTGTAATTGTAAACAGACCAAATCTAAGCCCAACAATCAAGATTGCACCAATCAATAAAGCCCAGAATCCATCTACGAATGCTAAACCGATTTCCTTTAGTGTTGCCCTTTTCTCTCGTGCTTTCGGAAGGTTGTATTTTTTAGCTGCAAAACCTACAACAATCATCTGAAGAATGCAGAGAAGTAAAGCGGGAATGTAACCGGCCATAAACAATGAACCAACTGCAGTTTCAGTAATAATTGCATAAAGAATCAGGTTTCCTCCAGGAGGAACAATAGGAGCAATAAGAGCACTTGCAGCAGTAACAGATGCAGAGAAACCTACCGGATATCCCTGTCTGGTCATTTCCGGAACAAGAATTTTACATTGCATTGCACAGTCTGCATTACTTGATGTTGTTACACCTCCATCAAGTGTGCTTAATAGAACATTGACATGAGCAAGTCCACCCTTATGATGTCCTACAAGTGTATTACAGAACTCCATAAGCTTGTCAGCAATACCTGCACGCATCATAATGACACCAACCATCATGTACAAAGGCAAGCAAACAACAGAAGAGGACATTGTGCCTGAAACCATGGACTGAATAACATTTGTAAGCGGTACAATTTTTGAAATAAAACCAAAATAAATAAAGGCCGAAGTAAAAAAGCTTACGCACATCGGTACGCCGAAAAACAGCATAATCAAGGCAATAATCATAGGAAGAAAGTTTATAAATGTCATAATACTTCAACCTCCTTTTTAAAAGCCTGTTTGATTTCAGAAATATGAATAAACAGCTTAAAAATTGAAACAATTGTAAGGGAGATATACCCGAAGAATACTCCTGCATCTATATACACATAAGGTATTCCCAAAACAAACGTGTGCTTGTTAAAGGATCTCATCATTAATTTCCATGTATAAATCATAACAAGAACAGAAGTTACAAAGACAATAACATCTGCTAAAGTTCTAAAGATAGAACGAGCCTTAGGCTGCATTTTATCAACAATAAAAGTTACGCCAATATGTTCATCGCGTTTATATAAGGGACCTGTAACAATAAAAACAACCCAAACAAAAATTGCTAAGGTAATCTCATCAAACTGAGCGAATCTTTTTCCAATAAACCAGTATGAAAAAATATTGAAGAATGTAGAAATGATCATCAAAAAGAAAATGACACATCCGATATGATCCAATATCTTCTCTGCTTTCTCTTCTATTTTTATTATAGTTTCCATATTTTTATCCTGCAAATCATAAGGGACTGTTGCAGAATGAATAATTCTGCGATGGTCCTTTTTCGGTAAACAATCTAATTTAACTGTAGAGGGCAACCTCTACAGTTAAATTATTCTGAAACATTCAATTAATATTTAAGATTGTCAACAATCTTCTTAAAATCATTGTATCTTGGAAGTGACTGAGCATATGGTGTAGATGCCTTAACAAATTCTGCCTTCTGAGCATCTGTCAATCTGTAAACCTTACAACCTTCAGCTTCATACTTCTTGAGATAATCTTCAAACTGTTCTGCATACTGGCGGTTAGACTTCTGTGCAGCCTTGTTGAATTCTTCAGAAATGATTGTTTTGTAATTCTCCGGCAAATCTTCCCAGAATCCTTGTCCACAGAATACGCTGACAACACTAAGAATATGACCATTAAGTGAATAACAAGGATTCTTTATACTCTTAAGATATGTCAAACATGAAGCAGCTGTACCTTCCATTGAATCACACATACCTGTTGACATAGCTGTAACCATATCAGATGCACTCATAGCTAAGTAGTTTGATCCGAGAGCATCAAAAATTGCGATGTACATAGGATCATCAGGAATACGGATGTTCAAATCTTTACAATCGGCAACACCAAGAACAGGCTTTGTTGCAAGAATGTTTCTTGTTCCCAGAACAAGATCATCAACTACAAGATGGAGGCCTGCAGCTTCAGATTCTTTAATAATGCTTTTCCAGAAATCAGTTGCAACAAAAGCTTCAACCTGTTGATAATTTTCAAATAAGAACGGAGCAATCAATGTTGAAAGTGGTGCACAGTAGTCTTTGAATGTACTGGCATCAACAATATACATAACGTTTGCATTGTTCATTACAGCTTCAACTCCTTCTGCATGTGTAAACATTTCGTCTCCACCGTGGAATTCAATCTGCACTTTATTATCTGTGCGTTTTGCGATTTCTTCACATGCTGCAATCAAAGCATCTGTATGAGGCTTTCCTGCTGTATTTGAACATGTGAGCATGATTTTAATTACTTCATCTTTCGTTTTTTCCTCAGAACCTTGAGCAAAGACACATGAAGCAATCATTGCAACCATTAAAAAAATAGTAACAACTTTTTTCATAATATTTCTCCTCTTTGTACACATCAGACATCTGATGTCTTTTATATGTTTTTGATTATTTCATACGGTTTTTCATTTGTCAAATTTATTTTTGTTGTCATAAATGAATTTTTAGCAGAAATTTTTAGCAGAGCTCGTAGCGTTGAAATTTTGCAATTTTATTTGTATTCTATTGAAAGTTATGATTAATAAAGTTAATGCGTTGGAACACTCTTTAGCTAATAATGCTGCAGATGAAATTATTAAACAGATAAAAACACTCGAACTTAAACCTGGAGATAAAATCCCAAGTGAACCAGAGCTTTGCAAATCTTTAGGAGTCAGCAGAAGCACACTTCGTGAAGCAATTAAAATACTTGTTTCAAGAAATATTCTTACAATTACCCGAGGTGTAGGAACCTTTGTTTCCAAAACACCGGGAATAACGGAAGATCCGCTTGGCTTTGACTTCGTAGCTAACCAAAAACAGCTTCTTCTGGATTTATTGCAGTTCAGATTATTCTTAGAGCCACCTTTAGCTGAATTAGCTGCTCAGAATGCTACGGAATCTGAAATTGAAAAACTGATAGAAATAGAAAAAAAACTGGAACAAGCTTATATTGATTCAGATCAAACAGCTCCGTTTGATATTGAATTTCATTCTCTGATAGCCAAATGTTCTCACAACATGGTAGTGGAAATTCTTTTCCCTGTCTTATTCAAAACTATTCCTGTTGTCAGATCAATTACAAAAAAGAATCTTATGCAAGATACTTTTGATGATCATAACTCAATAATAGAAGCCATAAAGAGGAATGATTGTTCCAAAGCAAAAACAATCATGACACAGCATGTTGAAAGAAATATTCAATTCATCAGAGAACGTACTGATGATTGAAAAACAACACAACACGAATCCTATTCTTTTTAGGGTGAATTTTTGATAATCTAATGCGCATTCTGCACCCTAAATGCTTTTCACATTAAAACTGTCTCCAGCACTTTTCTTTCAGGAAGCTCTTGATAGTGTCTTCATCACGTCCTTCATAGTATGCAACCAGTAAGCCCTTAAACTCTGAAACAAGTTTTTCCGGTACAACCAACAACCCCAACCCGTTTTTAATCAAGAAGTGATTTGCAAAGATTATGCATGTTTCAGATTTAAGATTTTCTGAACATCGCTGACCTTTACTCCGTTAACTTCACCATCTTCCAAGATAGTTTCAGTCTGTGGGAAGGTAGTAGATACTCCTTCCAAGACCGCCTGGTCATAGATCAGACTTTTTACGTTTGCTCTTGCAAAGTCGATATTAAGCTTAACTCTAGGTGTAAGTACTCCTTCTTCATATCCGAGTTTTGCCAGCTCCTTTTCAACCTGACGCAGCTGTTTTTTTACTGTTCGGTTATGCTGAGCTTGATTTACTGCTGCAACGTACAGTTCCTCAGTATATTTATCAATGTAGGTTGATTTATATCTACCGGCCTCTCGTTTTCTTACATAGATATATTTTTCATTATTTACGGTTTTTATCTCTATGCTTCCATCGAAAGCGGATATGTTAATTTGAGCCTGCAAGTCCGCTTTTTCGTTTAAAAGCTTTTGTATTATTTCAATGTTGCTCATTTACACCACTCCTTTTAGGGTGAATTTCTACTGTTAGTATTACCATTTTTCACCCTAAAATCAAGGATTAATCATTTAATGTGCCCAAACTTAGCCTTCAAGCATCTTGGAAATCTTTTCATCAACCTTTAACTGCGACGGCGGTAAGTCACTTAATGACATACTTTTGGAACACCATTGTAATAATGATGAGAAACATTTTACTATTATTTGTTTTACATGTAAGGATTACGCATTAAATGTGAAACATTTTTTATATTTTGTTTCACATAAAATCCTGAGTATTTGCAAAAAAATAGCCTGAAATCATTCAAGTACGATTGTTTTTTATTGCTTAATATGTGTATAGATGATATGATATATTCATGATTAACGAATTGATAATTTTTGAAGCAAAAGACAAGTCCGTCAGCATACCTGTTAAAGTGGATTCTGAAACAGTATGGCTGAATAGAAACCAAATTGCGGAATTGTTTGACAGAGATGTTAAAACAATTGGTAAACACATTAATAATGCCCTTAATGATGAACTGGCAGATCAAGTGGTTGTCGCAAATTTTGCGACTCCCACACAACATGGTGCAATTGCATGGAAAACTCAAACACATATGACGCAGTATTACAACCTTGATGTCATTATTTCTGTAGGATACAGAGTAAAATCACAAAGAGGTGTTGAATTCCGTCAGTGGGCTAATAAGGTTCTGAAGCAGTATATACTCCAAGGTTATGCCGTAAATCAGAAAAGACTTGAATACTTGAATAAAACTGTTGAAATTGAATCCAAGATTATTGCTCATATGGCAGAAATTGATACTGAAGAAATGTTCTCGGTAATCAACGGATATACTAAAGCTTTAGATCTTCTGGATGATTATGATCATCAATGTATTTCAAAGCCTGAAGGCAATACTTCTTACTCAAAACTTGAGCTATCAGAATGTTTTGATATCATTGAAAAGATGAAGTTCGGAAATACATCGGACTTATTCGGAACAGAAAAGGAAGATGGAAAACTGGACGGTATCTTGGCAGCTGTTTATCAGACAGTATTTGGACAGGATGTATATCCTACACTTGAGGAAAAAGCTGCAAACCTTTTGTATTTTCTTGTAAAAGATCATCCGTTTAATGATGGTTGTAAAAGAATAGCTGCGACACTGTTTCTGACTTTTCTTCAAAAGAATGGCATTTTGAAAAGAGCAGATGGCAGACAAACAATCAGCAATGGAACTCTTGTTGCAATAACACTGCTCATAGCCGAATCTAAACCGGAAGAAAAACAGATAATGATCTCAGTAATAATGAATATTCTTGGATTAAATTGAAAAATGTAAAACGACATAGATGATAGCGTTCAAGTTATCTGATCTATGCCGTTTTCTTTTTTACAAATTTATCAACCTTTGACAGCGCCTGCGGTAAGACCTTTGATAACGTACTTCTGGAATATCATTGTAATAATAATGGCAGGAAGCATGATAAACACTGCAGCGGCCATAACCCCGCCCCAATCTACAGATGCATAGGAAAGGAAGTTGTTTACTGCAATAGGAAGTGTTCTTGTCTTCTGTCTTGAAAGGACCTGGCTGAACATAAAATTATTCCAACTGAAAATAAAGCTTAAAGTAGTAGCTGTTACAATTCCCGGTCCTGCAAGAGGAAGAATAATTGAAATAAAAGTTTTTGTTCTTGAAGCACCGTCAATCATTGCACTTTCATCCATCTCAATTGGAATTCCTCTGAAATACGGTTCCATTGTCCAAATTGTAAGAGGAAGAGAAATAAGAATATGAGAAAGAATCAAAGCAATATAACTGTCCATAAGCTTAAGTCTTGAAAAGATGATGTACCACGGCATTAGAAACGAAATACCGGGCATCAATCTGGCAACAAGAATAAACAGTGCAGTTTTTTTCATGTTGTTTCTTGCAATTGCATACGCTGCAGGAAGACCTAAAACCAATGAAATGGAAACAGAAGCCAAAGCAACTATTGTTGAATTCTTAAGATATCTCATAAAGTGCTGTGCAAACAACACTTCTTTGAAGTTTGCCAATGTAGGTTTGAATGTAAATTTAGGTGGCCATGCAATAATATCAACCTGAACCTTAAACGCAGAAATGAACATCCAGTACAAAGGGAAAACCATAATTGCACAGACAATAAGAACAATGAGATAGAAAATGAAAGTCTTGGCTGGATTTTTCTTTATTACCATATCAGACCTCCGTAAGTTTTCTCAGTTTCATGACAATAAGGCTGAAAGACACGACAAGTGCAAAAAGAACAATAAGAATAACTGCACCTTGTCCCATATTGAAATATTCAAAACTGAATTTGTAAGCAAGAATATTAAGCGTCTCGGAACTGTAACCAGGACCGCCTTTTGTCATACTGAAAATAATATCGTATGTTTTCAGAGCCTCAATGGATCTGAGAATTAATGCTGTGAGAATAGTAGGAAGAAGCATAGGAATAGTGATATGAAACAGAGTCTGAGTATAATTTGCTCCGTCAACCATAGCACTTTCATAAGGTTCATCCGAAATTCCTGCTAAACCTGCCAGTACCATCAATGCCATCATAGGCGTCCACTGCCAGATATCAACAAGAATAAGAGAGAACATAACCGTACTCTCAGACGTATGCCATCCGCTTTGAGGCAAACCTAAAGTAGACAGAACATAGTTCATAAAACCAATTGTCGGGTCGTAGAAAAGTGTAAAAACGAGACCTACGGCAACCGGGGTTGCAACAAGAGGAAGCAGTAGTAAAGCTTTTGCCACTGTCTTACCCTTGAACTTTGTATTCAACAGGATTGCAATTGCCGTACCCAGAACAGTTTCAAAGAAAACTGAAAATATAGTAAATACAAGAGTTCTTTTCAAAGCAGCCCAGAATCTCGGTTCTTTGAAAACTGCAATGTAAGACTTAAATCCTACAAACTGCATTGGTCTTCCACTTGTAAGAGACCAATCTGTAAAACTTATTACAAATGTATAACAAACAGGGAATACCATCAGAAGACAGATAAAAATCAGCGCCGGACTGGTATAAACCCATTTATAGTATTTATCAACGAAATTCTCATTAATAGGAGCAATCATTTCGCCGGATTCATGTTTTTTCATAAAGAATATCCTTGTGTAAGAATATAGTTCGGCAGCCTGATAAAGTCAGGCTGCCAGTGTTTTTGTTTTAATACCGTGTAAATCAGTAAGGAAGATTATGGTATTCGTTATCTGCCTTAAGGATCTCATTAACAGCTGCTGCTTTTTCTTTTGCAAGTGCAGGAATCTTTGTTGATGTACCCTTTGAGTTGATTGATTCAAGAACTACTTCACCGATGAGGTCTCTTGCCTTACCTACAGAAGTAATGAACGGACGGTCATACTGATAACCGTTATCTGCTGCGTTCTTTCTTGATGCAACAAGTTCAGGATTCATGTACTGTGCACCATCTACCCAAGCGCTGTTTCTTGACATTGTAATTGACTGAGCCATACCTTCAACTGCAAAAGCTTTGCTTGTTGCCCAGTTCAGGAACTTTTCTGCTGCAGCCTTATGCTGTGTTCCGCTGTAAATTGAGACACCCCAAGATACTACGTTGAAAGGCTGATTTCCCTTAGGTCCTGCAGGAAGATCTGCAATACCGATGTCTTCTTCAGGAACTGTACACTTTGAAGGATCTACGACCTGTCCGTAGAATACACAAGCATCTGTCCACATAGCAAGCTTTCCGGCCTGGAATACAGGCATAAGTCCTTCCCATGAAAGTGATGTAACACCCTGAGGACCATAGTTGCCCAGCATCTTTCCGTAGAATTTGATTGCTTCAATTGCTTCAGGTGAATCGAATACTGCTTCGCCGTTTTCGATATAACGTCCGCCATACTGGTAAACGTATGATGAAAGCTGTGTAACTGAAGGGTTTCCTGCACCACGAGAACCGAAACCTGCTACGCCGTCCTTATTGAGGATTGCTGCAGCTTTTTCAAGTTCGTCAAATGTTTTAGGAATAGAAAGACCTGCTTTCTTGAAGAGGTCTTTTCTGTAATACATGACCTGCCATTCTGATACGATAGGAACAATGTAAGCCTTTCCGTCTTTTCTTCCTACGTCAACACTTGATTTCGGATAATCTGAGAAGTCGTAGTTATCAAGAGATGCATACCAACCGTTCTTCAGGAAAAGAAGACTTTCGTTGAGAGGTCTTGTCATGAAAACGTCAACTGTAGAACCGCCGGCTGTAAACTCTGTTGTGAGCTGCTGTGAAAGCTGACCTTCCTGAAGCTGTTCCCATTCTACCTTGATACCGGTTTCATTCTCGAATTCAGCAATGTGATCTCTGAGAAGATTACCGTAAGGATGGTTTGCAAGCATAACACGGATTGTTTCCTGTTTTGCTTCCTGTGCGCCCTGAGCAAATACTGCTGAAAGAACACAAAGGACTAAAAGCAATGTAATGCAAATTTTTTTCATATCTTTCTCCTTAAAATATGTTTTTTAAATTCTAACATGAGGTTTCAGCATTGAGAAAGTTATTTTTTATTTCTTTTTGTAATGTTTACAGCCTGTGAATGAATTCTCTTACAGTACCTTTTCCTTTCATCATAGAATCAAAAGCCGAGACAACTTTCTCTTTCAGGGGTGAAGTCCACACATTAAAACCGAAAATAATTTCATTTTCCAGTATAGGCTTAATAAACCCGTCAAAAGGACCGCAATCTCCGAGTTTGAGACCTTTCAGATTCTGTTTTAGATTATCAAGTAACGGATCAGGACTGATTTCAAAAGTATTTCCGAAGTCATCAACACCAAGCAGATATCTGAGCCATGAAGCATAAACAACCGGAATGTATGCCAGATTATCCAAGTCTTTTCCTTCATTAATATATGACTTTACAGTCTCTCCGAATCTGACAGATAATTTCTGACTGGTATCCGTTGCAATTCTCTGCGGAGTATCCGGCAAGAACGGATTAGGTAATCTGCGTTCAAAAACATCATCAATAAATGACTTAGGATTGATAATGCCGGGGTCTGCAACAACTGCCATTCCCTCTGCATATCCAATCCGTCTTATGTATTTGACAATATCCTGATCTTCCATTTCAGCACTGATTTTTTCATAGCCCAAAAGACATCCCATGATACTCATAGCAGTATGGATAGGATTCAGACAGGTACAGACTTTCATTCTTTCAACTTTATTGACAGTATCCCTGTCAGTCATGAAAATACCTGCTTCTTCCAACGGAGGTCTTCCGTTGGGAAATGTGTCTTCTATAACAAGGTATTCGCATTCTTCAGTGTTTACAAAGGGAGCAATGAAAGATTTTTTGGAAGTTACTGTAAGCTGACAGTCTTCTACTCCAAGATGCTGAAGCATTTTCTGAATCTGTTCATGAGGTCTGGGAGTAATCTTATCAATCATTGTGATAGGAAATGCAACTTTGGAAGAATCGGAAAGATATGATAAGAATTCTTTGGATACAAAACCTGAACTCTCCCACTTTTCAGCGGTTTTGAGAACGCCTTTTTTAAGCTTATCGCCGTTCTGAGAACAATTGTCCATACTGACAAATGCCAATGGATAGGCACCGGTCTTGAATCTTTCGTATGCCAATGACGTAACAAAAGAAATCAAAGATTTGCAATCATCAGGACCGGTTGAAGAATCATCTGCAACATATCCCTTTTCCGTAATAGTAAAGGAAACCAGCTGAAGAAGAGGATTCCTGAAGTATCTTTTCAATGCTTCAAGGTCTTCCGGAAAATCATAACTGCATTTGCATGCACGGGATACAGATGCAACAATTCTTGAATCTATGGTCTTGTCACTTTTCAAAGTACAGACAAGACTGAGGTTGTCATGTTTTGCATATACTTCATCTATGACCTGAAAATCATATCCGGCTGAAACGACAATACCTGTATCTGCAAGTTGCTTTTCCAAAAGGTCCTGCATTCTGGCAGCAATAAAACCTCGGAAGATGTTTCCGGATCCGAAATGAATCCATCTGCATTTTTCCTCAGTGTTTTTTCTCATTTCCTGAATGTCAAACTTGGGAAGAACTATATTTGCCTTATTCCATGAGGAGATTTCTTTTAACCCGTTGAGATTAATTTTCATACTAATTTACTGAAAAACTACATTGACTTTGAGATAATTTCCCGGATTGACGTCCATGTCTTTTACAATACCCGGAACATCATCTATTGAAATTACTTTTGTCAGAATCTTCTCTACATCTATTTTTTTGGAAGCAATTAATTCAAGAGCTTCCTCAAACTCACCGGCACTTGTTCTGGCACCTCGCAGATCTATTTCCTTTTTTGTTATTATATCTGTAGGAATTGAAGTCTCTCCTTTAGGCCAGCCCGTAAATGCAACACGTCCTGCGTTTCTGACAACATCAAGAGATGATCTGATTGCAATATTGGAACCGGACGCTTCCATTACACAATGTGCAAGTTCTCCTCCGTTGATTTTCAACACAGCATCTTTGACATTTTCAGATGATGAATTGACAACATTTTCAATCCCCAATCTTTTTGCAAAATCCAATCTTGCCTGAACAACATCTACCAAAACAGGTTTTGCACCATACACAACAGAAACCAATGCAGCTAAAAGCCCTATTGCTCCGGCTCCGAAAATAACAACAGATTCTCCTTTTTTCACTGCAAGTCTGTGAATACCATGAAGGGCAATTGTCAACGGTTCTGAAATAGGAAGCAACTCCCAAGGAACATCAGACGGAGCCTTTATCAACATATCTGAAGGATGAACAAAGTATTCTGCCATTCCTCCGTCAACATGAACACCCAGAACTTTCAAGTCCTCACAACAATTTGTACGGCCGAGACTGCAAGGATAACAATGACCGCAGTAAAGATAAGGGTCTACCACAACACGATCTCCGACTTTTAAACCCTTCTTATTATCCGGATTGATTTTTACTATTTCTCCGGCCAATTCATGTCCGATAATTCTGGGATATGAAACCAAACCGTTGGTACCCCTGAAAGCACCCATATCACTTCCGCAAATACCTGCGGCTTTTATCTTAATCAATGCATCTTTCAGACCGGGTTCGGGAACAGCCTTATCCGTAACCTTTATATCGTATGGTTTTTCAAGCAGAACAGCTTTCATTTCAATCCTCCCATTTTTTTAAATGATAAATCTGCCAGAAACATTCTGTCTACAATTTTTTTGTTTTTTGTCGACATAATTTTAATTGAGTATCGCCGTTTTTTTACTTATAATTCTTGTATAAAGAGGTATATGTCAATGAAGATGAATGAAGATTCCCAGGTAAGTATTGCTTATGAGAAAATCAAGCAACAGATAATCACTTGTTATCTGAAACCGGGAACTCAGCTTTCAGACTATAAACTCTCAAAAGAATTTGAAATGAGCCGTGCCCCTGTAAGAGAAGCAATAATCCTTCTTCAACGCGACGGACTTATTGAGATAAATGAGAAATCAAAAATAGTAGTATCAAGTATCACTCTCAACGATATTGTAGATATCCTTCATGTAAGAAGTGCAGTTGAATGTGAAGCAATACTTTTAATAGCAGATAACGGATGGCTTTCAGATAATCAGATTGAAAAACTGAAATCAATTCTGAAGAAAACGGAAAACACAGACAACAGTATTGAAGATGTATACAAACTGGACGACCTGTTTCATCACACCATCATTGAATACAGTAATAATCCAAGACTTCTGACCATTTCAGATCAGATGAGCATACAAATGCAGAGAGCAAGATGGATAAATTCAATAAACATCGACAGGAAAAATACGGCAACATCTGAACATGGGAAAATACTGAAAGCAATCAGTGAAAAGAAACTCAGTGAGGCATTATCTGCAATTCGAAGCCATTTGACAAAAAGCGAGAAATCTTTCAGGGAAATTTTAGAGAATGAAAAGATTCTGAACATTATCAATGTCATAAGTTCAGTTTATTCTTCAAAATAGTTTGTCTGCATTTTTATAATATTTTTGTCGACAATTTAATCTCCTATGAGTTATAATCAGTTAAACACACCTTACCAAGGAGATTTTATTATGCGTGATCATGTCATAGTAGTCGGAAGCGGCCTTATGGGAAGCGGAATTGCCGCAAGAAGTGCACTTGCAGGTAATAAAACATACCTTACAGATACTTCACAGGAAAGAGCAGAAAAAGGAATCGTTGCTGCATATACGGCAATGAAGGAATTGTACGATAACGAATTATGTACTGAAGAGCAGTTCAAAAATGCCCAAACCCTTCTGAAACCTGCCTCTCCTACAAGTTCAGTTTTGGATGAAGCATCATTTGTAATCGAAGCCGTTTATGAAAATCTTGAGTTGAAACAGCAGGTATTCAAAGAGCTGGATGCAGCACTTCCTCCTGACGTAATCATAGCATCAAATACAAGCGGTTTGAGAATTACTGAAATCTCTGCATTAACCGTTCATAAAGAAAGATGTGTATCAACCCACTTCTGGTTCCCTGCACACCTTGTTCCTTTGGTAGAAGTTGTCATGAGTGATTTTACAAAAGAAGAATATGCACTTAAAACAAAAAAGATTCTCAGATCCTGGGGTAAGGCTCCGGTACTTGTAAGAAAGGATCTTGAAGGTCAACTTGCAGGAAGAATATTCCAGGCAGTAATCAGAGAAGCAACCAACATAGTAAACATAGGTCTTGCAACACCTGAAGATGTAGATACTGCCGTAAAACTGGGTATGGGAATCAGATTCCCGGTTTGGGGTCCGCTTGAACATATAGATGCCGTAGGTTTGGATCTTTGTGTCAGTGTTCAGAATACCGTTCTGCCGGTTATCAGTTCGGAACAGACTGCAAGCCCTGCAATGACAGAAAGGGTTGCAGAAGGAAATCTGGGTTCAAAAACAGGAAAAGGCATATATGACTGGACAAAAAGAAGTATGCCGGATCTGATGAAACTCAGAAATGAATTCATCATTCATGCCCTTAAAAAAGTAAAACTGCCGGATGAAGATTAATTCATTCGGTCTTGATTGAACATATTTTCTCCTAATATATGAAGTAGGACTGTTGCAGGTAAAGCTGTGGCAGTTCTTTTTATCTGCAGATTTTCTGTTTGAGAATATGTCTTCCTGCATACAATGAAGCAAGATAGATTGTGCCTATTATTATGAAGGAAAGCCCGAAAGCGTTGCCCTGTTCCGTTCTTAAAACAAAGAAATCAACCAGGACTCCGCTTAAAGACTGGAGAACAAGACTTCCTACATTTGCAGTACCGTTGAGAAATCCCATGATAATTGCATTATGTGATGCGTCTGAATTTTCCCTGACAATAGCAGAGATTTGAACACAGATAAGACCTATTGAAAGACCGTAAATGCCGTCTATTACTATTGATGTATAGACGAAAGAATCAGATAAGAATTTAATGGCAACAAGAACACAGAAAATAATAATCTGAAGCAGAATATGAACTGACAGTTCTGAAGTTCTGTCCAACTTTTTCATTCTTATCTTTTCACAGATTACACAGCCTATCATTATTCCCAAGGCCGAAACAGAAACAGAATAAGAAGAAATCACTTTGTTGGCATTAAAGGCAAAAGCAGTC
This sequence comes from Sphaerochaetaceae bacterium, assembly GCA_045598675.1. Lineage (GTDB taxonomy): Bacteria > Spirochaetota > Spirochaetia > Sphaerochaetales > Sphaerochaetaceae > JAZLEZ01. Next base: position 36,995 of record JAZLMO010000022.1, read on the forward strand.
CATTTTACAGCCCATAATCCCTGATAAGTTGCCAGAACAGCATTATAACCTACCCAGACAATGAAACATGCAACAAGAATTCTGCTCTTAAGCAACATTTTGAACACAAGTCTCAACTGAGCCCAAAAACCGATTCCGTCTGTTTCCGCAACGTGGTTCTTATATTTACCGGAAGCAACAAAAAGCAGGAAAGCAAAAAGAATCTGGAAAGCAGTCAAACCTATGAAGAGGCTGCTGATGTCAAATCGGTTTATAAAATACTGAAGAGGTGCTGATGAACATGCGGCTCCGAACTGACAAATCATGACTGAGAAACCTGCAAGCTCGGAATATTTTTTTCCGGTATAGTTTTCCTGCAATAACGTAACTACAGAAACAAATGCAGGCCCTATTCCCACGCCCATGAGAAATCTTCCTACAATTATCAATGCAGGAGATGAAGCAATTGCAAAACACATTGTTCCCAGTGCAGATAATACCAAGCCGGCAGTCATCACCTTTAATGAGCCGTGTCTTAAACACAGTTCTCCTCCCAAAACCTGCATGACTGCGTAAGCAAGGAAGAACATGCTTGATACAATTCCGACCGTTGTTGATGAAAGTCCCAGCGTTTCCTGAAAATAAGGCATTGTAACGGAAGCGGAGATTTTCAGAAATGATGACAGATAATACGGCACAAGAAGAAGTATAAATGAGAGAACTACAATATTGTTTTCTTTGCCGTCATGATTCATCGGGAAAAATGATATTCACCTTAATATGATAAAGTCAACTGAATTGAAACTGTTCTGTTAATAATGTTACATTTAGGCAGAGAGAAAAAAATGGAATATAAAGCAATTTGCTGCGATGCAGACGGAACACTTCTTACTACAGATAAGAGAATAACCGAAGAAAACAAATATTGGATTCAACGCGTTGTCAAAGAAAAAAACGTCAAGTTTGTCATAGTATCCGGAAGAATGCTTACCGGAATCAGAAAGTTCTATTCTGAACTTGGAATAACAGGAGATGCTTCTTGTTGCAACGGAACATGCCTGTTTGATGAAAATGACAATTTGATTCAGGATTACCGGGTTGAAGGGAAATACCTTCCTGCCATTGTTGATTGCGCACATGAACATCAACTCGATCTTGTGTACATTGTCGGGAACGACTGGTATATGGAAAGCCGTGACAACTGGACATACACTATCAAACTCAAATTCTACTACAAAGACTGCATTGTAGCAGACATGCACAGTCTGATTACTGAAAAAAGCCCGAATAAAATGGTTGTAATGTCACAGGACAAATCAATACTCAACGCTTTTAAAGAAGACCTGATAAGCAGAGGGCTTACCCAAGACAAAATCTTTTACTACGAAGGAAAAGATTTTTTGGAAATGATGCCGGTCTGTGCTGACAAAGCACTTGCAGTGGAAACTCTTTCAAAGGCATACGATATCCCGATAAAACAGATTATTGCCATAGGCGATGATTACAACGACATAAAAATGTTGAAAACTGCAGGAATTGGGGTTGCCATGGCAAATGCTTATCCTGAAGTAAAAGCTGTTTCAGATTGCCTGACACTGTCCAATGATGAAAACGGTGTTGCCGCAATAATCAGAAAACTTTTTTTCTGACAAACAATTTCGCTTATTTGATATTTTGTTCCCAAGTCGGTACAATCGATTCCGTATAGGGGAAAAATTATGGAATTCATGTCAGTTAAAGAGGCTGCTCAGAAATGGGGCATAAGTGAGAGAAGAGTCCGCGCACTTTGTGAAAGCGGAAGAATTGAAGGTGTCTCAAGATGCGGTGACTGGGTATGGAGTATTCCTAAAGAAACAGAGAGACCTACTGACGGCAGAACTTTGAGATACATGAAAAACAGAAATCTCAGAACCGGCGCACAGGATTATTCGGCCGTAGATAAAATCAGAAAAAGTTCCCGTAATTCAATCCTGACAGATTATCAGAAAGCATCTGTCATTCAGGAAGCATACGCATATGGTGACAGTGAGTTTTCCAGAGAACAGATTCTGGGAATCTTCAGACTTAAAAACCAGAATTTACCTTTGGAAACGCAGGTTGCAATTCTGAACATGAGAAGTGCTCTTTCAACACTGCCGTATGAAATTTCAGAAAAATCGGTTTGTGATATCAACAGAAAAATCATGATGGCTTTTGATGACAAAAACGGCGGAAAATACAAAGACGATGCAAAGGCTCAGGAAGCCCAGGCAATCTTTTCACAGTACCGCGGTTCATGGTCTGTTCTGCATCCGGTTGCCAGAGGAGCATTTCTGTTTGCGGAAATCATCAGAGTTGAACCGTTTGTAAATTATAATATTCAGACAGCATTCGTAATACTTGCAAGCGAACTTGCAAAAGCAAAACTTCCGCCTGCAGTATTCGGGCTGGAACATATTCCGGAATTGAAGGCTGCTCTTGCTTCTGCCAAAATGAGAGGTAATACACAGGCTTTGGTTTCAATGATATTACAGGCATCGGGGACAAAATGATTTTATTGAAAAACGGAACTCTCATAGACGGCAGCGGTCTTGAAGCAAGAAATGCAGATGTATTGATTGACGGACAGAGAATTGCAAAGATACTACCTGCCGGAACAGGAAAATCTGAAAACACCATAGACGTAACAGGCAAGGTTATTTGCCCGGGCTTTATGGATATCCATGCCCACAGTGAATTGGAAACATTGAGAGATCCTTCAATGAACCATAAAGTATCTCAGGGAATAACATTTGATCTGTCCGGAAACTGCGGTGTAGGAGCATTTCCAAGAAAAATAGATGATGAACCTGCATTTGCAGATATTCTGGGACATTGGAAAGATTGGAACTGGACAGATTTCAGTTCTTATTCGGACAATGTGAAATGCGGAATCAATATGGGGTTTCTTCAGAATCATGCAATGCTCAGAAAGGCTGCAATAAAAGGCAATCCCAACAGAGAGGCCACTGAAGAAGAAGTCCTGACTATGTGCCGTCTTCTTGATCAAGCGCTTGAACAGGGATGCATGGGTTTTTCCACGGGAATATACTATGCCCCCAATATTTTCGCATCAAGAAATGAATACATAGAACTGCTAAAGGTCGTAAAAAAACATGACGCGCTGTTTACGGTTCATCACAGATGTGAAGGTTCGGAAATTATATCTTCAATTGAAGAAGTTCTTTCATTCATGCGTGAGACCGGAGTACGCTTGGAGATATCACATCTAAAGGCAATAGGCCGGACAAATGCCGATAAAATCGATGAAGTATTGAAGATGATTCATAAGGAAAAAGATAACGGATTCGATGTTGCTTTTGATCAGTATCCTTATACATACGGAAGTACAAGCCTGTTTTCACTTCTCCCTCCGAGGCTTTTGCGTCTTGAACAGAAGGCTCTTCTTAAAGAACTGGCAGATACTGTTGAAAATCCAGAAAAGAAAGAAAACCTTATCAGGGAAATCGAGAACCCTGACGGCTGGGACAGCATTATTCAGCTTTGCGGATTTGACAACATAGTTGCCGTTATTCTTGAAAGTTCCCCTGAATTCAACGGCAAGACAATTTCCGAATGTGCAGAAATACTTTGCACAGATCCTTATACTGCCCTGTTCAAACTGCTTTCAAAAGAAACAAAATGTGCACTTATGATTGACTATTATGAAAGTGATGAAACTGCTGAGAAAATCATGACAGATTCCCTTATGAGTTTTGGAACAGATGCACTTTATGCAGGTGGAGGAGCACATCCGAGAAGCGGAAATGCTGCCATAAGATTAATCAGTGAATATGCTTTGAAAAAGAAGACTATGTCACTTGAAGAAACCATACACAGAATGACCTACAGGAATGCCTGCAAACTTAAGATTAAAGACCGCGGTCTTGTCTGTGAAGGATATTTTGCAGACTTGGTCGTATTTGATCCTCAGACATTGAAAGACAATTCAAATCCTCTTGATCCTTATGCAAAATGTAACGGACTTGAGTATGTATTTGTAAACGGTTCACCTGCAATGGAAAACGGAGTACTGACAGGCTCAGTATCCGGCAAAGTCATTAAATCTTAATCTTTGTTCAGACGGTTGTACAGTTTCTCAAGAGTATAGAAATCTCTCATTTCCTGACTCATGAGATGAATGACAATGTCACCGCAATCAACAAGTTCCCATCCGTCATCACCCACGGCTTTATGTCTGTTGTTTACGGTAAGACCCTGCTGGTCAAGGAGAGCCCACAGCTCTCTTGCAAGACCTCTGAGATGTCCCAGACTTGTAACTGTTGTAATAATAAAACAGTCAGTCCATGAACAATCTTCAGAAACATCTATGACTACTGTTTCCAAACCTTTGTGATCTTCTATGTACTCTTTGATAGCCTGTGCTTTTTTTGCAATTTCTTCTTTCATTTTATTTCCTTTAATTAATAATCTGATTCATCCAAGATTGAAAATACTGTTGGGAAAACTGAAGATTATCAGTCTTGAAAATTACATCTGCATCCATAACTGCCACATCTGCATTTTTACCGTTTACAGCCTTAAGCAGATTTGTAATATCAGATGAACACAGCCTGCTGATATTTGTACGCAGGGCTTTGTTTATTAAATCCGAATTTCTTTTTACAATCACTTCAAGTCTGGACTTTGTATCAGGTTCCGGATTCTGAGACATGGCATCAAGAATATCCTTCAGAGCCCGGAAAGTCTGTTCGTTTCCCAGCATGAAACCGGACTCCTTTAATCCGGCAAAGTTTCTGATGACTTCAGGAACGGAATCTATACCCTTGTCCATTCCCCAATCAACTATCATGTTCAAAGGAAATTTTACATAGTAAAGAGTATTCTTCGCATTACTGTATATAAGTGCAAATGCAGTATCGCTAAAATAACCGTAGTAACATGTATAGTCACTTTTACTGCACGAAACACAACACATAAGAATCAAAGCAATAAGAATAAACATTACTGTTTTTTTCAAATCTCTTCCTCCAGCCAGGCTCTCATAGCCAAGCTCTTTGAACAGGAAATATGATTTCCCTTTTCTTCCCAGTGTTTCATCATATCACATAATATTCTGTACGCACATTCCTTTAATGAAGGGCATGCCAGATATTCATTTCTTTTACCATCTGAAAGAAAGGCTCTTGACGGTTCAATGTAATCTGCACAGAAAAGAGCAAGTGAGATATCATCCATATTGCAATCTCCTGTTGTATGTTCACAAATGGCTTTCTTCCAGTTTTCCGGGAAGTTTCCGCACAATGAGCAGGCAACGGAAGCAGATACTTTTCCATGCGCCAATACAGGAAACTGCTTTTCATCCGAATCCATTTTCAGGTTGTTTCCGCGGCAGTACTCTATAATCTCACTGTCTGTAAATTCCCGTGCAATATCGTGGGCCAGTCCACAGAATTGAGCGGCTTTGAAACCCAGGTATTCTTCCTGAGTTAAACCATACCTTCTGAGAATCATATCTGCTGTTTGGGCAACATTAATGCTGTGCCTGAATCTTTTTTCAGAGAGATGTGATTTAAGATAGTCCTTTAGTTCTTCAACAGTAGAGATTTTTTTCTCTGACATACTTTTTCACTCTCCCTGAAAGGTAAGACAAGTTCTCTTTCAGATTATTTCTTATTGCAGTTGCATTTTCCAATGCAGTAGTCCCGCATTCAAGTTTTTTATACACAACATTGTCCGGAATAAGATCGAATACCTGAACGTCTTCATTTCTTGGACAAATCAGAAACTCAACTTCATTTACAAGCTCATCAAACTTATACCACTGCTTGAGTTTTCTGATATGATCATCGCCGATAATAAGGCCCAATCGGTCTTGAATCTTCAATTCTTTTTTTATTTCCAGAACAGTATCATAGGTATAGGACACCCCGCCTCGTCTGAATTCCGTATCAGATACAATTATCCGACCATCATCTTCCGGATACAGCTCTTTGTAATCCAGAATTGACAGTTCTATCATCTTAAGGCGGTCTTCTGCTGATGTTACAGGTTTTGAATCCTGCTTAAAATTACTCAACAAAGCAGGAACAATGATAAATTGTCTGTAATCTGTAAGGCTTACTGCTTGATGAAGCAAAAAGAGATGACCTAAATGAACAGGATCAAAGCTTCCGCCAAGTATTGCAGTCTTAATTGTATTCATTGTCATTCTTGTGGATGGAGAGTATCTTCTTCACTGTAAAATGCATCAGTGTTCGGCTTGAATGAGAAACCGTCTTCTCCCTTCCCTTTATCAATCATATCTATGAAGGCTTTCATAACAGGTTTGACTGTCTCTTCATCCAGAATAGTCATTCCCAGTACTGTTTTATCCTTGTACATGGCCTTGAATTTCTCAAAGTTCTCAGATGCTCCTGCTTCATCCAGTTTTGTTCCTATGAGCACCTCAGGTTTTTCTATAAGTTCAGATGAATAGGAAGCCAGCTCTTTTCTGAGCATCTCATATTTATTCAGACAATCCGGCTCGGACATATCAACAAGATATGCAAGCCCCGATGTTCTTGAAATATGTTTCAGAAATTTAAATCCCATTCCGGCACCTTCGCTGGCACCTTCAATGATTCCGGGAATGTCAGCTATTACAACATCTCTGCCATAATAACGCATCATTCCCAGTTGAGGTATTTTTGTTGTAAACGGATAAGAGGCAACCTTGCTTCTTGCATTTGTAAGCATATTCATGAGAGAGCTTTTACCTGCATTAGGGAAACCTACAAACCCGATATCTGCTATGACAAGCAGTTCAAGCCCCACTCTCATTTCAACACCGGGTTCACCCGGCTGAGCAAAACGCGGAACCTGTCTGGTGGCAGATCTGAAATGCCAGTTGCCAAGTCCTCCGCGCCCGCCTTGCAGAAAATTATATCTGTCCATTCCGGTAAGATCCTTAATGATTTCACCGGTATCTGCGTCTTTGATTACTGTTCCCGGAGGTACGGGTATTTCAATATCTTTTCCGTCTCTTCCGTAACATCTTGCACCCGAACCGTTCTGACCGTTTTCTGCTTTGAAAGATCTGATGATTTTCAGATGGGCAAGCGTTCTGAGATTCTCTTTAACCACAAAGACAACATCTCCGCCCTTTCCTCCGTCGCCACCGTCAGGGCCGCCTTTTTCAACAAACTTTTCGCGTCTGAAAGAAACGCATCCGGCTCCGCCGTGTCCTGAGGCAATATCTATATATGTTTCATCTGAAAATCCGAACATTTTTCCTCTGTCCAGTAAAAAACAGTGCCGGCATAAACCGGCACTTGTTTAATCTGATTTGCTGTTGTCAGCCTTCAACTACGATTGAAACATAGTTGCGGTTATTTCTGCTGTAGAAATTAACCTTTCCTGCTGCCTTGGCAAAAAGTGTATAGTCTGTACCAAGACCTACGTTTTCACCCGGGTGAATCTTTGTACCATGCTGACGCATTATGATTTCACCGGCCTTGACAAGCTGACCACCATAACGCTTAACGCCTAAACGCTGAGCATTAGAATCTCTTCCGTTCTTTGATGAACCACCACCTTTATGATGAGCCATTGATTGCCTCCTTAAGCGTTAATGCTGTTGATTGTAAGAATTGAATACTGCTCTCTGTGACCCTGGGTCCTGCGGTATCCCTTTCTTCTATGGAACTTGTAGACACGAACCTTGTCATCCTTGAAGTTGGACTTGAGTGTGGCTACAACACTAGCACCTTTAACATAAGGTGCACCGAACTTTGCATTGCTTCCGTCAACAATAGCAAGAACAGATTCATAAGTAACCTGTGCACCGATTTCTGCTTTTACAAGATCAACCTGTACATCCTTACCGACTTCTGCTTTGTACTGTTTTCCAAGAATTTCTACGAGTGCGTACATTTAACACATCCTTTTCTTAAAATTACCTATGTATTAAATCAGATGAATCGTACAGCATTCAACACTATTTGCAAAATTAATCAAATTATTTCAGTTGACTGCCTACCGTTCGTTAGTTAAAATTGCAGGTACGGGCAATTATCATGGATACAAAACTTAGAATGATTGAATCTTTTCTGAAAATGGGAACGGAATCAGGTTTTGACAACTTAAGTCTGAGCAAAATCACAGATTCCGTAGATATTAAGAAAGCCAGCTTTTACAGCCATTTCAACAGCTTTTCAGAACTTGAGGACGCAGCAGTTGAATACTGTTTGGATAAACTTGCTGCAAAGGATTTCAAACTCAATACAAAGGCCGGAAACATGAGGGTTTTACTGGAATATCTTTTCGGAGATTTATACACCATGTTTACGGAATTCCCGGTAAACGCACTGTATTCCATATCCGTACAGAAGAAAACCTATGACAGGAGATTTACCGGATTGTACAATCAACTTGAAATGATGGTAAACGCCAGAATTCTTGTAGCATTGGATTTCTGTGTCCAACACTCCTGGACAAATATCAAAGATACGGATTCTCTGTCACTTCTGTTATCCAAGGCATTCCTGTCAAATCCGGATTCCGAACTTGCGGATACGGCAATCTCCCTTATGTAACAGTTACATCTTAGACAGGAACGGAATACCTACAAGTGCAAATGCATTCTTCATTGTCTGAAGAACCATTTTGCAAAGACCTACTCTTGCAACTACCAGTTCTTTCGTTTCTGCCTTGAGAATCTGATTATCATGATACCAGTGGCTGAAACGCTTTGAAATATCATATAAAAATGCACATATCAACGAAGGATCATAAGTCTTTGCGGACTTCGCAACTGCTTCAGGGAATGAGGCAACAAGCTTGATGATTTCCCTCTCATCCTCAAGATTGAGAAGCCCTGAATTGAAGTCCACTCCTTCATATTCTTTTTCATTGAATTTGGAAAGCATTGAACAGATTCTTGCACCCATATACTGGAGGTAAGGACCTGTATTTCCGCTGAAAGAAAGGGATTCCTTAGGATTGAATGTAATATCACGCAGAGGATCAAACTGAAGCATATAGTAGTTCAAAGCTCCAAGGGCAATATCATGACAAGTCTGATCAACATCATCAATTTCTTCTTCCCTGCCCTTTTCGATTATTTCATCTTTTGCCATCTGAGTCAGCTGAGCCATCAAATCATCTGCATCTACAACAGTACCTTCACGGCTCTTCATCTTTCCTTCCGGAAGGAAAACCATTCCATAAGAAAGATGGTGAAGATCCTTTGCCCATGAATAACCCAGTTTATCAAGAATATGAAATAAAACTTTGAAATGATACTGCTGCTCACTTGCAACAACATATACCATGCTGTCAAACGGCCAATCTTTATGACGGTTTATTGCAGTACCTATATCCTGGGTAATGTAAATTGATGTACCGTCCTTTCTCAGAAGAATCTTTTTATCAAGACCTATATCTGAATTGTCTATGAATACAGATCCGTCTTCAGCCTTCTGAAATATTCCTCTTTCAAGACCTTCCAGTACATTATCCTTTCCCAGTTTGTATGTATCACTTTCATAGTAATATTTATCAAACGAAATGCCTGTATTTCTGTAAGTCTCACCTATTCCGTCTATTGTCCACTGATTCATCAGTTTCCAGAGTTTGAGAACTTCAGGATCTCCGTCTTCCCACTTCTGAAGAACTTCCTGAGCCTGAGCTGTAGCAGTCTCATCTTCCTTTTCCCACTGGGCAAAACGGACATAATAATTTCCTACAAGATGATCGCCTTTTATTCCGGAACTTTCAGGGGTTTCTCCGTTTCCGAATTTTTTGTATGCAAGCATTGACTTGCAGATATGAACGCCACGGTTGTTTATGATGTTGACCTTCATAACTTCAGCGCCGTTGGCCTGAAGAATATTGCTTACGCTGAAACCAAGACTGTCATTTCTGACATGTCCCAGATGCAACGGTTTATTTGTGTTAGGACCGCTGAATTCAACCATTATTTTCTTACCTTTGAATTCATCTGTCTTTCCCCAGTTTTCCTTTTCCTCAAGAACCTTTGCATACAAATCCGAAACCATGCTGTCCATATTAAGGCGGACATTCATATAAGGACCGGCACAGAATGCTTCTCCTGCAGGTTTATCAGAAAGAGAATTAATATCTTCTGCAAGTTCCTGAGAAATAATACCGGGAGCCTTTCCGAAACTTTTGGCATACATAAAAAGAGGAAAAGCCAAATCTCCCAATTCCGGTTTAGGCGGAACCTGCATGTTTACAGGTACAAGTTCACCTTCCTTTCCTGAATCTTCATACAGTTTCTGCAATCTGCTTTGAACAAGGTTTCTCCACTCTTCTTTGTTTATCATATTACTTCTCTCTGATAGTGATTTCTCCGGTGCTCAAGACCGTTTCTACGCCGTTATCCATTATATGGATGGCACAATTATTGTCAATTTCAGTTACTCTTCCGCTTCCTGTAATTTTGCCTGCCTGAATGATATTTACATCTTTATTCATAAGGCAACTTGAAGCCCTGTATTCTCCAATCCAAAGCTTATCATCGGACTGTGTCAGGTCACAGAGTTCTCTTACTATCGAATTCACAAGATCCATCTGATCTGAATCGGCTTCCTTCTGATTTCTGTAAAGGCTTGTTGCAATACTGCGTACTTCAGGGGTAAAGCTATCAACAGGAGTACAGAAATTAATACCTATTCCCATTACAACATGATTGTCGCAGACCTGAGCAAGAATTCCGGCAACTTTTTTCCCGTTGTAGATTATGTCGTTAACCCATTTGATTTGAGTTCTTTTGTCAGTTTCCTGAAGAATTGCACGTTTTACTGCAACAGCAGCCTTTGCCGTAAGAGACATGGTATCGTCAAAAGGAAGAAGTACACTCATATAAATCCCACCTTCCGGAGATTCAAATACTCTTCCAAGTCTTCCTCTGCCGCCGCTCTGTTTCCAGGCAACTACGACTCTTCCGTCTTCCGCACCGTTTTTTGCCATTTCAATAAGTGTGGAATTTGTTGATTCAACTTCTTCAAAAACTCTGATGTCTATATTCATATACACTCCGCCGTATCTGTTGTTTTCATAATTACTTTCTTCAATTCTCCACATACACAGGAATCCGGAACATTAAGTACCTGAACTCTTATATAGTTGCCTGTAAGTCCATACCACAGGCCGTCCTTTTTTTCCTCAAGAATCACTTCGTTTTCTTTTCCGATTTGCCTTTCAATATAGGCTTTAAAACTTTCCTTACTGATTTTCCTAAGTTCCTCAGCTCTCAAGTCTCTGACATATTCCGGAACTTTGTCCTTTGCTTTGTACAGAGGAGTACCAGGTCTTGGGCTGAAAGGAAAAACATGAAAAAGCGAAAACCCGTTATCCTTCAGAAATTTCTTTGTAATTTCAAAATCCTCATCTTCTTCAGAAGGAAGACCTGTAATAATATCACATGCAAGCAGAGGGTCATCCTTAACCTGTTTTATACGCTTTACCGCATATTCAAGATGAGCATTGCTGTAATGTCTGTTTGCTCTTTTTATTACCCTGTCGGAAGCACTCTGAACAGGAATATGAAAGTACGGTTGCATTCTGTAATCTTTCAGGCAGTCGATTAGCCTGTCATCTATGTGATCAGGTTCCATTGATGAAAGACGTATCCTGATATCAGGTCCCAGTGCGCCCAACATTTTTTCAAGCAAACCGCCCAGGCCATCTCCTTCATGGTCGTACATTGTAAGATTTACGCCTGTAAGAACAATTTCATGGTATCCGGCTTTTTCAATTTCAAGGGCCCTTTTCACAACGGTTTCCGGATTAAGAAATGAAGACTTTCCTCTTGCTATATGAGTCCGGCAGTAACCGCAGTTGTTATCACATCCGTCCTGTATTTTCAGATATGATCTGCAATGATATGAGAAACCGGTTGCAGCATAATCGAATTCCGAATACTGAGGTCTTGATGTTTCCGATGCAAATTTTTTCAAAGCAGGAAGCAAATCGGACTCCCCTATGTATGACGGCAGATTGAGCAAATCCGGCTTCCTTGAGATGGGAATAATCACAACATTATCTGATATATCAGAAAGCTCTTTATCTGCATAACATCCGGTTACTATCACAGGACAAATCTTTGCAAAAAGCCTTATCATCCTTCTGCCTTTCTGTTCAGCCTTGCTTGTTACAGTACAGGTGTTGATGATAATCAAATCTGCTTCTGTTTCATCATTGAGTATACGCCAGCCGTTTTTTTCAAATGCCTGGGCTATTGATTCACTTTCACACTGATTGACCCTGCATCCCAGGGTGTAAACATACAGATTCATTTCTGACGACAAAGGGTCGGCTTTTTTCACCGACCCCTTAATGAAAACGCTGAAATTAAAGCTGGATAAGAGAACCTGTTACTTCGCGACCGCATGCAGCTGCGTTGGATTCATCTGTATCAATATGCATTGCAAGTGAAAACTTGTCTGAAACACGGATAACAGTGTCTCCGAATACAATCTTTCTGCCTGAACCTGTGTCAACAAGAACATTTACGATGTCACCGTTCTTTACTCCAAAATCAGCAGCATCTTTTTCTGTCATATGAACATGTCTCTTTGCAACAATAACACCTTCAGAAAGTTCAACTTCTCCTGCGGGACCTACAATCTTACATGCACCGGAACCTGCAATATCACCTGATTCTCTTACAGGTGCTTCTACACCGATTGAACGTGCATCTGTTGCAGAAAGCTCAACCTGATTGCTTTTGCGGCAAGGACCGAGAATTGATACATTAGCAAGTTCTTTCTTGGGTCCTACTACAGTAACTCTTTCATTTGAAGCAAACTGTCCTGGCTGAGAGAGTTCCTTCTTTACTGTAAGCTGATATCCTTTTCCGAATAATGTCTCAAGTGTTTCCTGTGTTACATGAACATGTCTGGCACTTGTTTCTACCATAAATGATTTTGCCATTGAAAATCCTCCGTAAACTTCATAAAAAAATTATATTACGAACAGAGCCGATACTCAATTATGATACATGAGAATTTTTGCAAATATATGCCTGATAAACATATGATAAGGCGAATTAAAGCGTAGAATAAAGAATTTAACAAAAATTGAATGTAATTTGGAATATAAGGTATGCCAGGCAGTCGTGTGAACCCAACCCTAACATTTTCCATTTTGATGCTGGGTTTGATTGTCTGCATCGGGATTATCCCAGCCGTCGGGCACGGGCTTTTCATTCTTCTGGTAAGCCTGATAATATTGTTTCTTTCCCTGACAATGCCCGACGGTCTTTTTTATTCTTTTCCGGACAGATTGAGATATACCTTAATCTGGGTTGCGGTAATTGTTTTCTGTCTGGTATCTATGATTTACATAAGCAACATCAGTGCAGTTCACATAAGTCTTCCTTCACAATCCATCAGATCAATCGAGGGCAAAGTTCTGTTCGATTCTTCTTTCTCCGAATCAGGGAATCACATAATGACAATTTATCTTCAGAATGCAGAAAGTATTTCAGGGCAGAAAGCATCATGTTGCGGTCTGATAACCGCAGTGGGAAAAGAAGAAGCCATAATTACCAGCGGAATAAGAATAAAACTGTACGGTCGGTTTTCAGATAGCGAAATGTTCATTTACAACACTCTTCAGGTAATGGAAAGAAACAGAATAAACGACATACGCGAATTCCTTATCCCCCGTTTGGAAAGAAGGATATTGGGAACGGAAAATCTCAAATGCAATGTACTGAGTATCATGCTTATTTTAGGCCGCGGAGAAACTTTCAGTTGTCCGGTTAAAGAACTTGCATCTTCATGCGGATGTATGCATGTTCTTGCTCTGTCCGGTATGCATCTTCATGCAGTAACTTGTCCGGTAAAGTTTATCAAAAACAAGTTTATCCGATACACACTTAAGGCAGTTCTTACATCACTGTTTTTATTTATTGCAGGGCCAAGAGCATCATTGGTCAGAAGTGCAATTTTCATCATGCTGTCTTTTCTGCCTGTTCACACACGTCTTGTAATGACACTGATTCTTCAGATTCTGATTTTCCCGTTATCTCTTTCCAATGTAGGTTCCGTATACGGCTACATCTCGGTCTTTGCATTGATTTTCATTGCCCCTTATTTGTCTGAGTTTCTGTCATTTTCAATGGGCAAGATAATAGGCAATGCTTTGGGCAGCTCACTGGCTGTTCTGTGCGTGAATGCTCCTATGCAGATGATTCTCACAGGCTGTTGGAAACCTGCAGCCTTGATTGCCGGTCCCATAGCCTCTTTTATCGCTGTCTTTTCAATGTCATTGGGATTTGCAGAATTGCTTTTCGGACAACGTTTGTTTTTAACTACTTTGAACAATTATGTCTATGACTTCATGGTCAGCATTTTCAATTTCTTTTCAAAAATTCCTGACGCAAAATGGAATGCTTATATCCTCATGGTTATAATCTGCGTTCTGATTATTCTATTTTCCGCTCTATTTCATAAACATCTGAAGTGTTCAATTGTTCAGAATGCAAAAATCAGATAGTATGAAAATGATGTGGAATTTTGATTATTCAGATGTCCGTGCAATTAGTTCTCTCATGCAGGAAAACGGTCTTTCAATGAGTAAGAAATTCGGTCAGAATTTTCTTATTTCAAAACCGTCTCTTGAAAAAATTACCGCTCTTGCAGACATCAAAGCAGGAAACAGAGTTTGGGAAATAGGTCCGGGATTGGGAGCACTTACTTCACAGATGCTGTTGACAGGCGCAGATGTTACTGCTTTTGAAATAGATCACGGATTCTGCAGGATACTCAGAGAACAGGCATTTTCAGACTGTGATAATTTTCATCTGATTGAGGGAGATGCTCTGAAATGCTGGCAGAATGAATACAAAAAAAACGGTTGTCCGGATGTAATCTGTGCAAATCTGCCATACAATGTTGGTTCCGTTCTTATTGCTTCATTGATTGAAAACAGATGTCTTGCACACAGAATGGTTTTTACGTTGCAAAGTGAAGTTGTTCAAAGAATTTGCAGTTCAATCGGAGATGAAGAATATTCCGGTTTTTCAATTCTTACTTCAATAGATTATGAAAACAAACAGGCTTTGAAACTTAAGAGTTCCTGTTTCTGGCCTATGCCGAATGTAGACAGTGCAGTTGTCATTATGAACAAAAGAGCAACACCTCTTGTACCTGAAGAATTCGCAACCGGTTTCATAAGACTTTGCCGTATGATTTTCTCACAACGGAGAAAGACCGTAAAAAACAATCTTAAAACAACCGGTTATTCATCAGAGCAGCTTGATCAGATATTAAACAAGGCAAATATTGCGCCTAATGAAAGAGCCGAAAAGCTGACTGTAAAACAGATTCTCAGTCTGTCTGAAATAATCAATGTCTGATTATTCTCAGAATGAATACTTTCAGATATTCACTTTCCGGGAATGAAAGCCTTATAGGGTGGTCACATCCCTGTCCCAATGTCTCAAGAACCTGAACTTCCACATTGCTGTCCTTTGCACTCCATGCAAGAACAGTTCTGAAATCTTCACGACTCAAGGCTCCAGAACATGAACATGTGACAAGCACCCCGTTGTTTTTTATTTTACTCATGGCCAAGCGGTTGAGATCTTTATATCCTTTTTTTGCTTCATCCAGGGCTTTGGCTGTTTTTGCAAGCTTAGGAGGATCAAGGATAATCACATCATATTTGTCTTTTTCCATGTTTCTGAGAGCGTTGAAAATATCGTCTTTCCAAACATTGACTTTAGAAGGAGAATCCAATGGAATGACTCCCATGCTTGCATTCAGATTCACATTTTTCTTTAACAGAGATACAGCATCAGATGAAGCATCTACTGCATCAACTGATTTTGCTCCGCTTCTCAATGCATGCAGAGTAAAAGATCCTGTGTAGCAACAGCCGTCAAATACAACTGCGTCTTTTGTATACTTTTCAAGTCGTAATCTGTTTTCCCTCTGATCGCAGAAGAATCCGCTTTTCTGCCCGGTTCCGGGAATCATGGAATAATATATTCCGCTTTCCCTTATTGTTATTTCATCCAAGGCATGTTCAGGTGTGAAAAGTTCACCGTTTCTGTAATATTCAACAACTTCTTTGAGAGATTCTATTCCGCAAAAGGATGTATCCGTATTCAAGATAATTAGCTGAGGATGGAGAAGTGCCTCCATTTCTTCAACTATTGCTTTTCTGAATTCAAATGCAACTCTGGCAGAAATAATTACTCTGATAATTTTTCCGTAGACATCGGCTGCAACTCCTGCAAGCATGTCTGCTTCACCGTGTATGATTCTGAATGTGTTTGTGTCAGAATCGGGAACAAAAAAAGATTTTCTTCTGAAGATGGAGGCTCTTACGGTTTTCCTCCACCATTGTTCATCAACAGTTTCTTTCTCATCCCAAGACATGAGTCTGAGTTGAATATGTGATTTTTCATCATACCAGCCCCATGCAATAAAACGTCCGTCACTTGTTAATACTTTCTGAATTCCGGTTACAATGTCAGACGAAGAGTCAAAATCAACAGCCCCTGAGAAAACCCAGGGGTGGTGTTTAAGGAGGTTCTTTTCCTTTCCTTCTTTGATTACTATCATTTCTGTCTGGATTTCCAGAGTTCGAAACCTACACTCTGAATAGTCTTCCACTGCCAGTCTTCAAAACTGTCTTCAGTAACTTCTTCAATATTTGCTTTCTTCAGAGTTCCGTCTTTTTCAAAGAACAAATCCAGACAATTCCACTTTGATTCTTCGGCTGCAAACATCTGAACTCCAAGGCTCTGTTTTCTCTGTTTGAGAATCAGAGGATCATCTGTTTCGTTCAGAACTGCTACAGATATATTCGAGCCCGGAATATTGAACATCTTTTCTTTTTTATCATAAAGCCAGGCCTGTTTTGTCTTCTCTATGTAAGCTTCAATATCCCAAAGATCTCCCTCTGACAGTGTTTTCAGGTATGTTCCGAAATAACTGTAGGTTGGAACAAAGTCAAAAACACTCTTAAGTACAGGCGGAAGATATACATTTTCAGAATCTTCCGGTACTGCCGGCTGTTCTTCAACAACCTGTTTTTCTACAACTTGTTCTTCTACCACCTGCTCTTCTACCACCTGCTCTACAACAGAAGGCTCTTCTTCAACAGATGGCTCTTCAACCGGAGTTTCAACAATCTCCGGCTCTTCAACCTGTTCATCAAATGTATTCAATTCCATAACAGGAAGTTCTTCTGTGTAAGCTTCTTCCTGTTCTACAACAGGCTGCTCTTCAGCAGGCTGTTCAACAACAGAAGTTTCAACCTGTTCTTCTTCATCATAATCAAATAGTGAACTTACTGAGTACTGTTCGGAATCATCAATCAT
>JAZLMO010000023.1:0-2220 GCA_045598675.1 Sphaerochaetaceae bacterium
AATGTAGTACTTTATATCAAACTATGATATACTATTTCTGAAGCTACTCAACAGGGCGGTAGATTGACTTCAAGTGTAACACTTGGAGGAAATTCCAATCCTCCAAAATCTAACGATAAAGGAGGAAAAGCTTATGAGCGATTATGAAATCCTTATGATTGTCTTTACAGTCTGTGGGCTTCTGATTGCTGTCTGGTTCGGAAATAATAATCACCGCTGAAGCTGCAACTTTGAGCGGTGATTTCATAACAAAATCAACTTGAAGTCAGCAACCTGTTTGGGTAGCTTCACTTCTTTTTGTGCTTTCAATTTACAGTTTTTACTGTTATTGGTCAAGGAATAATTCCTCGTTGAACTATCACCTAAACCGTAGAGACAAGGAGATTCAGTCATCAATTAAACTAACTGTTCCATTTTTTTTGGTCAGTACATCAATGAACTGACCCCATAAACTTGGACACTATTTAAGGAGTCCAAAATGGGAACAGTTTCCCTCCAAACTAAGAAACAAGTTCTTGGAATGTTTAGACAAGGACTCAGGAGTCACAAGATCTCCGAGTCTTTGCACCTGGATAGATCCGTAGTAAAAGAATGGCAATACCTTTACGACGGTGGTGACACCAGGTGGGTCACCGATCAACCGATTTCCCGGGTCTACCGTTTTCCCGGTCATCAGAGGAATCTCATTGTTGAAGCATATTTAAAACATGCTTTAACCATGGCAGACCTCTGCCGTACTTTTCTGATTCCGAAAACTGTGCTAAAAGAATGGGTAAGACATTACAAAAAGGTTGGACCATTTGAAAATGACACCAGAGCAGAAGAAGATCAAAGAACAAGAAGACGAAATCAAAGCATTGAAGATTTACTTCAGTGTCTGTGCTCAGTCAGAAACCAATCCTCAAAAAAAAATTTTGTTGCAGCAGTTGAGCAAGGGAAAAACACCGGACTTAACACCAGAGGAATTTGCAAAGCTTTAAATCTTCCTCGTTCTACTTACTACTACTGGAAAGCACATCCTAAAGAGGATGACCCTGTTTTAGTATCTGCAATCCGCACCATTCAAGAACGTGAAAACTTTAATATCGGAAGCAAAAGAATGGCTAAAATGCTTGTTTCTGAGGGCTTCTGCAAAGAAATTAACCACAAGAAGGTTGAAGGCATCATGACCAGAAACAGCCTTCATGCCAAACAGAAAATCAGAAAGCATCCTAAAGACTATTACAGAGCCAAAAAACAAGCTGCCTCAAGTTTGCCTACAAACATTCTCAATCGTGAATTTACAGTCAGTAAACCTCAGCAGAAACTTGTTACCGACATTACCTACATTCACATCAAAAACGGTTGGTGTTTCCTTTCTGCTGTCAAAGATCTTTACAACAACGAGATTGTTGCCTTTGCTACCAGTCAGAACTTAAACATGAATCTTGTCATGAAAACATTCCTTAATCTGAAAGAAAACATAGGTTCCTTAAATGATGTTCTTGTCCATTCAGACAGAGGCTGGACTTACACAAATCCTCAGTTTGTTTCATTCCTAAAACAAGAAGGTTCTATTCAAAGCCTCTCTGCTAAAGGCGACTGTTGGGACAACGCCTGTATGGAATCTTTCTTCAGCACTTTTAAATCTGAGACCATCCACCATGATGATCATTATTTCCGAAATCTTTCCTACGCTGAGATGGTTTTGCTTGTACAAAACTACATCTATTATTACAATCACGACAGAATCACAGAGAAACTTAACTGGTTGTCACCTGTTTCTTTTCGTGAATTAAACTGATTGTCCAAGATTTGGGGGTCAGTTCAGATTTGAACAATTGACTTTACCCCCCCCATGATATTCTCGCACTGTGAGTACTTACAGTGGGGATTTCAGAACTCGGGTAGTAAATGCTGTTCTCAATGAAGGGATGCCTATAAAACAGGCTGTAAGAACTTTTAATTTGAGCAGGGATACTGTACGCCGATGGGTGCGTATTGCACAGGGTATAATTGTGCCTGCAAACAACACGCAGAAAATCTCAAAGGATATTAAAAGAGAGGCAGTATCAAAAGTACTGGCAGGGGATTCTTATTATAAGGTTGCAAAAGAATACGGAGTATCTCACTCATCAATTCATTATTGGATAGGCGAACTGGAAAAAGAGTCTCTTAAAACGGAAATAGAAGAGCTTAAAGCAGAAATAAAAAACTTACAGAAAAGGTTAAGGGGATAGA
>JAZLMO010000024.1:0-11372 GCA_045598675.1 Sphaerochaetaceae bacterium
TTTCCTAGATTCAGTATTATTTTCTGACCGAAATTCTATTACCAAAATTGTATTTTCTTAATTTGGTATTATTTATCCAACGATATTTCATTGATTTTGTATTACCGATATTCATTTTTTTAAATTCAGTACTATTTTCTATAGGAACGATGTTAAAGCCGAAACCTTTTATTATAAAGTTCTTACCTCGCAGAAAATCAGATAATGTAGATTTAACCTTAAAAGTTATTCTGGAGTGCGTAAAGGCAAAAACATTTCAGCACTCATTAATGTCAGCACTCATTAATGTAAATCTCTGATTGTTCACAATTAAGTGAGAAAATCAACCAGATTTGAAATCTCTTTATCTGTCATACCGGCACTTAACAGGTATTTTTTGGCAGCTTCCTCAAAATGCATACCTGACAAATCTGTATTGTCCGGTAAATCTGCCAAGTACCACAGCATATCATACAGCCTGAGTTCTTTAAGGGCTTCATATTTGTCAGAATCGGAGTTTCTGCTGATATTGAAATAATTTTTGTATGTTTCCATGTAATCGTCTTCAAGCTCTTCAAAACTTGCTCCGACAAGAGCCTCAAGCAACAAACATACGAACCCTGTTCTGTCCTTTCCTTCTGTACAGTGAATATAGTAAGGACCTTGGTTCATACTCATTTCTCTCAAACCGTCGGCAAGTTTTCTCTTGAAATCATCTGAACGGTAAGCCGCAGAAATACCCAACAGCGCTACCCTGTTCTGTTCCACCAGAGACCTGAAATAAGGTGATTCTGCAGTATAACTATTAATCTTTTCTTCATTATCAGCCAAATCCAGAATATATCTTATTCCGTTCTTTTCTATCAGATTATCCGTACATAAGGCTCTTTTGTTCGTGTCGTTTATCGGTGAAGTACCCCTGAAAAACGTATCCTTTTTCAGCTTTCCGCCCTTCATTGCCCTGAAATTGGAAAACACTGTATCTTCAGCAAAATCAGCCCTGTTATTGCTGTAGACGGTATTCATTGTATTTTCCTGAACCAGGTACTTCCCTCTTGCATTCAGAGAAACAGTTGCTGTCATGTCTTCTGATAATTCTGCAATTTTCCATACAGAATCACCGCTGCAAAACGCTATAGCAACATATTCATATCCCGGATAAGAAACAATTACAGGCTTGTTGACTCTTTCGTAATATCCCGAGTAATAGGGAATGTCATATAAGCAATATCCGTTGGAGAAAACAACATTACAGCCGTCTCCGTATTCAAAGCCGGCTTCATTGAAGTCATTTATGGACACTGTAATAAATGCCCCACCGAATTCGCAATCTTCCTTTAATCCGTAAGTCTTTGAAAGGTCATAGTTTTTTACAGTACTGCACCCCGCAAGTCCGAGAATGCAAATTAAAATAACAAAAAAAGCAAAACCGCTATTCTTCATAAGCCAGTTTTTCCAATTCACTGACATTCTCAGAGAACGCGTTTTCTGTCATGCAGATTGTATCCTTTTTAATATGAAGGACACTTTCAGAATCCACATCGTATTCTTTCCAGACAATTTCAGGGAAACCCTTCAATTCGTTATTGAAGAAACTGAGAGACTGCCCGAGAATGAATTTGCCCACAAATGCCTGCATAATTTCTGTAATACTCTGATTATTCAGATAGCCCATCTGCTCGGCAATTTCAGAATTGCCTAAAATGGCTGTCATCATGGAAGCAGAATTAGCCGTCAGTTTTTCTATATCGCCTTTTACATCCCAATAGAAGCATCTGACCTTACTGCCGCCTCTGAGCAGAGTCTTGCAATCATGAAGCACGGCAGCCTTGTAAAAGAAATCTGAAAGCAGTGCACGTTTGGCATCTGTAACATTCAAACCCGAACCGATATAGTTCTGAAGCAAAATATCCGCTTTATCGGCCTTATCGATTCCAATGGCATTTTTGAAGAGATCATAATAGGAATTGACCATTTCTTGGGTAGAAAGGTCTCCGGCAACCATTGCCTGCCAGCCGCTGGCATTATCTGCGACTATGCCGAAAACAAATTCAATATCGGATGCAATGCCGGAAAGGTACATTTTTTCAATATCCTCAGGAACCAGTTTTCCATCTCTGGGCGCAAGCTCCAAAAGACCATAATATTTTTCTGAAAAATCTCTGAGTTTATCTGCAGACAATGCTTGAAGATCAGATATTTTTTCTGCATGGAACTCTTCCGAAAGCTTTTTGCCGACAGTTGAAGCTTTTTCATCATTAATCGGTGTATCTGCCGTAGATGCGCACAGAATAAAAGCACGTTTGAAAAGGCCTTTTGCTTCCTTTACAGCAGAAAGTAAGCAAATACTGCTTCCTCCGCAATCACTTCCGGCAACTGTGATGTTTTGAGGGTCTCCGCCGAAAGATGAGATGTTTGATTTAATCCATTTCAACGCTTCGATCTGATCAAGCAAAGAAAGAGCCGTGCTGTTTTCATATTCATCTGAATCTGAGCAACCGGATGAACTGAAGTCTATTACTCCGAATACACCTATTCTGTAGTTAAAACTGACACATACGGCATCCGGAATGCCCTTTGCAATATTCTGCAAAGAGTATAAAGGGCTTGCGCTTCCGCCGTATCTTCCGTCTCCACCGTGGAAATAGACAAGAACAGGCTTCTTAGCTTGAGGTTCAAACTTTGACATCCAAATATTAAGATTCAGACAATCTTCATCCTGTTTGAAGCGTCCGAGAATATTGTGGCTGCTTTCAGGTTGAATTTCGCAATTTCCGAAATAATATGCTTCATAGGTGCAATCTGAAGCCTCCACGGGAATCGGCTTTTTCCAACGATTTTCTCCAACCGGTGCTTTTGCATAAGGAATTCCCAGAAAACAGACTCCGTTTTTATCTTTCCAACCGATGTAGTTGCCGCTGTATGTCTTAACAACGGGTTTTCCCTTAGGGCAAACCGATACTTCTTTATTACTGCCGGATTCTTCGGACAGCCAATTTGCAGTTATTTTCTCATCAAACAGGAACCCGTTTTCTCCCGTTCCGTACTTTTTAAGCAACTTTTTACGCTTGATTACTTGAACTCCCAAAGACGCGGCAAAAGCAACAACAGGAAGCAAAGCCGAGTACACCAGCTCTGTTCCTACATCGTTCCAAAGCAGGTAAGAAAACCAATGGGCAAGATACCAAAAACCCAGAAGGAAAATCAAAATTACAACTGCAAAAGATACAAATCTTCTTTTGTTGCTTTCCTGAACATATTTACTGAAGATAATCTTATCTGCAGACATCTCCAAAACTGTTCCCAAAATCATACAAACAGCAAGACAAAGCAGTGAATGCAATCCGTAAGCACTGGGAATCTGATACCCTAATCCATATCCCATGGCTCCCATTAAGGATACTATGACAGCATCCGGTGTAATCACTTTTTTCATTTTCCTCTCCGATTATGTCAATTAACGGACATTTTATATACTTCTTCACCCCTGAAAACAGTAAGCAATGGTTCTGTTTCATGAATTGTTTCAACAGGAATCTCATACAGATTTCTATCCAGCACAACCATGTCCGCTGATTTTCCGACTTCAATAGAGCCGGTCACGTTTTCCCAGGAACACTGCTTTGCACCGTTTACGGTAAAGCCGGTAAGCATTTGATCCATGGTAAGCTTTTCTGCCTGATCATCAACCCACTTTTCATCCATTTCACCCACGGCAAGACGCCTCATTCCAACTTCCATTCCTATAAACGGCTTAAGATAAGCATCTCCTACAAGGCTTGGCAACACAGTTACGTCAGAAGAATAAGCACAGACAGCCCCTGTCTTCCAGTAGGAATTGAAACGGTTGGAAGGCATTCCCTCCGGAAGTACAGTAAGATCACTTGAATGATACATTGCCTCGTTGTAATTTGCCCAGAACGGGGTCAGATTCAGGAAAATATTATGTTTACCGAGTTCAGGTATATAGTCGTCCAAAATCAGCTGCAAATGTGCAATGACAAATTTTACCTTCAGCTTGACACCGTCTGCTTCCATCTTTTTGAGCGTATCGATAATAAGCTTGGCAGTTGCATCCCCGATGGTATGCATATGCACGTTGAATCCGGCTTCATTGGCTTCCTTGAACAGTTTATAAAGCTGATCCATTGTCAGCAAACATCCGCCTTGGCCGGTCTTTCCGTTTCTGTAAGGTCTGGTAAGACCTGCCGATGCCTCTGTAACTGTTCCGTCCATGAAGATTTTTATGGTATCCAACGTAATCAAGTCCGATTCGTACTTTTCTTTGTATTCATGCTGCTTCTTTACAGCTTCATTTGCTCTTTCCGGAAGATAGATACAATAGCTGCAGGATACACGGTTCTTCAGTTTTCCTTCCTTTTCAAGTGTCTTAAGGGAATCGAGGAATTTCTCGTCATCAATGAAAATGCCTGCATCATAAGCACCTGTTATACCTCTGGAAATGTTGTAATTAACAATTTCCAGAATATTATCTGCAATATCTTCATAAGGTACTGAATTTACTGCCTTCTGAGCGGCAACCTGGGTAAACTCTGCACCGAGTCCTGTAGGCTCACCGTTTTCGTCCCTCTGATAGTATACAAAGCCGGGTACCGGATTCGGAGTGTTCTTTGTAACATTCAGTACTTCCAGCAGTTTTGAGTTTCCGGTATATGAGTGCGCTCCCATGTCTATTACCATTAGAGGCTTATCGCCGCAAATCTTATCAAGATCATATCTGGTCAACGTTCTTCCCCAGTCTTCTTTCTTGCCGGCCATGATTTTATAACGGTCAAAATCGGGATAGGCTTTTACGAATGCATCCATCTGAGCAAGAGCATCTTCAATCTTCTCTGTAACGATAAGCGGCATAGGATTGGCATGCTGACCTGCTGTTACGCACGGCAGTGCCCAATGCTGATGGGAATCAATAAGACCCGGAATTACAAATTTGCCGCAAAGGTCAACAACTTCATCATCAGCTTTTATGGCATAACCTTGAGCATTTCCCACATAACTGAACTTTCCTTCATTAATAACCACAGTATCAACCTGCGGATTTTTCGGATCTTCTGTGTGAATAACACCGTTTGTGTACACTTTACTCATTTTTGTTTCTCCTCCTTAAGAATTCGTATATACTGTCTTGCCTTTGAATACGGTTTCTAATATTTTAACATTTTCAATTTGATTAATAGGAATTGATTCTATATTACTGTCAAGTAAAAGAAGTTCAGCAGATTTACCTACTTCTATTGAACCGGTTATGTTTTCCAAATGAGCTTGGAAAGCACCGTTGATTGTGTGAGCTTGTAAAGCTTCCCTTAATGAAATACATTCATCAGGTCTTGTTGGAACTAAATCTTTGAATTTATCATAAGTAGCATCCTTGTGAACCACTTTTCGTGTCATGGCAACTTGAAGTCCGGCTAAACCGTAAGGAATATTTACTGCATAATCCGAACCGAACGCATTTACAACACCATTGTCAATCAATGACTTACAAGGATATGTTTCTTCAACAACCGCTTCTCCCCAACCTATTACGTAAACCGGTTCAATTGCAGGATGATCGGAAAACCAGCCCGGTTGATTACTTGCAATAATATGGTTTTGCCCCATGCGCACCCTATCTTCATCAGTAACAAATGTACAGTGGGCAATAATATTTCTGATTGTTTTGTCCGGATGTTCTTTTTGGGCTTTAATATAGCTGTCAATGACCTTTTTCACCGCGTAATTTCCCATTGCATGAGTGTGTATATTAAAACCGACCTCATTGGCACAAGTCATTGATTCTGCCATATGATCTTCATCCCAAAGCAACATTTCTCTTGTTCCCGGTTCTTTTCCCAGCAATAATGCTGTTTCAGCATACGGTTCAATCATGGAGAATGTACCATCTGCAAAGTATTTAACAGTATCTACTTTGAACATGTCATCCACATCAAATACTGTTCGATTATCTATAGCTTTTTGCAAATCTTCGGTTTTTGTGGAATCGTTGATATTATGAACACCGGTAATCCTGGCATTAAGTTCATTATCTTTTGCCATTTGAGACAGAACTTCATAGGCTTGGGTATTTTGCTGGGCATCACATAAAAGGGTATAACCCATTTCCGTAAACATGTTCATTGTCTTTGCCATGTAATCATGATGTTCCTGTTTGGAAAACTCATAGCCGGGGATACTATGGATAATAGGACCATAGGCAACAGGTTCATTAATGTAGCCTGTCGGCTCACCTTTATCATCTTTTACAATCAATCCTCCCTGATCAGGAGTATCTCTATTTACGTTGGCTATTTCCAAAGCCTTGGAGTTAAGCATTACAACATGTCCGCAATAGGAAGTCAAAACAACCGGTCTGTCAGGAACAACTGCATCAATATCTTCTTTTACAAATGGTCTGACAATGCCTTGCAAAGAACCCATAAACCAGGTTCTGTCCCAGCCCAAACCACGGATAACAGTGTCATCCAGATGGGAATCTGCAAAAACTTTCAACTCATTTTGTATTTTTGCTATCACTGTATCAGGAGTATCATTTTCTTCCGGAACAATGGAACCAAGATCACATGATCCCATTTTGGTTGCTGCAGTTGCAATGTGCAAATGTGCATCTGTTAAACCGGGAATAATACTTTTGCCTTTGCAATCAATAACTTGTGTAGTTTTGCCTATGTAGTCTTTAACTTGATTATTATCACCTACATATACAAATCTGCCGTCTTTGATTGCAACTGCTTCTGCGTGAACTTCACTTCCGTCAAGTAAGACAGAGTATACTTTTGCGTTTCCATAAACCTTGTCTGCAATCAGTTTTTTGCTCATATACAATTCTCCCAAGTTCTGCACCATCTTCCCTTAACTTATTAAACTCTTTTTTTCTTCTTAAGTTTATTTCAAACCTATTGTACGATGAAAACTTTCAAATATCCACACAAAGCCAAGCTTGCACAATAGCGTTAAAAGAAAAAAATCAGCAGAATTTTCTCTGCTGTAATGATTTATCTATGCTGACAATGTTTGACTAACTGCGGAAACATGGTGCTATTTGAGGTTTTCTGTAAAGATTATTTTGCAAAAACTGCGTTTTGGTGCATTTAACTTTTCACTAACGTATTTCTGCTCGGGTTTGTTGCATTTACTTTTTCATTTGACCACTAAAACAAAAATTATTCTTTTTGTTGACGGCTCATTTATGACCAGTTATAATACAGAAAAGTAACTAAATAGTTACTTTTTGGTAGAACAAATGCAGCAAAGGGCTCTTGAAACACGAAATCGAATACTCAAAGTTGCTGAATTAGAATTTGCAGATAAGGGTTCTTATGGCGTTCGTATTGACGAAATTGCATCAAAGGCAAAGGTAAATAAAGCTTTAATATATAAGTACTTCGGTAGTAAGGATAATCTGTATAAAACAATTTTTTCAATTGTCTACGACAGGTTCTCTGTTCTGGAAAAACAGTTGTTTATAGATGGAGAAGAAAACTTCAGAGATAAACTAAAGAAGTTCATAGAAATGGACTTCCTGTTCTTGAAGGAAAACCCTACTTATGTACGCATGTTGATGTGGGAAAACCTTAATAATGCCAGGTATTATAAGGAAAAGGATCTTGGTTTAACCAAATCACCAATACTTGAAGGATTGGAAAAGATTCTTCAGGAGGCAAAGAAAGCATCTGAGATATCCGATGATATTGATGCCAAGCAGATTCTTCTTACTGTATATGGTTGTGGATTCAACTACTTTTCCAATGCTGAAACAATGAAGAGTTTTGTAGGTGAGAATATGCTGGAGGATGAAGCATTGAAGGAAAGAATAGATTTTGTTACAAAAATGATTTTTTCCTATGTTTTTGGAGATAAAAATGTTTGATATTAAAGAAATTGTTTCAGAATTTACAGACAGAGCAGTTAACTTGGCTTTAGAACTCCAAAAATGTCCTGAGCTTGGATTTAAAGAGGAAAAGAGCTCAAAAGTTGTCAGAAAATACTGGGAAGAGTCAGGTTTTGATGTAAAAGGTCCTTTTGGTAAGACAGGGCTTTATTTCCGTATTGATAGCAAAAGAAAAGGTCCTAGTGTCTGCTTGTTATCTGAGCTTGATGCAGTCATTAGTCCAAATAATCCTATCGCCTGTGAAACAGGTGTTGCCCATGCCTGTGGCCATAATATTCAGACTGCTCAGGTTTATGCTGCTGCCCTTGCTCTAAATAAGATAAAGGATCAGCTTTGTGGCTCTATCATGGTTTTAGCAGTTCCGGCTGAAGAGTTTTTGGAAATAGAAGACCGTCTTAATATGAAGAAGAGCGGAAGTATCAAATACATTTCAGGTAAGCCTGAACTCTATAGACTTGGAATATTTAAAAATGTGGATATGGTTGCAATGGTTCATGCCCATCCTAATACTCCAGATTACAAGCTGTTTCTGAAAGGCGGTTCTCTTGGATTTACAGCCAAAAATATCCGCTTTATCGGAAAGGCAAGTCATGGAGCTACTCCTTATGAAGGTAAAAATGCTCTACAGGCTGCAACTCTGTTCTTTAATGGAATAAATGCAAACAGAGAAACTTTCAGAGATGAAGAAAGTATAAGAATCCATCCTATTATCACAAAAGGCGGAGAGATTGTTAATTCTGTTCCTGATGATGTAAGAATTGAAACGTATGTAAGAGGCCGCTCAACAGAGGCAATTGAAAAAGGGTGTAATATTGTAGACCGCTGTGCAAAGGCATCTGCTATGATGATGGATTGTTCATATGAAGTTCAGACAATACCTGGATATCTCCCTCTAAAGCAGGATGAGAATCTTTCTGATGTCATGGCAGTTGCAGGGGAAAAGGTCTTGGGAAAAGAAAACATCTTCTATGGTGTTGATATGGTCGGTTCAACAGACTTAGGAGATATGTGTCATCTTCTTCCTTCAATTCAGGCAACAATGGGAGGATTTGTTGGCAATCAGCATGCTGCAGACTTTAAGGTAGTTGATTTGAAGAAATCATGTTTGTTAGGTGGTTCTCTTATTGCTCAGTTTGCTTATGAATTATTAAGCGATGATGCCAAAAAGGCAAAAACGGTTGTTGATAACTACAAGAAATTACTTACTGATGAACAGTATTTTAATTATATGAACGGTAATGATAAGGAGTGACTATATGTGGACAAAAGCCAAGTTAGATGAAATGCTTTGTATTCCTTCAGACAGACTTGTATCAGATTTAGCCAAACTTGATGGTGATATCATGATTCTGGGTGCTGGTGGAAAGATGGGCCCAACAATGAGCATGCTTGCTGCAAATGCTATCAAGAAAGGTAAACTCAATAAGAAAGTATATGCAGTTTCAAGATTCTCAAATGAAAATGCCCGTAAAGAGATGGAAGATTGTGGTGTAAATACAATCAGCTGTGATCTTGAAAATCCAAGTGAGATAGCAAAGCTTCCGAAGATTAAGAACATTGTTTTCATGGTTGGTAGAAAATTTGGTACAGATGGCGGAGAAGCTCTTACATGGGGTATGAACGCAGCAGTTCCTGTTCTGGTTCTTGAACATCTTAAGGAATCTAATTTTGTTGTTTTCTCTTCAGGAAATGTATATGATCTTCCGGAAGCCTGTTCAGGTGGTTCATTGGAATCAGATAAGGTCAGACCTATCGGAGAATATACTCAGTCTGTTTTGGCAAGAGAGAGAATATTTGAATATTATGCTAAGAAATACGGCACTAAATCTCTTATTTTCCGTTTGAGTTATGCAATTGCTCTTGAATATGGAGTTATTGCTGATATTGCAAAGAAAGTAAATGAAAACAGACCTGTTGAACTTGAGAATGCTTGCTTTAACTGCATTTGGCAGGGTGATGCAAATGAATATGCATTAAGAAGTTTATTACTTGTTGATAATCCTCCTAAACGCCTTAATGTATCCGGTCCTGAGACAGTTGGAGTAAAATCAACAGCATTGAAGCTTGCTAAACTCTTGAATAAGGAAGTTGCATTTGTCGGTGAACCATGTAATAACGCATATCTTGAGAATACAGGTGAATGCCATAAGCTTATGGGGTATCCGAACACATCTATTGATACTATGATTGAATATCAGGCTCAGTGGATTCTTGATGGTGGTGAATACATAAATAAACCAACACATTTTGAAGAAAGAAGAGGTAGTTATTAATGCATAATCATGAAAAAGCTCTGGAAGTTTTCAGACAGGGTGTCGTAATTCCTGCCACACCTTTGACTTTAACAGAGGATAAAAAATTTGATGAACAGAATGAAAAACTTTTAATGAGATACTATCTTAATGCAGGTGCTCTTGGAATAGCTACAGCTGTCCATACTACACAGTTTGCAATGAGAGATTACGGCCTTTTTGAACCTGTCATTTCTGTTGTTAGTGATGAAGTGGATAAGTTTGAAGAAAAAACAGGAAAAACAATCTTCAAGATCTGTGGCGTCTGCGGTCCTACAGAACAGGCTGTAAAAGAGGCAGAAATTGCCAGAAAGTGTGGCTATGATGCAGTTTTACTTTCTCCTGGTGGATTAAAGGACAAGTCTTATGACTATATGATTGACAGAACAGAAAAGGTCGCTTGTGTAATGCCTGTTGTAGGTTTCTATCTGCAGCTTGCATGTGGCGGAAGGCTTCTGACTTATGATTACTGGCGTCGTGTCGCTGAGACAAAGAATGTCATCGGAATCAAATGTGCTCCATTTAACAGATATGCAACATTTGATGTTGCAAGGGCTGTTGTTGATAGTTCAAGATGTGATGAGATTACTTTATACACAGGAAACGACGATAATATTGTTTCAGATTTCATGCAGGTTTTCAGCTTTAGGAAAGGCTCAAAGACTGTGACAAAGAGATTTGAAGGTGGTCTTTTAGGACATTGGTGCAACTGGACAAAGTGTGCTGTTGATATCCTTGCAAAGGTCAAAGAGGCAAGAAAGACAGGAGTCTGGGATGAACTTATTGAACTCGGTCCTCAGATTACAGATATGAATAAGGCAATCTTTGATCCTTACAACGGATTTAAGGGCAGTGTCTCAGGTATGCACGAGGTCCTGTTCAGACAAGGCCTTATGAAAAACACATTGTGCCTTGATCCTGATGAGAAGATGTCTGAAGGACAGTCAGAAGAGATTACTAGAGTTATTGCAAGTTATCCTCATCTTATTGATGATGATTTCATTGCAAAGCATATAGATGAATGGAAAAAACAAGCATAGCTTGTAAAAATAAAAGGAGGAATGATAAAAAGTCAGATACAGTAGTTTGAACCAAGAACCTGTTGTTACAATGATTTCAGAAAGATGAAAGTAACAAGGTGGCCAAGGCTGAAGCTCGTCATGTTTTGTAGTTCTAAGAAACTGTGGAGGAGA
>JAZLMO010000025.1:0-2340 GCA_045598675.1 Sphaerochaetaceae bacterium
CTCTACTATGGAATTTCTTCAATGGTATGCAGACAATTTTAAGGATTGTTCAAGACTCTCCTTGATGACTCAATTTGTTCCTCCAAAAGAAGATCCGGGTTTTCCTAAAATGACTGATGATGAATATGAAATGCTTGAAAAAAAGTTGGATGAACTGGGAATTGACGGATTTATTCAGGAACGCAGTGATAATGAAATACTGTGGATTCCGGATTTCAACAAAGATCAGCCTTTCCCTGAGTCATTTGCAGACCCTCTCCCTTATTTCCTTACATTGAAGAAATCCTGATTTGTATGTAATATTAAGGAATCGGAGATAAAAAATGAGTGAAATAATTCTTAACAATGATAATTTTGAGTCAGAAGTAATTAACAGTGACATGCCTGTATTGGTTGATTTTTGGGCAACCTGGTGCGGTCCTTGTAAGATGATTGCCCCTTTTGTTGATAAGGTTGCACAGGAGTTTGACGGGCAGATAAAAGTCTGTAAGGCAGATGTTGATGAATGTTCCGATATTGCCCAGAGTTTTAATGTAAGTTCAATTCCTACACTTCTTGTTTTCAAGAACGGTGAGGTAGTCTCTTCTCATGTTGGTGCTGCAAGTTATCCTCTCATTGAGGCGCTTGTTAGGGATAATATCTGATTTAATTCATTTCAGCTGAAAGAGTTGAATATTTTGACCATCTTAAAGGGAATTAGTATGCGGAGGCTTTTATGCATCGCTGCTCATTCCCCTTTTTTATTCTCCTGATAATCCTTCTTTCATCGTGCGGCTGTTCTCAGAATCCGGTCAGTGTCAAAGCTTCTTTATCCGGCAATTCCAATCCGCCTGTTCTTCTTAAGGTTCAGTCCTTGAATTCCAAATCTGTCAGACTTGTCTTTGATAAAGAGGTGAGTGTCTATCAAAATTCGTTTGATCCGTTTGAGGCTTATTCCGACGGCTACGGCATCATAGTGAGTCTTATCTCCGATCTTGCTCCGGGTAAGCAGATTAATATTAGCGGCAGAGTGGTTGACAATATGGGCAATACCACCGGATTCAGTACTCCTGTTTGGGGTTTTAATTCCAGATTGGCAGGGATGTTAATCAATGAATTGGCAACAAAAGATGAACCTAAAACTGAAATAATCGTAACCTCCGATGGCAGTACTGCCGGTGCTGTTCTTTACAATGGTATTCCTTCTGATTATGAAGGAATGGCTTTATTGCCTGATATGGAAGTTTGTAAGGGGGATTTCATAGTTGTCTGGTGGTCTGGTCAGAAAACAAAGGACTACGGAAATGATGTTATGTCTGATATTTCGCTTATAGGAAAACGTTATACAAACAACGGTATTCAGACTCTTGTTTCTTCTCCTGCTGAAGGAGCTGATGTTTTGGATTGTGTGGTTTACAGTAACAAATCTTCTACATACGGAGGATACGGAAATGCAATTACCCAATCCAGGGTAAATACTGCGGTCTTAAACGGTTGGTGGGATGATGCTTCAAATCCGGTAGAATCATCTTCTTCTACAAAACTCAGGACTATGTGCAGATATCTGACGCTTTCAGACGGAAATACATGTAATGATTGGTATATTGCAAAAGACGGAGGTGCAACATTCGGTTCTCCCAACACTTCTCAGCCTTATCAGAAATAAACGCATTTTGCATGCAACAAGCTTGTCTTTCTAAATGGATAGGAAGGTAATCTTTATTTTTGATGAAATGAAGAAACATTTCGAATGACTGGATACAGATGTAGTTCAAAACAAAAGTGTCAGCAGCTCTGACACAATTCAGAAGGGAGGTTTTCTTAATGAACGAACTTGATAATACATTCGTTGAGATAGCGCATATCATAGAAGAAGCCCGAGATAATGCCTATCGGAAGGTAAACGAGGAACTGATTCTGATGTATCAGAAGGTTGGTCAGTTCTTGTCTGAAAAGTCTAAGGATGCGGGCTATGGGGATGGATACATAGATTCCTTATCAGAATATATACAGAAGCAGTTTCCGGGAATCAAAGGATTCAACCGTCGCGGACTGTACCGGATGAAGCAGTTTTATGAAACTTATGCTGAAAATGAAAAAGTGTCACCACTGGTGTCACAATTAAGCTGGACAAATCATCTGCTTAAGCTTACAGGAGAATGGGAAGGTTTCAGAGAATGTCATATCAAACCCGACTGGCTTTTAGTATACGCGATAAAAAAACGACTTATTGATATTAACATTGTCCCGTACCGGTACTCATTCTGATTTGTTTGGCTGAGTATCTGTTCATGCTTTAAGTAATTGCTTTTGTTATAACAAATTAACCCAGCTCTTGACTTACCCCCCCCCACTAGGATT
>JAZLMO010000026.1:0-25251 GCA_045598675.1 Sphaerochaetaceae bacterium
GAAAGATCAAAAACCTTTTGATTACAGCTTAATGGACAGAAACTCTGCACGAATGAAGTCTATCTGTGCTTAATTACAGATAGCTTATGAATTTAAACATAATGGTTTCCTGTTTGGAAACGATTGACTTTTTATAGGAGATGAAAAATGAGAAAGTTTAATAAAGCCGAACTGGATAGAACTGCAAAGCAATACGGTTTTATTCGTGATACATTTGAAAAAGTTATCCGTTTGACAGATATCCTCAGATACATTAACAAAGATAATTTTCTCAAGAAACACCTGGTACTCAAGGGCGGAACAGCAATCAACCTTGCAATCCTGAACCTGCCTAGGCTTTCTGTTGACATTGATTTGGATTACACACCGAATGATACACGAGAGACTATGCTCTCCAACAGGGAACAAATAACTTCTGTAATAAAAGCATACATGAATGATGAAGGTTATATTCTTTCAACGGAAACGAAATCTAGATTCAGTTTGGATTCTTTTATTTACAAGTATGTAAATGCCGGTGGAAATTCAGACTCAATCAAAATTGAAATCAATTATTCTCTGAGATCCCATATTTTTGAACCGATAAATGCAAGAGTTATCCCGGAAATCTTTGACAACGGAGAAGAAATCAGGATTCTTCAGCCTATGGAAATCTTTGCGGCAAAAACCAATGCTCTTATGAGCAGAGCAGCCGTCAGAGATTTGTATGACTTCGGTAGTCTGATAAAGATGAATCTGTTTAATGATTCAAGGGCTTTATTCAGAAAATGCATAATCTTCTATGCAACGATATCGCAAGAACTGGATAAGATAGACGTAAATTTCGGAACTTCCGCAATTGACCGGATAAGGTTTTATGACATTAAAAGATTTCTGTTTCCAGTGATCAAAGACAAGTCTTTTTTTGATTTGAAACAAAGGCAAGATGAAGCAAAAGCCTATCTGTCAGATTTAATGGTTTTGACAGATTCAGAAAAAGAATACATGAAGTGTTTTCTTTCAGGAGAATACAAACCGGAACTGTTGTTTAATGATTTTGAAATACTGGAAAACATCAAGAATCATCCTATGCCTGAGTGGAAATACCGTAATAAATTCTGATTGTTTAAAAAAAGTTTCTGTATATATTTGTGTCATAGAACATCAATTAGCATCTCTTTGTTATTTTATGTAACTCTTTGTATTATAATGAATTATTGACTTATTTAGTCTGTAAGATTACTCTTTATTTGAGAGTCCCGAAAGGGTTGTTTTTTACATTTCAATACCAGAAGGAATGCTCTACCGGCATTCGGGCGGAAGTGTCACAGCTTCCGTTTTTTTTAAGTTTTTTTTCAGAAAGTGTCAGATTTACGCCTTTCCCACGGCTACCTAGTGGAGGCTTATCCTACGATTTCTCAACTTTTTTCCGAAAAACGTAAGATTTCCGACCTTCCCAAGGCTACCTAGTAGGGGCGCTCGGATACATGGCTTCAAAGGAGAAGCATATGAAGACAATGCTGAATGCCAAAGAAGTGGCTGAAATGACAGGTCTTGCATATTCAACTGTAAGACGTCTTGCAACGACACCTGGAGCAAATTTCCCTCCTTCCGTGAAGATAGACAGATCCAGAAGATGGAGCTTTGAGCTTTTGCAGAAGTGGATTGAGTCCAATACGGGAAAGATGACGGAGGCTTGAGGTAATGGAAGAAAAAACAACTCTCTTCACTCTTTACGGAGCTTCTTGCCGTGGTAACGCAAAGAACTCCATTTATCCTTATAAGTACGAAATCCATAATCTGGAAGAATTCCTCGAGGTTGCTGACAGGGATTTTGTCTGTGCTGAATACAAAGACAACAGACGAGGTTCTGAAAACTTCATAGGTGCTGACTGCATCTGTATGGATTGTGACAACAGCCATTCTGATAATCAAAAGGACTGGAAAACACCGGATGATGTCAAGGAAGCATTCCCGGATGTTCCGTTCATTGTCCATTACAGCAGAAACCACATGAAAGTAAAGAATGGCAAGGCTGCTAGGCCGAAGTTCCATGTAATCTTTCCAATAGAATACGTGACCGATTCTGATGTTTACAGCCATATGAAAGAGCAACTTGTCACCTTATTCCCGGAATTCGACCCGAATGCTCTGGACAGCGGACGCTTCCTATATGGCACAGAGAATCCTCAAGGAATAGCTTTTGATGGAAAAGGTCATCTGGAAGACATCATAAAGGATGTGAAACCAAGCTACTGGTGAAAGAAAGAAAAGCAGAATCCTCAAAAGAATTCCTGTTCAATTGAAGATTTCCTTGACGGGATTCCCGAGGGTCACAGAAATGCCACAATGCACGAATATGCGTTAAGTGTGCTTACCAGGTTGTCGGACACATCAGAGGCTTACCAGTCTTTTCTGAAGGTCTCTGACCGTTGTACTCCTCCATTGGAAGAATCAGAGCTTTCATCAATCTGGCAAAGTGCTCTTCATTACTACAATGAGAGAATCAGGACACAACTGGGATATATGGATCCTGCAAAATACGGCATCGTTTCTGATTTCAAGTTTGTTGACTCAAAGAAGGATGTATTCACCATGAAGGAATTCTTGGATTCGGATGATCATGACAGCTGGCTGATTAAGGATTTTGTCTATAAGGGTCCTCATCTGCAGTATCTGTTCGGTGAATCCGGCAGCGGAAAGTCATTCGTTGCCATTGATATGGGGCTTTCCATTGCCTATGGCCTTGAGAGGTGGTTCTTTGACAAGCGTGTAACCAAGGGCAAAGTAATCTATTTCTGCGGAGAAGGCTTCAACGGAGTGCGTAAAAGAATCAGAGCCTGGAAGAAGTTCCATGACATTGAAGAGGATTCAGAGAACTTCTGCATCTATACAAAACAGTTGGGAAAAACTGGATCGTTATTTGGAAATACTATCAGTATGAAATCCGATGAAAGACAGACTATGCTTATCTCTGCTGAGACAGCATAGTCTATGAACTTTCAAATTATACTCGGCGTTCTCTGTTAAATGCCTTTCCAAGAGCAGCAGGGCCGAATTTATTACTCTTTCTATTGAAAGCCAAAACAACGATTACAAGAACATAAGGTAACATTGTGAGGAATTCGTAGTACTGAAAACTCGGAACATAAATCTGAATCTGAGTCTGCAAACTCTGAGCAAAGGTAAAAAGAATAGCTCCAAGAAAAATCTTTACAGGATGCCATTGTCCGAAGTAGACAAGGGCAACGGCAATAAAACCTCTACCGCTTATGATACCCGCATTGAACATCTTTGCCTGACATAGGGTAAGAAATGCACCTGCAAAACCTGCCATTGCACCGCCTACGGCAAGACTCTGATAACGTACGGAAGTAACATTGATTCCCAGAGAATCTGCAGAAAGAGGGAAGGTTCCTACGGCTCTGACCTTAAGTCCCCAAGGAGATTTGAACAGAACAAACCATGCAATGGGAATCATAAAATAAGCAACGTAGACAACTGGATTGTGAGAGAACAGAATAGAACCTATTACAGGAATACGGGAAAGCCCCGGAATACCGGAAGCAGTAATACCGGTAATTGACTGAGTTCCGCCTATGTATGAACGGAAGAAAGTACCAGCAAGACCAACACCGAACATCTGCATGCCAATACCTGCAATACCCTGAGGTGCTCTGAAAGTGATAACGACAATACCGAAAATAAGACCAAGCACCGCACCTGCAACTGCACCGGCTAAAAGACCCATGATATTGATGATACCCGGAACCTCACCGGCACCGCCGATTGCAAAAGGAATAAGCATACCCAGAAAAGCACCCACACTCATGATACCTTCACACCCAAGGTTGAAGATACCGGCTTTCTGGTTGAACATCTCCCCTAAGGAAGCAATAAGAAGAGCAACTGTAAATCTGACTGTAAGAGTCAGTGTGTTTGTAAGAATAGCACCCATTATTTTGCCTCCTTTGCCGTGATTGTGTCTTTGAAGAATTTTCTTCTGAATCTCTCCAAACCGTACGGATTGGTCAGAATCATCTGAACAGAAACAATAATCAGGATAATAACACCCTGAATTGTCTCAACAAGGTTTGGCGGAACAGAAGTCAGAATCTGAAGATTTACCTGACTGTAAAGCAGAATGCCAAAGAAGAAAGAAGCAGGAATTACTGCCAAAGGATTGAGTCCTGCAAACAGAGCCACGACAATACCGGAAAAACCATAACCGGAAGTGATACCGCTCATTGCACGGCTTTGAACACCCATCAGTTCAACAGAACCTGCCATTCCTGCACAGGCACCGGAAATAATCATTGTGATGATAAGATACTTGGAAACATTGATTCCACCGTATCTTGCAGCCCTTTCGGAAGCGCCCGAAGCCCTCATTTTATAACCCCAAGTAGTCTTAAACAGAAGAATGTAAATGACTGCAACCAGAATAACGGCAAGAATAATACCCTGATGGAAAGAAGCCCCCTTGATGAACTTGTTCAGTAAAGTGTTTTCAGGAAGACGGGCACTCATAGGAGTACCGGTCTTTTCATTCGGATCAAGAAGAGGAACTCTGATGCAGAAAAGATAAAACTGTTCTGCAACGTAATTGAGCATAACGGTTGAAAGAAGCTCACTTACTTCAAGCTTGGCCTTCAGAATACCGGGAATAAAACCGTAAAGACCTCCGGCAATTGCCGCAGCAAGAATACAAAGCGGAATGGCAATGATTCTGGGAACCCCTTGAACTGCAAAAGCCATGGCACATGAAGCGGCAACACCCATGTACATCTGACCGTTTGCACCAATGTTTGTGATTCCGCATTTTGAGGAAACACAAATACCTGAAGCAATAATCATTAAAGGAATCATTCTTGTGAATACTTCACACAATGATCTGAAGTTTTTGAAAGGCATGGAAAGAATAATCCAATAAGTTTCAAAAACATTTCCACCGACTGCAACTATGATAACAGCACCTACTGCAATGGCAATGAGTACCGCAGCGGTAATAACGGTTATTTTATAAGCAACTTTGTAATTAATCATCTTCTTTTACTCCTGCCATCAGTATTCCAAGCCTGGATGTAGTCGCTTCTTTTTTCTGAAGGACCTTCTGATTTTTACCCTTGCAGATAACGGCAATTCTATCGCTCAGATTGATGATTTCTTCCAATTCTTCTGAAATGAGAAGAATTCCCACGCCCCTGTTTCTGAGAGCGAGGAGCTGTTTGTGTATGAATTCCGCAGCGCCCATATCAAGTCCTCTGATAGGGTAGACGCAAACCAGAAATTTAGGTTGTCTGTCAATCTCTCTTGCCAGAATTACCTTCTGAATATTTCCACCGGAAAGAGTACCTGCAGCCACAAACTGATTGGGAGACCTTATGTCAAATTCGGCCCTGAGCTTATCTGTGTATTTTTCAATGTCTTTATGCTTAAGAATATGTCTTTTTGAAAAACATTCCTGTTCGCTGTCCTTGAGAATCATGTTCTCTTTTAACGACATACTCGGAACAATACCCTCAATGTTTCTCTCTTCCGGAATATATCCCATACCAAGATCTATTACATATCTGGGTGTTTTATTCATTATATCTTTACCGAACAGGGTGATGCTTCCGCTCTCTGCCTTTCTCAGACCGTTGATTGCTTCTGCAAGTTCCTTCTGGCCGTTACCGGAAACACCGGCAAGACCTACAATTTCCCCGGATTTTACATCGATATCGAAATGATCCAAAGCAAAGAATCCTCTGTCGCTTTTTACGCAAAGATCCTTAACGGATAAAGCAATCTCTCCATCACAGTTTTTTTCATTGTTTTCTGTAATTTCTACTTCATGACCTGTCATGATTGCAGCAATCTGCTTAGGGGAATAATCCCGGGTATTGCCCTCAAAAACAACTCTTCCGTGACGTAGAATACAGACCTTGTCGGAAAGAGCCTTGACTTCGTTCAGCTTATGGCTGATGAAGATGATGGAAAGCTCATTGGCCATTCTTCTCAAAAGTTCAATCAATTCATCTGTTTCCTGAGGAGTCAATGCACTGGTAGGTTCATCCAGAATCAGGAACCTGGCACCCAGACAGAGAGTTTTGACAAGTTCGACTCTTTGTTGTTCTCCTACAGACAACTGCCAGATAAAAGCATCCGGATCAACTGCAAGACCGTACTTTTCAGAAACCTCTTCAACGGTTTTTCTCACAAGGTTAAGATCTACCTTCAGTTTTTTCCAGCTGTTTTTCATTCCCAGTGCAATGTTTTCCAGAACAGTCATGTTCGGAACCAGCATATAACGCTGGTGAACCATTCCTATTCCGCAGTCAAATGCATCGTTTGGACTCTTGAAATGGACTTCGTTGCCATTGATGAGAACTCTTCCCTCATCAGGCTGATAGATGCCCATAATCATATTCATAAGTGTTGTTTTTCCCGCACCGTTTTCTCCTACAAGTGCAAGTATTTCGTGTTTGCCTACACTGAGGGAAATG
Organism: Sphaerochaetaceae bacterium; assembly: GCA_045598675.1. Taxonomy (GTDB): domain Bacteria; phylum Spirochaetota; class Spirochaetia; order Sphaerochaetales; family Sphaerochaetaceae; genus JAZLEZ01. The sequence continues at coordinate 6,468 of JAZLMO010000026.1, forward strand.
TCATCGGATGCAAGAATTCCCGGAAAACGTTTTGTTATGTGTTCTACGCGGAGCTCTGTTATTTCATTAATGATAGCCATTTGATTTTCCGTATTTATCTAGGATTTTTATTTTCGGACTAAAAAGAATGCCGGTCATTTGGCCGGCACTCTTTATACCGATTGAGAATTACAGTTTTGAATAGTCAACACTTGACCAATTTGCTACAAGGTCAGCCTTTGCCTTGAATTCTGCAAGTTTCTTTTCAACTGCAGCCTTGACTTCTGCTGTTGCCTTAGGGTTGGCATCGTTCCATCCCCATTCGAAACCGCCGTTGTTGAAATTCATACCAATGACTTCACCGCCGAGTTTGCCTTTTTCAAAATTGTCAACAAGACCCAGAAGGACTGCTTTGTAGTTGTAAGAAGATGCAGCAATACACTTATAACCTTCATCAAGCCCGATCTGTGCAAGATCCTGACCGACCCACCAGATATCCTTGTTCTTGTATTCTGCAACTGCTCTGAGTGAACCTAAAGCCTGCTGTGAGGAACCTGTAAGAACATCGCAACCGCCCTGGATGAGGTTCTGTGCAAATTCTCCTGACTTAACTGTATCGTTGAAATCTCCGATATGTGTTACATCAATCTTACATTTAGGATTTACACTCTGAACACCAAGTACGTAACCTCTGTTATATCTTGCAGAGTCTCCGCCGTCGATAGGGCCTACAAGACCTACGTGGATATTCTTTGTTGTCATACCTGCAATGATACCTGAAAGGAATCCAGTTTCTTCTGACATAGGCATGTAGCTGAATACATTGTCTGCAATAACATCGGATGTTGTTCCGAAAGCAAACATTACATCAGGGAATTCCTTGGCTGCTTCTTCAACCTGTGCACGATACTGTGAACCGTGAACAATTATGATGTTGTAACCCAGGTTTACATATGTTCTTATTGCTGTCATTGTGTCTGCAGGCTGAGTGTTTTCTACTGCTTTATAGTCTGCAACTTTGCCAGGTATTTCAGCCATAGCCTGAACAATACCGTCATGCATTGCCTGACACCAACCCTTATCATCTACTGTTGATGAAACAATAAGAGCAACCTTGATTTCCTTCTTTCCTCCTGCTGCTTCAGTGTTACCCTGAGCAAAAACAGGTGAAATAAGAAGAAGTACTGTAATAAGCATAAGTAATCCTGAACTTCCAGTGATTTTTCCACTCGAAAAAATGAAAAATTTGAAAAGCTGAAAAAAATAAGCCTGAATTTGCAGATTTTTGTCTTGCGGTTCAGGGTTTTTTATGGTAGTATTTTAGTGGAAATACCCACTACAATTGAGAGGTTTGGCATGTACTACAAAACCAGAGTTGAAATACCGCAGAATACGGGCAAAATTACATTTAAGAAAATCAAGGATACTGTATATGTAAACTATGAGTATGACAGGGTGTATATACCTGAGAAACAGTACACTTTGGTAAAGAGAACGACGGTGGGAAAAGTATGTGAAGAAGACGAAAGTAAGATGTACATAAATGGCAACTTTGTTAAGTACTTTCCGGATGCAGAGTATCCGCAGGAAAAAAGCAGAGAAGAAAGAAGCTGTTGTCTTAGAGTTGGAGCATGGATAGGGATAAAGAAGATAATCAGGGACTACAAACTTGATGTCATGATGGAAAGAATTATAGGTAAGGATAGTGGATTGTTTTTAGATTTGGCTGCGTATGCAATAATCTGTGAGAACAATGCGGGACAGTATTATCCGGACTATGCGTACAATCATCCTTTGTTTACGGAAAAGATGAGACTTTACAGTGACTCAAAAGTATCTGAGTTTATCAACAGTATGACCAGAAATCAAAGCATAGGTTTTTTGAATGAGTGGAATGCGCAAAGAGATCATAGGGAAAAGATTTACATTTCTTATGATTCAACAAACAAGTACTGTCAGGCAGGAGATGTGGATATTGCAGAACTTGGGCATTCAAAAGAGGGGAAGGATATTCCTGTAATCAATTATTCCATTGCCTATGACAAGAACAATAAAGAGCCGCTGTTTTATGAAGAGTATCCGGGATCTGTAGTAGATGTATCACAGTTGCAGTTCATGCTTGAGAAAGCAAAAAGTTATGGGTACAGGAAGGCAGGATTTATTCTGGACAGAGGGTATTTCAGCAGTGAGAATATCCATTTTATGGACAGAAACCACTATGACTTTGTCATTATGGTCAAAGGGATGAAAAGTCTTGTAAGCAATCTAGTGATGGAGAACAGAAATACATTTGAAGATGTAAGATCATGTCATATTGCTCAGTTTGATGTAAACGGAATCACAGTTAAGAGAAAGTTGTTTGAAACAGATGAACAAGACAGATATTTTCATATCTATTACAGTAATCAGAAGCATTGTTCTGAAAGGTCGGAATTGGAGCATAGAATTGAAAAGCAGAAGCAGATGCTCAAAAGATTACAAGGCGTTTATGGTTATGTAGATAAAACTTATGAAACTTATTTTGACCTTATCTACCAGGAGAATCAGTTTCTGCTAGCCAAAGAGAAAGAACAAGTAGTAGAAAGGGAAATCCGATTGTGTGGATACTTCTGTATTATTACAAGTGAACAGATGAGTGCAAAAGATGCAATCATGCTTTACAAAAGCAGAGATGCATCTGAAAAGATATTCAGAGGAGACAAGACTTATCTTGGGAACAGAAGTTTAAGAATGCAAAGTACAGAAAGTGTAGGGGCAAAGATATTTATTGAGTTTGTAGCATTGATTATCAGAAATCGTATTTACAACTTATTAAAAGAAGCAATGGTAAATGATGATAGAAAAGCAAACTACATGACAGTACCTGCAGCATTGAAAGAGCTTGAGAAAATTGAAGTGGTAAGAATAATGGACGGAATTTACCGTCCTGATCATGCAGTAACGTCAACACAGAAGACTATTTTGAAGGCTCTTGGAATTGACAGTCTTTATCTAAAGCAGGAACTGAAGAATATTACTGAAGGATTATCAAAGGAAAATTGAGAATGGCAAGAAGAAGTATTTCAATAGATGAGAAGATTCAAAGAGCGGAAGCTGAAGTTGTTAAGTACAAAGAAAAGTATGAAGAAGCACTTACAGAGCTTAAGAAATTAGTAGACAGAAAGAAGGAATTGCAGAGTGCAGAATTGCTAAATGCGATTGAAAAGAGCAAACGTTCTTACGAAGAAATTCTTATTTTTCTGAACGGCGTAAAGTAAAGAAAATTTCCACTAAAGGTGGATTCGTTTAACGGCTTATTTTAGGGGTTGAGTGGTAAAATCACAGGAAGTTGAGGATTTTGCATTTCTTCTTTAAAAATATCGCAGTTGAAAGAGTTAAAAATTGAAAAATATCGCAGTTGAAGTTGACAAAAATTGAAAAATATCGCAGTCTGTGTGCATGGATTTACATACAATAGAAAGGATTTTAGTAGAACAAAAAGAAGAGTTTATTTCTTCTCTGCAAAATGATTACTGTACACGACCTGAAGAAAAACTTGTAGACCTTAACAGCAAGCTGGCACAGGTAGTAGTCGGAATAAGAAGAAGTGGCAAGTCTACTCTATGTTTGAATGTTATTAAAAAGTCCGGTTTAAGTTTTGCATACGTAAACTTTGATGATGAACGATTCTACAAAATTGAAACAGAAAATTTAAACAATATACTTGAATGTCTTTACAAGATATACGGAGACTTTAATCACCTGTTTATTGATGAAATACAGAATGTAGATGAATGGTTTTTGTTTGTAAACCGTCTCTTACGCTCAGGAATGCATATTTTGATTACCGGTTCTAATGCAAAACTATTAAGTGGTGAACTTGCGACGTATCTTACCGGCAGATATATGAAAACAGAGCTGTACCCGTTTTCTTTTTCTGAATACTGTGCTTACAAAAAAATCAGTACTGCACATAATACAACAAAGGAAATCGGATTACTGCGTTCAGCCTTTGATTCATATTTGAATGAAGGCGGATTTCCGGAAATACTTAATGAAAGCAGAAAACAATCCTATATCAATACGCTTGTCGATAATATTCTCAAAAAAGATATAGAACAGAGATATTCAATTAAGTACAAAGCAGCTTTTGAAAACATTGCAAATCACTTACTTAACAATGCTCCTTCAAAAATAAATTACCTGGAACTAAAAGAACTGTTTGGTCTACGCTCGGATCATACGGCTGAGAACTATGTTAATTATGCCAAAAATGCCTATTTGATTTCCGGTTTGAAGAAGTATTCTTATAAAAGCAAACTTAGAATCCGTGATGAGAAAGCCTATGCTGTTGATGTAAGTTTTATGAACAAGCGTGAAAATGCTATGGCAGGAGAAAATCTTGAGAGGAGACTTGAAACTATCGTTTACATTGAATTGTTACGACGGTATAAACCACAGGAATGTGATATTTACTATTATGAAGAAACTTCCGGTGAAGCAGATTTTGTGATATGCAAAGGAAGAAATGTTATTCAAATAATACAAGTATGTTATGACATATCAAATGAAAAAACTTTCAAACGTGAAAAAAAAGGATTGTTTTTAGCATCTCAAAAGACAAAGTGTAATAATCTTCTTATCATCACTGATCACGATAATGCTCAAATTGATGAAGAAGGAAAAACAATAAATGTTGTTCCAGCTTATGCATGGCTTGTTGAATATTAGAGTTAAATGAAGCAATATTTCAGATAGTAGATTAGATAACTTGATTGCTATCGTCTATGCCGTCTTTTTGTTTAATTGAAAATGTATTCAATAAACCTTATGATATAAGTGACATATTTGTCATGTCACTTTGAATTCTTCAGAAATGGCTGTCCTTGCTTTGCTAAAGAAGAAGCCTAATCAAACAAGAGCCGAATTGGCATCTAAAACATCAAAGACAGTAAGAACTGTTCAAAGGGCTTTAGATTCACTGCGCACGAAAGGCTACATACAACGAGATGGTGCAAAAAGTGAGTCAAACTGGATAGTATTAAAGTAGCCATTTGAAGGATGGTAAATAAAATCCATAAATAATGCATGGCTTGTTGAATATTAGAGTTAAATGAAGCAATATTTCAGATAGTATGGATGAAATATTAAAGAGTTGTATTGAGCAGGCAGAGAGGTTTCTGGTGCTCAGAGAACATAATAAAAACGAACTTATTCAGAAGCTTAAAAACAAGGGTTTTGATATAGTTATAATTAACCAGTCCATTGATTTTCTGATTAAGTCAGATGAGCTGAATGAAGAGCGTTATATACGGGCTTTCATAAGGTCAAATAACCGCAGACATCCGGAAGGAAAGAATGTTGTTTTTCAGAGACTTTTGCAAAAAGGTGCAGAAAAAAATCTTTCAAAAATAATTCTTGATGAACTGTATACCCAAGAGTATGAGCAGAATTTACTTACAGAAGCGGCAGAAAATGTAATCAGAAAATCACATAATAAGTCTGAAAATATGATTTTATCTAAAATGGAAAAATACGGGTTTAAACTATCCGATTCAAAGAAAACTATACAGTTTAAGCAGAATAAAGAACCAAAAACGGAATATTAGAAGTTTGTAGTACAAAACCTGTATAACTTTTTAATCGGAAAGGTATGGAAAAAAATTTTGTAACAAAGTGCGTTTTACGTTGTTTTTATTGACAGTAAACCACGGCATCATATAAAATGATGCACGTATAACGAGAAAAAAGGGATAGAGCCGGCTTGAGCCGGTCCCAAAAATATTGGAGGAAAAAGTATGAAGAAATTTTCAGTAGTACTTTTAGTAGCCGTACTTGCTGTATCCAGCGTTTTTGCTGCTCTTACAGGTTATGTACAGGCTAAGTACACAATCAATTTTGATGAAGGTACATTCGCATATGCAAATCCTACAGATGTTGGTGACCTTGAAGCAAAGCTTTCTTTTGACGGTGTAAACGCTGCAAAGAAGGGTGAAGGTAAGGCATATGTAGACGCTGCAGCTTCATTTGCATTCACAGCAAAAGGAATGACAGATGACGGCAGATATGGTCTCAGCAGACTTGGATATTTCCAGCTTGCAGTTGATAAGCTTACAATCGTAGGTGAAGACTGGACATGGAATCTTCTCGAAGCTGAAGAAGTCGGCGGTTATGCAGATTCATCATTGGATTTCCACACATGGTACAGAAATGACCATATGAAAGGAGAAGTTGAAGATAAGAAAGCTGTAAAGAGAACTTATACAGATATCGCTGGAACAACAAAGACCAATTATTCAACAACAGTTAAGGATGACTACAAAGATTATGCAGAGAAAGTTGCATACGGTGCAAAATTTGATTTCGTAGGCGATAGTGATGTCTTTGGAACAACATTCAAGAAGGGTGGTTACACAGTAGCTCTTGCTGCTAACGGACACGTCGGCGAATATACAACAGCATCAAGCCAGATTTTCTACTTCGGTATTGAATCAAAGGAATTTGAACTTGGTGATGCAACAGTTCAGGCAGCATTCGGAACATCTTACAGAGATGATGTAACAAACGATGCAAAGGCTGAAGACAAATGGACACTCGGTGCATCTTTCAAGGCTGAATATGCAACAGATGCAGTAGCAGTAAGCGTTGCAACAGATCAGATGCTCGAAACTCATGGTCATGAGACAAAGGTAAAGAATGGTGCAGCAAATCCTACATACAACGGAGATATCCTTGTTAAGGCAGCAGTTGGTCCTGTAAGCGCTGATGTCTTCTTTGCAAAGAATGCAGTATCAAAGCAGGGTGATGCCAAAGGTTACAACTGGGAATATCGCGTAGGTGATTTTAAGACTGGTACAGATTATTATCCTTATTCTTCAGATGTTGCTGACAAGTACTTCAAGAATGCTGCTAATAAGAGATACTTCTCTGATCAGGGGCTCTACAAGCAGAACGTTGTTGCAAACCTCTTCTCATTCCAGATTGCTGCAGACCTCAACGAATTTGATGTTCCTGTAACAGTCAAATTCCAGGCTCTCAACATGATCAATGATGCAAAGATTTTCAACGTATTTGCAGATGCTAATCTTGGAGATCTCACATTGAACGTATATGCTAAGGACCTCCTTGCTTCTTACGACAAGATTTATGTAGATCAGAAAGCTGGATATAAGGCAGCAGACTATGATGGAACATACTACTACTGGAAAGAAAACGGTAGCAGCCAGAAGCTTGGTATTGATGCCGCATACGTTGTAGATGAAGCTCTCTCAGTAAAGGCCGGTTTCTTCGCACAGCTCGGAGAAAGAAAGATCGGTGCTAATGTTGGTGCAACATACGTAGCAGATCTCTTCACAGCTGATGCTTCTCTTGCAGCAGAATTCTTCTGTGCAAGCAAGGATGAAGTCAAAGTAATTAAGGCAAAAGACGATGGAGATAAACTTTCTGCAAAAGAATGGAACAAGATGCAGCTCATAGTTGGCGCAAAGTCAGATAAGCTTGTTGACGGTGCTGTTCTCTCAATCGAGTATAAGTCAGGTAACCTCATTGATAACCTCAAGGGTGAATATGACTTCCAGAAAGACCAGCAGGCTGGTAAGCTTACAACAAAGTGTAAGGTTACATTCTAATAAATACTTATTAGATAAAAACAATTGGGCAACCTCCGGGTTGCCCTTTTTGTTTGTCATGGTTTTGTGATAGAATCTTTGTCATGAATAACACATCATCTGAATATTGGAAAAAAATTACATTTTGTTTCAGTGTATTTATTTTGGGACTGTTTCCTCTGCTGACAGGTAACAGTCATTACAGTGACATTACTTTCTTCAAGTTTGCCACGTTCAGAACATCTGTTGTAGTGTATCTGATTATCTGTTTCTTGACTTTATTGTATGTATTGTTTGATAGGAAGAAGATATCAGTATCTATTACTCTGCCACAGGTATTTGCATTTATGTATGCTATCTGGGCTGTTGCATCAACATTCACATCTGAATTTACATTTAAAGAATGCTGGATGGGATTCGGAAGACATGAAGGACTGTGTTCAATTCTGCTTTATGTATCAGTATTTCTTGTTGTCTCAATGACAGGATCTCATTCGGAATATTATAGCAGGATAATTACAGCATCTGTTTTGATATTTGATATAATCGGTATTCTTCAGCTGTTTGTAAAAGGAGTAATATTTCCAAAAGGGTATTACTTCTGGAATACAGGCTTTTTAAGTACTATGGGAAATGTTGATATGGTAGGCGGTTATGTAGCTATTATCCTGCCGTTTATTTTCTGTATGTATGTAGTGAAAAAAGACACTAAAGTATGGGAGAATTTATCACTTGCAGCAGTAGGACTTCTTGCATTTTTGTTTGCAATCTCAGATGTAGACAGCGGAAAGATGGGTCTGCTTGCAGGTTTTGTCATAAGTGTTGTATTTCTGATTGACACAAAGGAAAAGTTTTCAAGATTCTGTCTTATGATGGCAACGTTCATAGGCGGCCTGTTTATGAAAAATTTCCTTAATATTGACGGTTCCGGAATTCATTTTGCAATTAAAACCAAAACCTTGCTGTATCTGATTCTGACAGCAGGCTTTGTTGTTCTGAGCAGAATTAAGTACTCATTCGGATGGGACAGTAAAAAGATTAGAAAAATTTCATGGATAAGTCTTGGAAGTGCAATACTGCTTGCGTTCCTTTATCTTTTCAATTATCACGGATCACATGTTCTTTTGCATGATATTTCTGAAGTATTGCATTTCAGATTGTCAGATAATGCAGGATCCGGAAGAGGTTATATCTGGAAAGCGGCAATGAGTCTTGTAAAGAATAAAGCGTTATTCGGACACGGACCTGGAACATTCGGAGAAGTGTACAGACCTCTTGATGTTTTTACAACGTATACAGATTTTGCACATAACGACTTTATTCAGATAGCAGTATGTCTGGGCTATGGCGGTCTGTTCTACTATGTAGGATTCTGTGCTTCCTTGCTTGTCAGAGCATTTTTAAAGGTTAAAGAAAATAAGTACATGGTTGTATACCTTACAGCCTGTCTTTCATATCTTGTACACACATTTTTCAGTTTCTCAATTGCATTTACATCACCGGAGTTCTGGGTAATGGCTGCATTGATGGAAACTATGATAGGAAAAGAATATGCAAAACTTAGTAATTGAAACATTCAACACAGTATTTAATTCAATGCTCGGTGCATTTGCAGCAATTGTATTAGTTGTTGCACTATGCTTAAGAAACAAGACAGATGAGAAAAAAAGAAAGTTTGTAGCCTGGTTATACTTTCTGGTATTCATATACTTCTTTGTATACAAGTATCAGATTTCCTTAGATAAACCTTATTCTGTCATTCAGTATGAAGCCGGAAAAGGAGGTTTTTCATGGTGGAGTGAACTTCCGCTTAATCTGTGTAACATAACACTGATTATCACACCTATTGCAATGTTCACAGATAACAGACTTTTAAAGAGCTTTATTTTCTACATCTCACCTGTAGGAGCACTTCTTGCACTTCTTATGCCGTCTGTAGGATTCGGAGGATACAGTATACTGCTTCCAAGAGTAGCAGGATTTTACACTACACACTTTTTTGCATTGATAGCAGGACCTATGATTTGTGCACTTAAACTGTATAGACCTGACTACAAGGATATTTTCAAGTGTTTTGCAACATTCTGCGTAATAGGTGTATTGGTTCTTGGAGTAAATATCATACTTCGTAAAACAGGAATAAATCCGTATAGCAATTATTTCTTTTTGATGAATTCTGACGGAAATCCTATTTTGGAAATCATTTTTGATCTAATACCTATACCGGGACTGTATCTTGTACCTGTCGGAATTATATTGTTTATTCCGTTGATGTACTTGGAAACGGCAATATTTGCATTATTTAAAAAGAAGGAAGCAAAATGAAAAAATTTTTGGATGAATTTCTTACATTTATCAAACGCGGAAGCGTAATTGATATGACTGTAGGTATTATTGTAGGTTCTGCATTTACTGCAATAGTCAATTCATTTGTAAAAGATATCATAAGCCCGCTTATAGGACTTGCAACAAGCGGAATCAATTTTGCAAACAATTCCATAGTACTGAAAAAAGCAACTGAAACAACAGCAGCATTGACACTGAACTACGGAGCATTTTTAAACTCAATTCTGAATTTTCTGATTGTATCCTTTTTTGTTTTCAACCTGATAAAGCTTATCAACACTACAAGAGATAAAATTACAAAGCATGAGGAAAAACCAAAAGAAGAGCCAAAACTCAGTGATGAGGCTGTGCTTCTGTCTGAAATCAGAGATATGCTGAAGAAAAACAATTAATCATCTGTTCCAGAAATTCTTTGAGAACAGAACATAAACTGTCATAAGCTCAAGTCTTCCGCAAAGCATAAGGAAACTGAAGACCCAGTTGCTCCAATGCGGGAAGCTTGAGAATGACTTGTTTGAAAAACCCAAACCTATGTTACCCAATGTAAGCAGAGTAGAAGAAAGACAGTCTATGACAGACGCACCTGTCAGGGAAATAATCAGAGAAGACAGAATCCATGTTGCAATGTACAGGACAACAAATGTCAGAATTGAGAACACGGTATCCTGACTGACTATTTCATTGTTTATCTTTAAAGTGTAGACAGAATTGGAATGGTTCTTTTTTCTGATACTGTTATGTGCAGACTGAAAAAGAACATGAATTCTGACAACCTTGACACCTCCGGCTGTAGAACCTGCACATCCTCCGACAAACATCAAAGTAATCAGAATCATAAGTGCAAAAGAAGGCCAACTTACAATTGAGGCAGTGGAAAAACCTGTTGTGGAAATAATTGAAGCAACATGAAAAGCCATGTACCTCAGTGCTTGGGCAAAACTGTTGTAATTATGGCTTAAATACAGATAAAAAGCACCGGAAACCGAACTTATCAAAACTATGATAAAGAATACTTTCAGTTCGGAATCGTGCAGTACATCACGGATTTTGCCTTTCAGCGCCTTATAATAAAGTGAGAAATTCAACGATGCCAAAAGCATGAATACAGTAACAACTATATCCACATAGGCTGAATTGTATGCGCCTATTGAATTATTCTTTATTGAGAATCCGGCAGTGGAAACTGTTGAGAATGCAATTGTAATACTGTCAAACAGAGGAATACCTCCGATTAACAGGAAAAGAATCTGTGCTGCGGTAATTCCAAGATAGATGGACCACAGGATAATTGCAGTACTTCTGGTTTTTGAAGTGAGCTTACCTTTGACAGGACCTACAGTTTCCGCACCCATAAGGTTGAAGCTTCCTGCACCTGAACCTATGTTGGGAAGAACTGCAATAAAGAGAACTACAATTCCCATTCCGCCCAACCAGTTTGAAAGAGAACGCCACAGAAGAATACTTCTGAAACAGCTCTCAACGCTTTCTATTCTGGATGCTCCGGTTGTTGTAAAACCGCTGATAATTTCAAAAAAAGCATCTGAATAAACAGGAAGTGTTTTTGTGATTGTCAAAGGCAGTGCTCCGAATAATGCCGCACAGATCCAAGTCAAACTTGTAAACAGAAAGCCGTCCCTCACGGATAGACTGTCAAGACTTGTATTGCGCGTAATCGGTTTAAGAATTGCACATACGGCAATAATCGAGACTATTGAAACTGCAAAAGCCTTGAATGCAAGAGTTTCATGAAGACAGAAAGCCATAATTGCAGGAAATACCATTATTGCCGCAACAAAGCCCAAGACAGAAGATAAAAGCTTGATTACTTTTTTAAAATGCATCAGTTCTCCGCAATCATGTTCTGAATGAATTCGGCTGCCTTTCTTTCAGAAACCATAATAAGTGTATTGCCTTCTTCTATGATTGTATTGCCGTCCGGGATAATTGTTTTTCCGTTCTTGACTATACCGGTAATGATTCCTTTGCCTCTCATATCTACATCTTTGAGCATTTTGGAACACAGTTTACTGGAAGATGTAACGTTGTACTCAAAGGCTTCGATGTTTCCGTCAAAAAGAGAATGGAGTGTGGAAACATTTGTTCCGTGAAGATAACGCATTATTGAGTCAACGGATTCGTTTTGAACAGATACAATGGCGTCAATGTTCAGGTGGTTGGCAATTCTCAGGTAATCCGCATTGTTTCCTACAACGGAAATAACTGCTTTTACACCTGCAGATTTTGCATAACTTGCTATGAGAATGTTTCTTTCATCCATATCGGAAAGTGAAATCAGAAGATCATATTCTTCCAGACCTGCCTGTTTGAATGCGCCTTCTCTTGTGATGTTCTCATTTATTACAAGTATGTCCGGATATCTGGATGCAAAGTCCTCACAGACTTCCTTTCTGTAATCTATCAGGGTTATCTGTTTTCTGATTGAAGTTTGAGTGCTGTTAATCAGAAAGTCTGCAACCTTGGTTCCTCCGACTATTGCTATTTTTTTTGATTGATGACGTGTTTTACCTACAGCGCTCAGAATCAAACTGACACTCTTTTCATCTGCGGCAAAACTTAGTGTATCTCCAGCCTGAACTGTTGTATCTCCGCTGGGAACGGATGCAACTGAATTTCTCAGAAGTGCCGCAATGATGAACTGTGCAGGAATCATTGCTCTGATTTCCTTGATTTTCTTTCCTGCATATCTTGAACCCGGTTCAATCAGAACGTTGTAAAGAACAAGGGAAGAATTTTCAAAACTGATAATATCTGAATAAATTCCTCTTTCTATACTTCTGCCGATTGATTTTGCTGTTTCTTCAAAAGGGTTGATGATATGGGTAATTCCCATAAGATTCTGCTTTTTTGAATATGAAATGTTTTTGATTGCACAGATTGTTGTGGGAATATTGAATTCTGACGATGCCAGTGAACATGAAACCAGGTTTGTCTCATCACTGTTTGTAAGGGCAATGAAAGCATCTGCGTCTCTGATTCCTGCTTCTTCCAGCTGTCTGATGTCAGTACCGTTTGCTACGTATGCAAGGCAATCTGCATTTTCCATGACTCTTCTTACGGCATCCGGATTATCGTCCAGAACCAGAACATCCTTTTTCTCTTCTGCAAGGTGTCCTGCAAGTCTTCTGCCTCTGCGGCCTGCGCCTAAGATAACTACTTTCATGTTTCTGATTTTAATATAACAGGGGACCCTAATCAATCTTTGGGTCCCCTAATGTGGATTTATGTCAATAAATAATCAGTGTTTGAAACAGATATTGATTTTTTTAGGCTGTTCTACAGGCATCTTGGGCAATGTAATTGTCAGAACTCCGTCTGCGAACTCTGCTTCAATATTGTCCTCATTGATTCCTTCAGGAAGTGAGAAGGATCTGTCAAACTTGATATAGTTTCTTTCTCTTACAAGATACTTTCGGTCCTTGTTGTTTCCTGACTTTTCACTGGAAATATGCAGAACATGCTTTTCTACATGAACATTTACGTCTTCTTCTTTATATCCGGGAAGTTCTGCTTCTACGTAGAAAGCCTTGGAATCTTCGTAAACATCCACTGAAGGAATTTTGCTGTTTCTGATTCCCCAGTCACTGAACATGTCATCAAAGAATGTCTCAAAATCATTTGCTGCGTTTCTTGTCATTAAGTAATTCATATTGTACCTCCGGATTTTTTCATCCGTTTTACATGTAGCAGAAAGCGTGCCAACTTTTTCATAACTTACTGTGTCGTAAAGAATTAGATATTTTACTCTGTTTGTCTTCTGCTGTAATATAAAAATTTTGTGAGCCATTTGTCTCTTATTCGGCAGAAAATGAGACATTTTGACACAGTTGGATAAAAATATCTCAATATTCGGGACAAAATGGTTGAATATCAATTAGTCGGTTGACACTTTCTTCATTATGCAATACGCTGACTTTGCATTCGACGCAGGGTAGAGCAGTTGGCAGCTCATCAGGCTCATAACCTGGGGGTCGTTGGTCCGAGTCCAACCCCTGCTAAACGCAAAGTGAACCCAACTTGTTATTGATTAACGAGTTGGGTTTTTTGTAAAAATATGGTTAACCAGTTTAAATTGGATTTTTTTTTGATGAAAATGCCGAAAAAAATCCAAAATTGGATTTTTTTATTTAAAAACAAGCAAAAAAAATCCATTGTACACTTTAATTTGTTTCGGAGTGAGTGAAGAATGTACGAAATATTAAGTAAGAAGCAGTTGAATTCAACAGTGACTCAGATGGAAATCTCTGCACCTCTTGTAGCAAGAAAGGCACAGCCGGGGCAGTTTGTAATACTGCGTGTAGATGAAGAAGGAGAGAGAATACCGCTTACTATCGCCGGATATGACAGGGAAAAGGGAAGTGTAAAGATTATCTTTCAGATAGTCGGAGCAACAACGGAAAAACTCAACCATAAGAACACAGGTGATTACATCCAGGATTTTGCAGGTCCCTTGGGAAAGGAAACAGAGACTGACGGAATAAAGAAAGTATGCATAGTCGGCGGAGGAGTCGGCTGTGCCATAGCCTTACCCATAGCACAGAAGTTCAAGGAACTGGGTGCACACGTTACATCAATCACAGGTTTCAGGAGCAAGGATATTGTTATTCTTGAAGATGAATTCAAGGCATGTTCTGATAAAAACATAATGATGACAGATGACGGTTCTTACGGAACTCAGGGAAACGTTACCGCACCTTTGAAGGAAATGCTGGATAACGGAGAAAAGTTTGATCAGGTAATTGCCATAGGCCCTGTTGTTATGATGAAGTACACTGTTTTGACATGTAAGCCGTACAATGTTCCTGTTACAATCTCCATGAACCCCATAATGATTGACGGCACGGGAATGTGCGGAGGGTGTCGTCTGACGCTTAATCAGGACGGCAAACGTGTTACAAAATTTGCCTGTGTTGACGGTCCTGATTTCAACGGATATGAAGTAGATTTTGATGAAGCAATGAGCAGGGGCAGAATGTATTTTGAATTTGAAAGAAAGGCTCATGATAAAGCATGTAATCTATATAAAAATCAGGAGGCAAAGTAATGGCACTTGAACAGAAAAAACATGAAATGCCTACTCAGGAACCTGAGGTCAGGGCACACAATTTCAATGAAGTAGCACTGGGCTATTCTGTGGAAACAGCCTTGGCAGAGGCAGCCAGATGTCTTGACTGCAAGACCATGCCGTGTGTAAGCGGATGTCCTGTGAATGTCAATATTCCGTCTTTTATATCTTATATTAAGAAAAATGATTTTGAAGGGGCATACAAAGTAATCAATCAGACATCATCACTTCCTGCAGTATGCGGAAGAGTATGTCCTCAGGAAACTCAGTGTGAAAGCAAATGCACAATGGGTGTTAAATTTGAACCTGTAGCCATAGGAAGATTGGAAAGATTTGTTTCAGACTGGCATAACTCGCACACAGATGAAAAAACTGTTATGCCTGCGTCAAACGGCCACAAAGTTGCCGTTGTAGGTTCCGGACCTGCAGGTCTTACCTGTGCAGGGGATCTTGCAAAGAAAGGTTATAAGGTAACTGTTTATGAAGCACTGCATACGGCCGGAGGAGTTCTTGTTTACGGTATTCCTGAATTCAGACTTCCCAAGAGTATTGTTGCAAAAGAAGTGAATACGCTCAAGGAACTGGGAGTTGATATTCAGACAAACGTAATAATAGGAAAAACCCTTACTGTAGATGAACTGTTTGAAATGGGCAATGAAGCCGTTTTTATAGGTTCAGGTGCAGGACTTCCTATGTTCATGAACATTCCCGGAGAGAGCCTTAAAGGTGTATATTCTGCAAATGAATTTTTAACAAGAAGCAACCTTATGAAAGCATACAGGGCAGAAGGCGATACTCCTGTTATGAAGGGTGGAAAAGTTGCAGTTGTCGGTGGCGGAAATGTTGCAATGGATGCAGCCAGAACAGCCCTTAGACTTGGAGCGGAAAAAGTATACATCGTTTACAGAAGATCAATGGCAGAGCTTCCTGCACGAAAGGAAGAAGTTGAACATGCCATGGAAGAAGGAATTGAATTCCTGCTTTTGAGAAATCCTGTGGAAATAATAGGTTTCAACAATCCTGAAGACCCCAGAGACCCCAAAAACGGTTTTGTCAAATCTATGAAGTGTATAAAAATGGAACTTGGAGAACCGGATGAAAGGGGAAGAAGACGTCCTGTTGAGATTCCGGGTTCGGAGTTTGAAATAGATGTTGATACCGTAATAATGGCTTTGGGAACATCTCCAAATCCTTTAATCAAAAACACTACTCCGGGTCTTGAAGTTAATGCCAGAGGCGGAATAGTTGTCACAGAAGACGGACTCACATCCAGAAATGCTGTATTTGCTGGCGGTGATTCCGTTACCGGAGCGGCAACTGTTATTTCTGCAATGGGTGCCGGAAAAGTTGCGGCAAAAGCAATAGACGAACTTCTCAGCAGATAATCAAATCTTTGACTTTTCTGTCGTGAGGTTCAAACAGCAGGCTGTCTGCAATCTGAATCTGTGTGCATACGCCTATGATGTCTATGTTCTCATTATTTTCCAGCATTGCAATGACCCTGTCGTAGAAACCGCTTCCCCGTCCCAACCTTATTCCGTCTTTTGTAAATGCAAGACCCGGAACAAGAACAAGAGTATTCTCCCATATTTGTGAAATTTCAATTAAATCAGCATCTTTCAGACCCAGTGTGCCGTTATCAAGTTTTGTAAGTCTGTCATACCTGTTGTCCGGAAGAATTGAAAAAAATCTGTAATCCTGCGTTGGAATTGCAACCTTCTTTCCGCTTTTCAGCGCATTTTCAATCACAGGCAGGCAGTTGACCTCTGTTTTCATTGGGATATATGTCAGAACCAGGCTGTATCGGTCTATATTGATGTCGGGAATTGTTTTCTGTTTCTGATTTTTAATCAGACCGATAAAGTGCTTTCTTGCTTCTGCTTTTTCCATTTCATCATATATTAAACTACAAAAAGATAGATATTGACAGAAAATTCATCTTAGGGTATTTTTTCCTTACGCGCCTTTTTAGCTCAGTAGGTAGAGCAAAGGACTGAAAATCCTTGTGTCCCTGGTTCGATTCCTGGAGAAGGCAACAAAGCTCGCTTAATGGCGGGCTTTTGTTTTATATACCCGCTGTACGGAATGTGTATGGATAATCTGCAGAAGGCTATTAATTATGAGACCATAGTTCTTTCTACTCATTTTTCAGATTCAAAGGCTCTCCCTTTGTATTATCAGCTTAAATCATGGTGTGATATATCGGAAGGTGCGGGAAATAATCTTGAAGCCTATAAGTACATTACCGGGTGCAGTGAAGATATTCTGTATAAGGCTCAGCTTGCGGCTTTGAGGGCTTTTGAAACATTACCGGATGATGTGAGAATTATTTCTCCTGAGGATGAGAATTGGCCTGAGGGTGTAACGGATGTGCCTTTTCTGTATGTTCAGGGAAATGCAGGTCTTTTGAAAAAACCTTCAATCAGTATTGTAGGAACAAGACAGGCAACGGATAAGGGAATTGCCAGAACCAGAGCCTGTGTTGATTATCTGGGTTCTGATTACGTTATTGTAAGCGGTCTTGCACGTGGAATTGACGGTGCTGCACATATACAGGCTCTTGCAAAAGGTTTTGATACAATTGCAGTAATAGGAACTCCTCTGAACTCTTTTTATCCTCCTGAACATGAACAGCTTCAGAACCTTATTGCCGCACACGGACTTGTTATTTCCCAGTTTGCGCCGTGCAGGCGTGTTCAGCAGTATTTTTTCATTCAGCGGAATCTGACAATGAGCCGCATATCAACAGAGGGGTCTGTTTTAATAGAATCTTCAGATACCGGAGGCGGTGTAAAGCAGGCAAAGTACAGTGAGGAACTGCATAAAAACGTATTTATTTTCCGTGATGTCTACGATGATTCGTCTTTGAAATGGCCCAAGTCTTTTGAGGCTCCGGTTCTTGTTTCAGATGAGTCTTTCATTGCAGAGTGTGTTAAAAACCCGATTCCTTTCAACGGCGGACAGAACTCATTGTTCTGATTTGTATCGTTCTGATTTGTTGACTATATTTAATAATAAAAATAATATTCCTAACTATGAAAACATTGACAGCAAACGAATTGAGAAAGCAGTTTATTGACTTTTTTGTATCTAGGGGCCACAAACAAATCAGTGGCGCTTCAGTCATTCCTGAAAACGATCCTACCGTTCTTTTCACAACAGCCGGCATGCATCCTCTGGTGCCTTATATTCTGGGTCAGCCTCACCCGGCAGGAACAAGACTTACGGATTACCAGAAGTGTATCAGAACCGGTGATATAGACAGTGTAGGAGATCCGCATCATCTTACATGTTTTGAAATGCTCGGAAACTGGTCTTTGGGAGATTACTTTAAGAAAGAAATGATTCCTTGGAGCTACGAGTTCCTTACTCAAGTTCTGGGTATTCCTTCAGACAAACTTTCAGTTACTGTATTCGAAGGTGAAGAGGGTATTCCCCGTGATACTGAGAGCGCAGAACTGTGGCACAGCATGGGTATTCCTTATGAAAGAATCTATTTCATGCCGCGTGAAGATAACTGGTGGGGACCTGCAGGTGAAACAGGACCTTGCGGACCTGATACTGAAATGTTCATAGATACAGGCAGACCTGCATGCGGTCCTGACTGTAAGCCGGGGTGTCATTGCGGTAAGTACTTTGAAGTTTGGAACGATGTTCTGATGGGTTATAAGAAGACTTCGGATGGAAAGTATGTTGAGATGGACCGTAAGTGTATAGATACCGGAATGGGAATTGAGAGAACAATTGCAATTCTTCAGGGTAAAAAGAGTGTCTATGAAACTGAAGTCAT
>JAZLMO010000027.1:0-29342 GCA_045598675.1 Sphaerochaetaceae bacterium
CGTAATGCACAGCCATGAAACAGCAGGTTGCTGTGTACAGCAGTATATGAGTGCTCTCGATGCAGGTGCAAACCAGCTCGACCTTTCAATGCAGCCGGTGTCAGGCGGGACATGTCAGCCGGATATCATTACAATGTGGCATGCACTTCGCGGAACAGAATATGACCTTGGCGTAGATATTCACGAAATTCAGAAAGCCGAAGATGTATTCCAGGAATGCATGAAAGATTACTTCATGCCACCTGAGGCACAGAAAGTAAATCCTAACATTCCGTTCTTCCCTCTTCCTGGTGGAGCACTCACAGCCAATACTCAGATGCTCAGAGATAACGGGCTTATGGATAAATACCCTCAGATTGTTGAAGCCATGGGCGAAACAGTTGCAAAGGGCGGATTCGGAACTTCTGTTACACCTGTATCACAGTTCTATTTCCAGCAGGCTTTCAACAACGTTATGTTCGGACCTTGGAAGAAAATTGCAGAAGGTTACGGCAAGATGGTTCTGGGTTACTTCGGTAAGACTCCTGTAGAACCTGACAAAGAAGTTGTAAAGATTGCAGCAGAACAGCTTGGTATGGAACCTACAACAAAGAAAGTTGTAGATATCAACGATGCAGATCCTAAGAAAGGCCGCAAGGCAGCTGAAGCAATGCTTACAGAAGCAGGTCTTCCTATTACAGATGAAAATGTATTTATCGCTGCATCATGTAAGGAAAAAGGAATCCTCTATCTCACAGGTAAGGCAAAAGTCAACGGAGTCAGAAAAGCAACTCCTGAAGAAGCAGCAGCAAAGGTCAACGGCGAATACACAGTTAAAGTCAACGGCAATGCTTACGGCGTAAAGGTCGGAAAGGATACAGTCACAGTCAACGGAACAAGCTATCCTCTCTCAGTTGCTTACGGAATTGACGAAGCAGCAGTCGCAGCAACAAAGGCCGCTCCTGCAACAGCAACAAGCGCAGCTGCTCCTTCAGCCGCACCTGCAGGCGGACAGACTGTAACAGCACCGATGCCAGGTCTTATCCTCCGCATTGATGTAAAGCAGGGTCAGGCAGTTAAGAAGAATCAGCTTCTCATGGTTATGGAAGCTATGAAGATGGAAAATGAAATCTACGCTCCTTGTGACGGAACAGTTTCAAGTATCGCAGTATCTCAGGGCCAGCAGCTTGTTGCCGGCGACACCCTCTGCACAATTGCTTAAGGAGTTCGTGAATGTTCGGTAAATCATTACTTAATCTGTGGGAGTCCACAGGTCTTTACGGTTTCTTTAATCTGGATCCTTCAGCCGGATTCGGAGTCGGAAATGCCGTAATGATTCTTGTAGGTTTCCTGCTTTTCTATTTGGCAATTAAGAAAGACTTTGAGCCTTTGCTTCTCATCCCTATCGGAATGGGTTGTGTACTCTCAAATATCCCGTATGCTTACATTGCAGGCATAGACCCTTCTCTTGAAGCCGGAGCTCAGGGCGCAATCGGATTTATTAAGATTCTGTTTGACGCAGGTATCCAGAGCGGTCTGTTCCCTGTACTCATCTTCATGGGTGTAGGTGCAATGACAGACTTCGGTCCGCTTATTGCAAATCCTAAAACACTGCTTTTGGGTGCTGCAGCCCAGTTCGGTATTTTCGCAGCCCTTCTCGGTGCTCTTGGATTAAGCTTTATCCCGGGAATCAACTTTGACCTCCATGCAGCCGCTTCAATCGGTATTATCGGTGGAGCCGACGGACCTACGGCAATCTATGTAACAACAAGACTTGCTTCAGAACTCCTCGGTCCTATCGCAGTTGCAGCATACTCATACATGGCTCTTGTTCCTGTTATTCAGCCGCCTATCATGAAGGCTCTGACAACAGAAGAAGAAAGAAAAATCAAGATGCAGCAGCTCAGACCTGTATCAAAGACAGAGAAGATTATCTTCCCTATCAGCGTACTTACCGTCTGTGCTCTCCTGCTCCCAAGTGCAACCCCTCTTATCGGTTCTCTGATGTTCGGTAACCTTCTTACAGAATGCGGTTGTACAAAGAGACTGTCAGATACAGCTCAGAATGCTCTTATGAACATTGTTACAATCTGTCTGGGTCTTTCAGTAGGTTCAAAGATGGAAGCTTCTCACTTCCTTACACTCAATACACTTGGTATTCTGCTCCTTGGCGCAATTGCATTCAGCCTTGGTACAGCAATGGGTGTTATTATTGCAAAACTTATGAACAAGCTTGATCCAAAGCATCCTGTAAACCCTCTTATCGGTTCTGCAGGTGTTTCTGCCGTTCCTATGGCAGCCCGTGTATCATCTAAGGTAGGTCAGGAAGCTGATCCTCAGAACTTCCTTCTCATGCACGCCATGGGACCGAACGTATCAGGTGTTATCGGATCTGCTGTTGCAGCCGGTGTACTTATGGCATCAGTTCCTGTTATGGAACCTATCCGTAATGCACTTGTCATGGGTCTGTGATAATTAAAAGTATTAATCAAAAAAGAGGACTGTTGCAATTTGCAATGGTCCTTTTTTTTCGATGTAAAAAACCCTGATATAGGTTTTACCTCGAAAAAAGTTCAGAATAACAAGTAGTTTTATTTTTTTATCTCTTCCAAAGCCTTTCGCCTTGCCTGTTCAAATACACCTGAATATCTTAATTTAGGTCCGTCAAGAATTCCTTCCCATGTACCTGTCATTGCCATCTGAACAATAAGCTGTTTTTCAAGAACGTTTGTAGGTGGCAGATTTGCTTTTTTTGCAAGATTGTCACGGGCAATGAAAAAGTTTCTGATATAAATTTTCTGCTCACGGGTCAGTGTCTTATAGTTGCAGATTTTCTCCCACCCCGGTTTATCGCTGTGTTTCTGCTCTGCACAATGACGCATGGTTACGGCAATCTTTTTCTGCTGTTGAACAGGAAGAGTTTTCATCTCTTCTTCCAGAGAACTTCTGAGATCAAACAGATATTTAACATCATCCAACGCATAATGAATCTGCTCTTCTGAAAGAGGACGTTTCATCCAGTTGGCTCTTTGATACTTTTTCTTCAAAGCCGGATTATCCGTCTGAATATGAAGATTGCGTTCTATCAACCCTGTAAGGTTTCCCATAAAACCCATGGACTGGGCAATGACTCTGACATCAAAAATGTTTCTCAATTGAATTTTCAGCGATTTTCTCACTATTGAAGCATCACTTGAACAATCAAACATTATTTTTTCAATAGGACTTTCAAGCATGAATCTCAATGCATCAATCCCGTCAGGATAGTTCTGAATCTTCCATGCATCAATAATATAGAAGTTTGTACCGTCAAAAAGCTGAATAAGACAAAGATGCTCACCGTAGACATGGAGATTTGATTCTTCCTCAAAATCCATTGCCAGACTTTTTATACCCTTTTTGGCAAAATCGGCAACCAATGCAATGAGGTCTTTTGATGTTTCAACCGACGTGTATGAAATCATAACTTAATCAGAATATCCTTATTGAATACCATCTGACGATACTCAACTCCGGCCTGATCCAGCATCCTCTTGGAGGCACGGACACCATCGGTATCTGCATATTTATCTTCTTTATAAATAATGGTTTTTATTCCGCTCTGTATAATAGCCTTTGCACATTCATTACAAGGAAAAAGAGCCACATATATTGTACAGCCCTTAAGATCTCTTGTACTGTTAAGAATTGCATTCAGCTCTGCATGACAGACATAAGGATACTTTGTATCGTAGGCACTGCCCTCTCTGTCCCAAGGCAAATCATCATCACTGCAACCAATTGGAAAACCGTTGTAGCCGGTTCCCACAATTTTTTTGTCAGGCGTAACAATACATGCACCAACCTGAGTATTGGGATCTTTGCTTCTCATAGAAGAAAGAACTGCAACTGACATGAAATATTCATCCCAGGAAATATAATCTTCTCTCTTTTTCATTTTATTCACCTTAAGGAAATTATAAAAAATGGGAACCTGAAAAACAAGTTCCCATATTTTAACACTGAAATGTGCAAAATCCGCTAATTTAATCTGCTTATTTTGCAGCCTTGAGATTCTTCTCCATTGTGTCGAGGAATTCTGCAAGTTCCTTAGGAAGGTGTGAACCGAACTGAGGATAGTAGTTGTTGCGGATATCGTCAACTTCCTTGAGCCAACCGTCAACATCAACCTTGAGCAGTTCTTCCATGTCTTCCTTAGATACTGATTCAGGACGATCAATTGCATCAACAGTAGGCATGATTCCAATAGGAGTATCAACTGTCTTTGCCGTTCCGTCACAGCACTCAAAAATCCACTTGAGAACACGGCTGTTATCTCCGTAACCAGGCCATAACCACTTACCTTCTGCAGTCTTTCTGAACCAGTTGACATAGAAAATCTTAGGAAGAAGGCTCTGATCCTTTGCAGCTTTTCCTACATCAAGCCAATGCTGGAAGTAGTCACCTGCGTTATAACCGATGAAAGGCTTCATAGCCATAGGGTCACGTCTGATACCTGAAGCAACATCAAGTGTAGCAGCAGTTACTTCTGAACCTACAATTGAACCCAAGAATGTACCATGAGCCCAGTTCCTTGCCATATGAACAAGAGGAATTGTTGAAGGACGTCTGCCACCGAAAAGAATAGCTGATACAGGTACTCCGCTCGGGTCTTCCCATTCCTTTGCAAGTGTAGGACACTGGCATGCAGGAGCGGTGAATCTTGAATTCTTATGAGCAGCAGGTTCCTGATCTTTATTTGACTTATCCTGAACCCATTCGTTGCCCTTCCAGTCAATCAACTTGCCAGGAGCATCATATCCGATTCCTTCCCACCAAATGTCCTTATCTTCTGTAAGACCGACATTTGTGAAGATTGTGTTCTTTGAAGCAGCAGCAAGAGCATTGTAGTTACTCTGTGCGCTTGTGCCAGGAGCAACACCGAAGAATCCGGCTTCAACTGCCATTGCATAAAGTCTGCCGTCTTTGCCGTATCTGAGCCATGCAATATCATCTGAAAGTGTTTCAACTTTCCAATTTGGAATTGTAGGAATAAGCATGGCAAGGTTTGTTTTTCCACATGCACTAGGGAAAGCAGCTGTGATATAGCGTACCTTTCCTTCAGGATTTGTGAGCTTGAGAATAAGCATATGTTCTGCAAGCCAGCCTTCATCACGGGCAAGAACAGTAGCAATTCTGAGTGCAAGACACTTCTTTCCAAGAAGAGCATTTCCACCGTAACCTGAACCGAATGACCAGATCTCTCTTGTCTCAGGGAAGTGAGCAATGTACTTATGATCCATATCTGCACAAGGCCAATAACCGTTATCGCTTTCGCCTTCAGCAAGAGGCTTTCCGACTGAATGATAACAAGGAACAAAGTATCCGTCTGTTCCCAGCTGATTCAATACATTGTTTCCGACTCTTGTCATGATAATCATGTTACAGACAACATATTCACTATCTGTGATTTCTACACCGATTTTTGAGAACTCTGAACCGACAGGGCCCATTGAGAAAGGAATTACGTACATTGTACGACCCTTCATACATCCTTTGTAAAGGTCTGTCATTGTCTTTTTGAGCTCAACCGGATTAATCCAGTTATTTGTAGGACCTGCATCTTCTTCCTTAACTGATGCAATGTAAGTTCTCTTTTCTACACGAGCAACATCTGAAGGATCTGATCTGAACAGAACACTGCCAGGCTTCTTCTCAGGATTGAGACGAGTTGCAAGACCGCTTTCTACCATCTTATCAATCAGAGTATCATACTCAGCTTTTGAACCGTCGCAAAGGTGGATACTGTCCGGAGTTGTTAATTCCGCAAAATCATTAATCCACTTTTTAAGACCGGCATGTTTGATTTCATTGACTGTCATGTCATATCTCCTTACGGGCCTGAGCCCAAATTTTTCTATATACACGATAATACTTTATGCGTCTATTATCAAGCAAGGATTGAACGACTTTCAAATACATCATAAAATCAAGCCATGCGGAAAAAACCTGAACTTGCACTTCCTGCAGGATCATTACAGTGTGCTCTTTATGCTTTCAAAGGCGGTGCCGATGCAGTTTATCTTGGAATGAAGAACTTCTCTGCAAGAAAGGCAGCGGTGAATTTTTCCTTTGAAGACATGAGAAAGCTCAAGGCATTTTGTGTTCAGAACCGGAAAAAATTCTATGTTACCCTGAATACTCTGCTTTCAGATGATGATTATCCACTGCTCCTTGAACAACTGAAAGAACTGGATTATATCAAACCGGACGGAATTATTGTTCAGGATCTGGGTGTTGCAAAAATCATCAGAGATTATTTTCCTAAACTTGAACTGCATGGCTCAACACAGTTGGCAGTTCACAATATTGACGGTGTAAAAGCTCTTCAGAAGCTGGGTTTTTCCCGTGTAGTACTTTCAAGAGAACTGAGTTTTGAAGAAGTCCGCAACATAAGAGAATCCTGTCCTGATATTGAAATCAAGGTTTTCATTCACGGGGCTCTATGCTACGGTTTTTCTGGACTCTGCATGGCAAGTGAAAAGATCACCGGAAGAAGTGCAAACGGAGGTGCCTGCGCACAGATTTGCAGAACGTGGTTTACAGATGAAAATCCAAAAGAAGATTCATACTGTTTTTCAATGAAAGATTTGTGTTTGGGAGAACTTGTAAACAGATATGCACAGATAGGGATAGACAGTCTGAAAATTGAAGGCAGAATGAAAAGTTCTGAATACGTTTTCAACTGTGCCCTTTATTACAGACAGATTCTGGATAACGGAAAAGCAACTGCAGACATTGAAGATTCCATGAAAGCAAGTTTTTCACGACAAAGTACAGAAGGGTTTTTCAATCAAGGTCTCTCAGGATGTAAAGACAGTGAGAAAATGATCTGTGACAAATGGCCGGGACATATAGGTTTTGAAGTAGGAAAAATCAGAAAAGTAATGAACGGCAAGGCCTCTGTCTATTTTGAAAAACCTGTTTCTCTCAGAGACGGAATTCTTGTAATTTACAAGGGAAAAAGTGCAGGTTTTGCCCTAAGTGAAATACAAAGCACAAAATCATTTGTAAATGCCGGTGAAACACAGACAATTGATTTTCCTTCTGATGCTTTCACATCTTTTCCGGAAACCGGCACCCCGGTTTACTGCACTTCAAGACATAATCAGACATTGAGTACTCTGAATGAAAACATTCCTATGTACAAAGCCCCTGTTGATATTGATTTTGTTCTCAAAGACAACATGATTCTTGTAAACGGTCATCAATATCCTATAGAACCTCAAATGGCAAAAACCCAGAATAACTGTGTAAGAAATATTACAGATGTTTTTTCTGCATCGGACAAGAGTCTGTTCACTTTAGGGAACCTGAAATTCATCAATGAAAGTCAATTTAAAAATCCTTTCATTCCACTATCCGTACTCAAGGAAATCCGTCGCAGTTTCTATTCAACTCTGGATGAAGAATTTGAGAACAAAAAAACAGATATCGGTACTGTTCAGGAAAGCGTTGAATCTATTCTGAAAGACAGTTCATTCTCAGAGCTCAGTCCTCTGAATTTCAACGGAGAAGCGCCTGTTGTTCCGGACGGTTTTTCCAAGATTATTCTCAATAACATTTCCCAAATAGAATTTGCAAATAAACATCCTGAAATGTCTTACTATGCAGGTCCGTTTCTTTATACAAAAAACAGTTTTGCATACTCTCTTCTCAAACAAGTCATCCCCAACTTCAAAGGAATATGTATTGTACCGGAAAAGGAGATTCCGCTTTTCACAAGCAGAGTATGTTACAGACATAATGCCTTGGGAAAACAATGTATGGGTTGTTCCAAAAACAATACATACACAATCACTCAAAACAGTCATAAGTACAAAGTCGTATGCAAGAATTGCATAACAACTGTTTTTGAAGACTAAAAATCACAGTTGAAATGGAAAGTATACTTTGAAATATCCATGTCATCGGGAAATGAAATTGCTGACAAATCAGAATCCTCCAAGTAAATATCCGTAAGTGCATTGCTGTTAAGAAATACATCGGAATCAAACGCTTTAATTTCTGATTCAATATAAATTTCCGTAAGAGCGGGATTCTTTTTGAATGCTCCCACGTAAAGATATTCCGCATCTCTCAAAACAACTGTTTTCAGTCCTTTTAAATTACTGAATGAATTCATTGGAGGGCTCCCATGGACAACAAGTATCTGAGGATTCTGCACGTTCGGATATGTGATAGCATTTATAAATCTCCCTGTTACTGTAATGTCTTGCGTCCATATCTCCAAATAGGAGTACTTTAAAAATTCATCAACATCGGAAACGTTTTTATAAACAGGTTCAAGGCCCAGTTCCTGATATGTAGGAATTGCAGAAGAAGAGGTTTCAAAAGTCTTGGGAAAAACAACAGGTTCTCCGTCAAGTTCATATCCTACACATACTTTTCCGCTCACATGCGGAGCGCTTAAATTGTAGAACTGAACCTCCACACTTCTTGAAATTTCATTTATACCGGTTTCAATACTTACAGAACCTGTAGAATATGCCTCAACATAAGTTGAAAATGCCTGTCCTCCTACAACTTCATCACCGTTTTTATACACAATACTCACAATGTAAAAACCGTTGTCCAATTCCTGAGAATAAGATTCATTTGCCGCTCCCTTTACTACTTTGTATTCAGGTCCGTCATAGGTGATTTCAACATTAAGATTACTGCAATTTCCGTTTTCGGTTATGTTTAAAAACCCCTTTCCCGTCATGCTGTTGTTTTTGTGCATGACAACCGTAAAACTGTTTGATTCTTTATCTGATACAGAGATGGATTGACTGCCCGAACTGAATACCTCACCGTTTTTCACAGCCCTGACATACAGTTCATACTTTCCTTTTCTTAAAGAAAGGTTATCAACTTGGGGATAGGAAAAAGAAACCCATTCAGATTCTGAAGCCGGAGTACCGGACAACTGTATTTGATACTGATAATTCAAAGCGGAATTATATGAATAATCAGTCATTCCACGTTGTCCCCCGACAATACTCACAGCCACCATGCAGTCTCTGTTCTCTATTTCCGCATGACATGCGCAAAACAGAGAAAGAAGAACGGCACTCAGAATCTGAATAAGTATTTTTTTCATTTCAATTTACCTGAACATCCTTTGATATGCTTCCGAATATCTTCTCCGTTCCGTCCATACACCAGACAATACAGGAAACGTTGTAAATTCCTCCGTTTGTAAATGTGTAATCAAGTGTATTTGCAGTTTGTTCAACTACATGGTTCCCGTTCACGTACCATATATAATTGTATGAGGCTCCGCCTTGGGCACTACATGTAAAGGTTACTTCATTGTTTTTTGTAATACTCTGCGAAGAACAAGTCATAGTTGCATTGATTTTAGGATAGGTAATTGTAAAAGAACTGCCTGCATAAGTTGCAGAAGCAAGATTACCGGTTACTGCCACAGCAGCATTTTCAACAATTCTGATACTCAGCATCTCACTTGACAGCGCAGCTTTTTCCACAGTTTCATCATAGAACTTGAATCTTAGATAATAGAATCCCGGATTTGAGTCTACACGTCCGGAAAACAAAATATCAGTTCCGGTTCTTGTTACTGTAAAATCAGACGGAGAGAGAAGATCATCACCATAATAGATTAAAAGTTCTCCGTTATTTTCAGAAACAGCTTTTACTCCAACTGAAAACAGCATGGAACCTGTGCCTGTCTTTGAGACATGGTTTTTGAGGGTTGATGAAACCTTACAGTCTGTTCCTGTAACCATTACATTTTCACTTCCGGTTGAGATTATTCCGTAAGACTGTTCGGTTCCGTACAACACTCTGAAATCAAATTTCCACAATCCTTTTGAAAACTCACCTACAGTTGTATTGTTTTCAAAATCCGTCCATGTGGACTTATCACCTTTTACATTACCCTGAGATTGTGCCGTTGCCATATACTGGTATCTCTCTTCAGATCCGACAGGATATGACATTCCCAGGCTCTTGGGCTTCTGAAGACAGAATTTTACGTTTACATATCCGTTGTCGTAAACAACAGACGAATCGGATTTCCGTTCTTTTTCTTCAATTTCAAACAATGAGCATGAAACTGTAACAATCAAAAAAATCAGACATAATAAACAAACAAGTTTTTTTCTTTTATCCATAATCACCTCTTACCTGACAATTCCAAAAACCAACCATATCATTTTAAAAAAACTGGGTCAGAATGACACTTTTTCTACGATTTTCAAACTTTCTCGGGAATTTAATAAAAATCTCAAAATTCGTTCTGAAAATAATTGATAAGTAAAGATAAATAGACTATCCTTGCAATCAACCCGAATGCGTGCGCGGGCGCAAGCAGTTCGGTAGTAGTCAAATTTTAACTTTTTACAGAGGGTTAATCTGATGAAGGACAACAAGCCCCTTGCATTAGGCTCTGACGGCTTACGCACAGTCATTACAGCAACTGCTGTAATTGTTTTTTCCATAGTCCTGTCACATATCATGCCGGACTATTCAGCATCTGAAAGTTTTGGAATTTTCTCAGTAATACCTGCAGTGTTTCTCGTTGTATACATCTTTGTAACAAAGAGAATCTTTGAAGCTCTTATACTGTCTTCCTTTATGGGTTACATTTTCCTGAGTCCCGAAACATCGGTTTCAGAATTCAGCAACAGTCTGCTGAACGTTATGATGAGTGACAATATTGCTTTCCTCATTATTGTTTGCGGTCTCATGGGTTCCATCATTGCCATGGTCGAAAAGACAGGCGGTGCCTGGGCATTCGGCGAATGGGTGGCAAACAAGGCAAAGACCAAACACTCCGTTCTGATCTGGACATGGCTTTTGGGAATTATCATTTTTCTTGATGACTATCTTAATGCTCTTGTCATAGGTTCATGTATGGC
This sequence comes from Sphaerochaetaceae bacterium, assembly GCA_045598675.1. Taxonomy (GTDB): domain Bacteria; phylum Spirochaetota; class Spirochaetia; order Sphaerochaetales; family Sphaerochaetaceae; genus JAZLEZ01. The sequence goes on from JAZLMO010000027.1 coordinate 10,887, forward strand.
TCCTCTTTGCGACAAACACAAGAGTCCCAGAGAGTTTCTTGCATTTATTGTAGATTCCACTGCCGCTCCTGCCTGTGTTCTGATTCCCATCTCCACATGGGGTGTTTTCTGCGGAAAACTTCTTGAAACAAACAACTGGGCACCTCAAGGCCAAGGTCTTTCTTATTTTATCAAAACCATTCCGTTCAACTTCTATGCATGGATCGGAATCATAATTGTTCCTTTTTTCATCTTTAATATAATTAAGCCATTCGGCCCGATGAAGAAGGCAGAAGAACGTGTTGCCAATGGCGGTTCAATCGTGCCTCCAGGTTCCGAGCGTGTTGATATCCGCGGTGGAAAACCTATGGAAAAACCTGAAAATCCCCAGATCAGAAATTTTTTCATTCCCATTTTCTCATTGATTGTCTTTACAATGATTCCGGCAATTAAGGCTCATGATATAGGTTCTCTTGATATGCAGTTCGGTGTTTTGGGTACTATGGCTGTATGCTTTGTTGTCTATCTTGCAGAGGGTGCAATAACCGCTTCAGAATACTGGGAATGTTTTATTTCCGGAATAAAAAACATGCTTAATTCCATTATGCTTATGATTCTGGCATTCCTTTTTGCCGATATGAGTGAGAAAATCGGTTTTACTTACTTCATGATTAACTCTGCTTCAAAATGGATGTCTCCTCAGCTCATGCCTGTTATGATTTTCATAATTCTTTCAATAACAGAATTCATCACGGGAACAAACTGGGGCATGTACATCATAGCATTACCAATTGTCATTCCTATGGCAATAAATCTGAACGTAAACGTTGCATTGGCTGTTTCAGCAGTTATATCTGCCGGAGTATTCGGTTCTCACATCTGTTTCTATTCAGATGCAACTGTAATTACTTCAGCAGCAACAGGATGTGACAACTTTGCGCATGCTACAACTCAGGTACCATACGGTCTTTTAGCCGCGGCAATCACAATTGTCATGTACACAGTTGCAGGATTTATATTCTGATTTGAAAAAAGAAAGATAAAGTGCTATATTATCAGCACACGGGGCTGTAGCTCACCTGGCTAGAGCGACTGAATGGCATTCAGTAGGTAGTGAGTTCGATTCTCATCAGCTCCACTTTATAAACCCTTACTATACAACAAATTATAGTGAGGGTTTTCTCTTTTTTAGGGCAAAAATAGCTCCTTTCACCACAAAGAATTACAAAAAGCACTCTAATTGCTTATAGTATCAGTAGTTAAGCCTCTTTTCTTCTTCCCATTTTCAGTGACTTATTCCCCTATCTTCCTCACTTTTTGTGTATAATTTCGGGTTAAATTTCGTAGCTAATTTTTGACACTATAAGTAGTGCTAAGATAAGGACTTAGGAGAGGGTTTCTGATTAGCTACGAAATCGGAAAAAGGCATAAAAAAAAGGCAGTCAGCTCTCCACACTGACTACCTAATCACTTCACTTAGAAATCAGACCAACATACTATCGGTCTGTAATAACCAATTTAGGACTACGTCCTTTCTAAAACACTTTCTTCCGCCAATCTTAACTCCCTTACCCTTATTGGGCTGTAGGTAAGTCTTATTACAGATTGTCTTATAGTTGATTCCCTTTAACTGACAGCATTCTTTCAGATTGAAGAACATCTGATTGGGGACAGATTCCAATAATTCTTTCTCTACGTCACTCATTACTTTATATTCCTCACAATTCATTTCTTACACTTTTAATATAAAGCGTTTTGCTCCGATTCATAAAAAAAGTTGAACCATTTTTGCCCCAATACAGACTATATTAAGATTGGCTCCATATCTCATAAACGTTTGCTATTCTGCCCCTTTATTTCCTATAATCTTTAATGGGAACAATCTTATGCAAATCAAAGAAGTTAAGTCTGAAACAGCAGTTGAAAAGACCTCTGATAAAAAGCCTCAGAAAAGAGATTTAAGACTCAGTAGAGAGAGGAATAAACAAATCAGAGAACAACTATATGCAGAAAACAGAGCCAAAGCCTTAGCCAATAAGGGTAAAAGAGGAAGACCCAAAAAAGAACCACCAAAGGTAAGTAGCCGTAGAGGTGAAATCAGAGAAGCTCAGAATGAACTTACTTCCGTTTTAAGATGCCAATGTGGTGCTTCCTATGTTCATTCCCTCACAAATGAAACCAACACCACAGAAGAAAAATCTGCTTATGTTTGCTCAGTTCATAACAAAGGTTGTGATAAGAAGACCCCTCAGAGAAAGTTAGATGCTGACTATATGGAGTTTGTATTAAGAGCTTCTATGTTTATGGCTATTAAGGTCGGAAAACCTCTTCCTATATACTTCAAAGATACAAAGTCATCAGACATTACTGAGATAGAATCTAAGGTCAGAAAGTATGAAACTGACAGCTTAAAGGTAGAAGACTTTATTAAAGCAGAACCTTCGGTCAGAAGAATACTTTATATGATGTCTATGAGAAGAGAAAAGGCACAGATTGAAGATAAGTCCCTCCTATTTAAGGACTCTTCAATGGAGATTCACTTTACTAACGGAATTATTGTTCAAACTCAATTGTATCAACCAAATAAACATTCTCTGTCCGATATGGACTTCTACTTATTTGATTCCGTCAGAAGAGAAGGAAAGACCAAAGACGGAAGACCTATAAGACTTCCATCAGAGAAAAAGTTATTGGAAAGCGGAACATTCCATTCAGATCACTCCATTGCATTTACTCACCATACAGCTGATAGATTCATTAAGAACCGCAAACCGCTCACTTATGAGGGTTTTTCTGAGGACTATTGGAATAATCTGTCAGAAGAGATTGTTTCATACACCAATCAGTGTATTGAAGCCGATGAATCTCTAAAAAAGCAGAAAGCAATTGAGGAAAAAGAGCGACAGAAGATTCTCAAAGACCTATTTGATAAGTATGGTGCCAAAGACCTCAAAGATAACCTCAAAGACAGAAGCTTAGCTGAACTACAACAGATTCAGAAAGAATTAGAAGACCCTAAAAACCTCAGAGCAGACATTTATTTCAAAAAAGTCGATTTAGATAAAGAGATAGATGCCGAAGCATTGTCAATCATACATCGTTACGCAGAAGAACTGAGAAAACAAAGGTAAGCGTTTTTTCAAAACCACATTTAATAACCTTAATTTAATTCCCTTTATTACAATAAGTTATTTATAATTATTATACCTGAGATTGTAATGAAAAAGTCTGAATTATCATCATTTTTTAAATATAATAAAAGAGTAAGTTGAAAAGAAGAAAAACTTCTTTGGCCACCACCTTCGTCGAAGGAAGTCGGCCCCCACTATAAGGTGTGCGCAACGGAAAGACAGAGGAGTTGTTCCATATTGCCGATGTCTATAAAAAAACGGCTAAAAAGGAGATTCGTTATGAAAAACGTTATCACAAAAATTATTTCAATCGTAAAGAAAGTAGTAAAGACCATTGTTAATTTCATCAGAGGTCTTTTCACCAAAGAAACAGAAGAAACAATCGTTTCAGTAGAAGAGCCACAGATTCAGAAAAGCTCAGAGAGCAGAATAGTTTCAGATTCTTCAAACAGAAGTGGTTTAGTCGGAAGAACCTTTAAGTGTAAGAAAGGCAATAAAGGTCACCAATGGACAGATGAAGAAAAAGAGATGCAAAGCTTAAAGCAGAATGGTTTAGAGCATAAGAACTATGGCAGAGCTGTTCTTCAATGTGATATCGAAAGCTGTGAAGTAATACATACTTTCAAAAGCGTAGCCACAGCTGCGCGCTCTACAAAAATTGCTTATTCAGCAATACATAACTGCTGTAACAATAAGCTTTACACAGCGGGCGGCTATATCTTTGTGTATGCATAATTTAGATAGGAGTGAAAATACTATGACAGAAATTACAACAATTTTTAATCAGATGAAAGAAGACGAACTTCAGTGCGATATAGACTGCTTCGAAAATTGTTCAAACATAAAACAAAGAGATATCAATAAGCATTGTTCTTCAATGAGAAAGAAAAATGCTAAAGATGCTGAGATGATAGAAACATTCACCAACTTTGCCAACATTAACACTATTGAAGAAATGATGGAATTGGGTATTGACGGAGTCCGTTATGGAAACTGCGAAACTGCTTATGACAATCTTTATAGATTGGCAAAGAAGTGTTTCAGAGGAAATGAGAACAGAGAGCACTTTGCTTCTTCAACCCTCTACTATTTTTGGCAGAACTTTGCTTTCGATAAAGGTCTTATGGCTCAGAGAATAATCAGTAATGGTGTTGAGACAATAGAACCTATCGGTGAAAAAGCAGATATTTTCAAAAGAGCATAAGGAGAAATGAGATATGAAATCGGAACAATTTTTATTTAAGGTCGGTAATGGAATGGGTATTTTTTCAGATGATATGGACTATACCTCAGATTTCAGTGGTTATGATGGTTTTTCTGATAATTACGATATCTCAGAAATTGAGAACGGCGGTTGGAGTGATGAGTATGATTACCCATTTGACTATGAGGAAATCTATGGGTTCTCTGCTTAAAGAGTAAATTAAGGAAGTCTCCTTTTCTTAATGGCTGATACTTTGGACTAAATAATCAGAGGTGTTTTATGGTTAATAGTTCATTGTATCAGTATTTTTTTAATCACTTAAAAGAAGAGGAAATTGAGGAAGAATCAGATAAGAAAGAAGAGCCTACTGACTCCAAATCAACCAATTCAAAAGAAGACAAACGTTCTGCTTCTTCTACCAATTCAGCCCCTTCCGATGTCAAAGCAATTGTTCAGAAAGAAGTCAAAAAAGCATTGACCTCAGAAAGAACCAAAATGAAAAAAGAAGCTGAACTGAAAGCTCAACAGCAAAGAAGTGCTGATTATAAAAAACCAACCTTAAAATCAAAGAAATCTGCCAATCATAAACAATCAAACTCAAAGGAAACAAAACAGCCACAGAGTGTTTTTAACCCCTCTGAGCAACTGACTCTTCTTAACCTTTCATATAATACACCTCAGAGATTATCTTCAATCTACGAAGATAAGTTTCAGAAGCTTATGAAAAACACCTCAAATCAATTTTTCATTTTCTCCGTCTGTATGAAGCAGAGGACAATGAGAGGTTGTAAGCACTTAACGGAATTGTTTCAAAAAGAGCTGATTGAAAATGATTTCTGCTATTTACCGATTTATGCCTTAAATAGCAGACGGCAGATTTCTGATATTATGTTTGTTGTTTTCAACGTTCAGAGAAGAGACACTGCTCATAAGAAAACTTTCAGTGAGCTCACTCAATTCATAACTGCTCACTCAGATCGCTACGGAATTGGTTCAGTTATAAGCTTTGAAAACGGAAAGTATTATCAGATTACAGAAAAGAAGCTATGGCTCCAAAGCAATGACTTTCAAAGAATACTTCTTCATTACCTCTACATCAGAGGTTATCAGAAGGAAAGTTTTTGTCTGTATTATTGGGGAAAGACGGAAGACTTAATGACGGAAAGATTCCGATTCAAACAGAACGAAATCGTAATATAATTTTTTTTATTTTTTTTAGCTTTTCCCATTATATTTATGCCGCCAATTTTGCCTTCTGCCAACCCCTTCAATGAAGAAAAAGAGACAAACTTAATTTAATCTGTTATCTCAGTTCTTTTTGGAATCTATAACAGAGAAAAGCTCTTCAATCTTTTCTACTATTCTCTTCTGTTCAGCTAATGGAGGAAGAGGAAATACAATGTTTCGTATTTTGTCCATATCTAATGTGGGTAAAGCTGTTCCCTTAGAATAAAGTCGAAAATCTAATTGATTAAAGAACATAAAGAAATAATCAAAGAATAGACATTCATATGGAGTAAAACCGCCCGTATTTAAATCAACTATTGAAGGTTCTACTAAGATTCTACGCTTATTTGTAAAAACAGCTCCTCCATTTTTTGGGTAAACAATAGTATTCTTCGGAAAAGTTCTCTTAACGCATTCTTTTCTTACATATAAATGGGCAATTTGGAGATTTATTTCATTTCCGATAGTGTTCATATCAGATACTTTGTATAAAGGTATTCCTTCATCTCCTAACTCATCATCTGATGGTGTAAAACCACTAATAAAATTACCTAATTCAGACAATCTAACCCATTTCCAACTCTGAGGAATATCAAACGGAATCTCATCTTCGGAGATAGGGTCTAATGGCTTCTCTTTCTTTATTTCACCATTCTTTATCTTTAATGCTTTCTCTTTCTGAATCTGCTGATAGAGGTCTTCTGCTGTTCCTTCACTTTCAATCTGAGGAACCAATTTTCCTTCCATAGCATATTGGAGAATAGACTTCTTTAAGTCTGATGGGAACTTCTCTTCCAATTCAGAAAGTTGATTATAAGCTTCACCATACTTATCTACCAATGGAAGTAATTCTTCAATCTTATCAACAATACGTTTCTGCTCAGCTAATGGAGGAAGAGGAATATAGACATAATTCTTTATGTCTTCAGAACCTAAGTTTCCCTGATTTGCGGTGCCCGTTTCTTTAGTAAAAATGATGTTTCTTATAGTTTCATTTTGAAGAACTCTCATTATGTAATGAACATTAATTACCGATGAAAGACGGAAACAGCCAACTCTCTGATTTAAGTAAAGAGAGGTGTCTTTAATATCAGATTCTTTTACATTTGCAACATAGAAGTAGTCCTTCTTTCTGCGGGTGCCCGTCATAGTAACCAAAATATCATTTATTTGTATTTTGAAGCCATCTGTGTCTTTGGCCAAAGATTCAGAAATATAGGTAGGTTTTACTTCTTTCAATATGACATTCTGCTTAACGTTTCCCAATCTGATAATCTGATAGTTTGATTTCTCTACATAGGAAGAACTTTTATAGGCATAGCCTCCCAAAAATGTCATTATTGAACCAAATCTAACCCATTTCCAACTCTGTGGAATATCAAACGGAATCTCATCTTCGATTATAGGGGCTAATGGTTTTTCTTTCTTAATTTTACCTTCTTTAATCAGCTGTGCTTTTTCTTTCTGAATCTGATTGTAAAGGTCTTCTGCATTACCTTCTGATTCAATTTGAGGAACCAATTTACCTTCAACGGCTAATTGAAGAATACTATCTTTAAGTTGCTGTGGAGTCATCTTAATTTACTCCCAACTTTGATTCTAATTCTTCTAACATTCGGTCAATGTCAGCATTGAGAGATTCTCTCTTTTCCTTATACTTCTGAATTAAATCTTTTGGTTCCAAAATCTCTTCTTCGGTATGAGGGTAGCCACAGAGGTCTATGTTGTAATCTCTGTCAGCCAACTCTTCTGCTGAATACTTTTTGGACTTATCAAAACCATCTAATGTAATTTCCTTTCTGTCATTCCACCACTGAACAACTTCATCAAAGTGTTCCAACTTCATAGGGTTAGTCTTTGAGAAATGCTTAATACCATTAGGCATATCCAATCTGTAGAACCAAACATCTTTTGTTGCTCCGTCATTATTGAAGAAGAGTATGTTTGTTGTAATTGATGTATAAGGAGCAAATACAGAAGAAGGCATTCTGACAATGGTATGTAAGTTAAACTCAGTCAGAAGCTTTTTCTTAATAGCTACCTTTGCGTTATCTGTTCCGAAGAGGAAACCATCGGGCAAAATGACAGCACATCTTCCGTTCTTCTTCAATCTATACATAATGACTGACATAAAGAGGTCAGCTGTTTCACTACTTCTTAAATCTATTGGGAAGTGGTCTTTGATTGTATTCTTCTCATTACCACCATAAGGAGGGTTCATAAGAACAACATCAAACTTATCTTTCTCTGTGTAGTCCAATACATCTTTACTTAGGCTGTTGGAGTGATAAATCTTTGGGTTGTCTATGTTATGAAGAAGTAAATTGGTGACACAGAGCATATAAGGGAACTGCTTCTTCTCAATACCATAAACTGAGTTTTCATAAGCTATTTGGTCATCTGTTGTCTGAACTTTTTTCTCTAATTCTTTGAGCCAACTTACAACGAAACCGCCCGTTCCTACGGCAAAGTCAGCCATCTTCTCACCAATCTTAGGCTGAATCATTTTTGCCATAAAATCGGTGACCGACCGCGGTGTATAGAACTCACCACTGCTACCCGCACTTTGAAGTTCCTTTAAGATACTTTCATAAATATCACCGAAGGTGTGACGTTCTTCATAGTCTCCTAAATCTAATTCATCTATGACGTTGATACACTGACGGAGAAGAACACCATCTTTCATATAGTTATTGGTATCTTCAAACATAGATTTAACAATGGACTTTCTGATAGGTGTATCTGCTGATACTTCCAAACCTTTGAGAGTTGGGAACAATTTGTTATTAATAAAGTTCAGAAGCTCATCGGCTGTTAAAGCCTTTCCATCTCCATAGTCTTTTGCCCAATTCTTCCACTTACATTCAGAAGGAATGATAGATTCATAATTTGAGTCATCTATTTCCCAATCATCTTCTTTGGCATCATAAACTTTAAGGAACAACAGCCATACAATCTGTTCAATTCTCTGAGCATCTCCGTTGATACCACTATCGTTTCTCATTATGTCTCTGATTCGTTTTACGAATGATGATACGTTGCTCATTTATTAACCTACCTTATAAAGTTCTTCTGTCAGCTGATGGACTGCTTCTTTATACTTATCTAAACCACCGAACTGACCGACAATCTTTGACGGACTTCCAAACTTTTGGAACGGCATAAGTTTAAGAATTACATTGTCCTCAATCTCATAAATACTGCTGTTCTTATAAGTCTCCAACAGAAGCTCCAATACCTCTTTGGCTACTCCATTGTATCTACTGATAAAGTCTGTTTTCTTAACACCTTCGGCTCTTTCCTTTCTGCTCAAAGGTTTTTTGTCATAAGCTATGTGACAGATAAAATCAAAGTCATCAACATCTTCCATTTTGGCTTCTTCTTTAAGTTTTGCCAAACTGATTCCTTTCTCTAACAATGCTTCGGTAATATCTTCTTTCTTTTCAGAAGCGGTCCAACCTTTAATAAATGCTTCCAATGAAGCAAACTTTCCTTTGAGACTTTCCTTTGTATAGTCAATGATGTTCTCATATTTCAGAAGCTTTCCGTTTGCATCATAAATAGAAACACTCTTCTGAATAACTTCTACTCTACAACCATTTTCGTCAATGATTGGTTTTACCTTTGGTTCTGTTTGTGGTTTTGGATCCTTCGGTTCTTCTTTCTTTTCCTTTGGGTCAAAGCCATCAACCATTTCAATTGGTCCGTCCCACTTTGGGTCAGCAAACAATCTGCTGACACCTCTGAAATCCATAACGGCAAAGCACATCTTACCTTCTGCTTCTCTAATGCGGGTTCCTCTACCGATAATCTGCTTAAACTTTGTCATTGAACCGATACACTCATCTATGACAATAAGCTTAACCATTTTTGTGTCGATGCCCGTAGAAAGCAAATCGGAAGTGGTAGCTATGATTGGGTATGTTGATTGTATTGAAGTGAAATAACTAAGTTGTCTCTTTCCATAATCATCAGAAGCTGTAATTCTGACAACATAATCAGAGTTTTCTTTACACATATCACTATTTAGGTTGATAAGAGCATTTTTCATTCTATCGGCAGCTTCTTCTGTCGGACAGAATACAATGGTCTTTGAGTATCTGTCTGTTGCTTTGAGATACTCTGTAATTTCCTTAGCAACCTCATAAGTTCTATCTTCAATAATAATGTTGTAATCGTAATCACTATTGGTGTAGATTCGGTCTTCAATCTCATTTCCGTTCTTATCTAACTGACCGAATGTAGGTCTCCACCCATCACCGATGTTTGTCTTTATGTTATAGACCTTAAACGGAGCTAAGAAGCCGTCATCTATACCATTGTTCAGACTATATTCATAGATTGGCTCTCCGAAGTAGTTGATGTTTGAAACATACTTTGTTTCATTAGGAGTAGCTGTCATACCAATCTGAATAGCAGAATCAAAGTATTCCAAAATACGTCTCCATCTGCTTTCTTCTTTTGCTGAACCTCTATGACACTCATCTACGATAATCAAATCAAAGAAGTTTGGGTTAGGGAATAATTCAGAGTAATGTTCAACATCGTCATCGCCGACCAACTGCTGATACAAAGTGAAATACACCTTATAAGCTGAAATGTCAGACTTTGAATCTTTGGCTACGTTAATCTTATGACTTACTTTCTCTAATGGTCCAAAGTCTCCTTCCTTTGTTTGGTCTATCAGAGCATTTCGGTCAGCTATGTATAGGACTTTGTTGATTGTCTGAGAAGCTAATAGTCTATGGACAATCTGAAATGCGGTATAAGTCTTTCCGACGCCCGTAGCCATAACTAACAGAAGTCTTTTCTGACCCTTTGCTATGGCATCTAAGGTTCTATTTACAGCTATTCTCTGATAGTATCGCGGACCATAGGTTGTAGCAGATGTGTAATAAGGTTGTTCTTTAAGTTCAATTTCCTTTTCAGACAGACCCTTTCCACCATTACTTTCTTCTTTATATCTCTGAATCAGTTCTTCTTCCGTAGGGAACTCTTCCATAGGGAAGTGTCTGACTTTACCCAATAAGAAGTCATACTCATAGAACTCATCACCATTGGAACTATAAGCAAACGGAAGGTCTAACTTCTTTGCATAGTCCATAGATTGTTGAAGACCGAACTCTGCTGTATGGTTATTGTCTTTGGCTTCTACTACGGCAATAGGGTTGTTATTGGACAGATAAAGGAGGTAATCAACTTTCTGAGCTTTTTCTCTATGAGGAACGTTTCCTTTGATAATAATCTTACCATCGGTAATCTTTGTTTCCATAGTGATGTGGCTTTTACTCCACTTTGAGGTTATTGAAGGTGTGATGTATTGAAACTTTACATCTTCCTCTGTCATATCTTTTTTGTTGAGAATTGGTTCCATATCTGTTCCCTTATAGAGAATTATAGCAAAGAAACCCAATTATTGCATTATTTACCATTGCCAATAGAGTAAGGGCTATTGGAACTATACCTTACCCCTCAAATAAGAGTGCCAAAAGTCTATTTCGGTGGCACAAAAATGTGCCAAAACAAAAGCAACCCTATTGGCACTCTTTACCTTCGGCGTTATAGTCTCAGCACCTCAAATGGAGGAAGGAGTTTAGATTATGAAAGTTGCTTATATCAGAGTATCAACAGAAGAACAGAACGCAGACAGACAGATTGAAGCTATGAACCAATTGGGAATCACCAAACAATTCACAGAGAAGATTTCAGCAAAGAATATGGAAAGACCTCAGCTCAAAGCTATGTTGGACTTTGTAAGAGAAGGTGACGTTGTAGTAGTTGAATCTTTCAGTAGATTAAGCCGTTCCACCAAAGACTTACTGACTATCATTGAGAAGCTTCAACAGAAGAACGTTCAGTTTCAGTCATTAAAGGAGAATATAGACACCTCAACTCCTAACGGACGCTTCTTTCTGACAATCTGTGGAGCTATGGCTCAGTTTGAAAGAGAGACAACCTTACAACGTCAGAAAGAGGGAATTGCCATTGCCAAAGCTAAGGGGAAGTATATCGGAAGAAAACCAATTGAACTTCCTTCAAACTTTGAAGACGTAGTCCGTCAGTGGAAGAATAAAGAAATCACCACAAAGAGAGCAAAGGAATTGTTGAATATGACCACCAATACTTTTTATAGAAAGGTTGGCATTAAGGGTTAATCGTTGTAAATTAAAGATACAGATTCCGCTTCAATTGTTCCCAAACAATGGAATCTGAAAATGGTCAGTAAGAGTATTCCTTACTCTGTCATACTGACCATTTTGTATTTAGATTGAATAACTTAAAAATAGCATTCCGATTAACAGAGCCACCTTCCAAAGTAAATTACTAAACGTCGGCAAAGTATTTGAAAGGTTAAAAAGGTCAAAATACACAAAAGGGTATTTTATTGAGATTTCAGCTCTTAATCAGAAATCGAAAAAATACCTCTGAAATGGCAAAAAAATGTAAATAAATAGGTTCAAATAGCGATTTCAGAAATGAAAATCGGAGCTATTTATTGGAATACTTCTTTGCTCTTTCAGCTCTGTCCCATTTTGTATAAGAAATAGCCTCTAAATACTTTGGGTCTTTGAAACGATTAACGTATTTATGCTTTATGAACTCTGTTCCCTCAGCATTGAAGATTCCACTCCATTGGCTTTGGTCTAAATACCCTCTGTTGTAAATATCACTATTATGACCGATAGCCTTAGGAAGCATTTCCAATCTTTCTTCCAATGTATGACCATAGAACGGACTCATAGGAGAGAAGTCTTTATCGTCAGTGCATTGCTGTCTGACCAAATACTCATAAATATAAGTATTCCTTTTGAGAGTGGTTTCTTTGATTGTCTCATTATCGTTAAATGGAAAATACTCAGCAGACTTCTTAAAAGCTTCAACTGATACTTTCGGAATTGTATGAGGAATACCTTTCTTCCACCAATCTACTCTTATGAGGAGGAGCTTTGCCTTCTGATAGTTTCCCAAACACCTTCTTCGTTTAGTCTCAAACTCAAACTTCTTTTCAGTTAATTCTCTGAAATTATCAGCATTGTATTTCTGTTCCAATTCCGTCATATCTAATGAAGCCAATGCCTTTTTGAATTGCTTTGTCTTTTCAAAGGTAAAACCCTCTACAACACCTTTACAGAGACATATTGTAAAATGGCGTTTGGCACAATCGGAGATTCCTAAACCGAACCAATTTTGTAGGGTATGAATCAGAGTCATTACCTTCCAAAAGCTATCTAAGTCAGCATACCAATCACCAATGCTGTAAAAGAAGCTGTATATCTTAAACATATCGTCTGTCGGAATTGTTTTCGGAAGAGAAGGGGTTTTACCACTCCACATAAGACCTTTCTTAGCCGTAGTGATCAGCCCACAATTTTTAAGATAAGTAAGAGATTTCTTAACTTTCTGTATGTCCATTGAGAGCATATCTACTAAGTTTGACCTCTGAACATAATGCCCTTTCAAACCTATTAAGAGGAGCAATACCTCAGCTGAATCATAAGCTTTCTGTCCGTCTCCTAAGTAAGAAGCAACCTCTTCTACATTAGAAAAGTAATCTTTGCCAATTTCCAAAATATCAGTTATAGAGGAAGACTTTATAGAAGCAGAACTAATTTTATCGGACATATAAGAACTCCCATTTCTTATCTGTTTTATAGAGACTACAAAGTTGCTGTTTGTAGTCTTTAATTTTTATAGGGCAAAAAAGTATGCTTTCAATAATTCATATTAAGGAAAGATACTTTTTTGAATAATCAAAACTATACCTAATATAAAGATTAGTTTTAGAAGTTAGCAACGAATGTTGCTGACATATTGGAATATCTCAAAGCTAATTGAGTTTTGACATTATAATGGTTTGAAAAATAAGCAGTGTTGAGAGTAGATATTTATATCTACTATTAACATTGGCTCTTTTTCTTAATCATAATGTTAAAAATCATATCAGTTATGATATTCAAACTCAGTTGTCAGCAACCATAACTGATATGTCTCTATAACTTATTCCTCTAAGAAAAGGAGCCTTCCTTAATCTATTCTTTAACCATTCCAAAAGCTATTCATTGCCGTTGCCACATTATGAGCTGCAAAGACTTCCATATGAGAATAGTTTTTCTGAATACGTTCATCAGCCCAACCCAAAGTCTTTCTGATATCACTATCACCGACCATTCCACCTTCTTTTAAGATTGTATTAAAGGTGTGTCTGTAAGTATGTTGTTTCCGATACTCAACTCCGACTTTTTTAAGACCACTCATATGATGATTCTTTGTATTGGTATAACACCAATGAGACCCATCAAAGTTAGAGAATACAAAGTCTGTCGGTTTAACATTCGGAGCATACTTTTCTTTATACTCTGTAAATACAAACTTCAAATTATCACTCATCATAAAGAATCTGTTTGTTCCGTTTTTAGGTTTTCCGACAATCGTATCTTTGCGGTCTTTGAAGGTTTCCTCAACGGAAATCTGACCACCTTTAATATCGACGTTCTTCCACTTCAAACATCTGACCTCAGCATTTCTCATTCCACTATTGAGCTCCAAATACTCAAAGAGGAAGTGTCCATACGAACCCCAAACGTCAATCATTTTCTGAGGGTCATTTATATCGAACATTCTGTCTATCTCTTCCTTTGAATAGACTTTGATTGGTTTCTTATCTTCTTTTATTGAACCAACAAATAAGGTAGGGTTGATAGGAGTGACTCCTTTACCATTGGCATATTTGAAGACCATTTTGACTACGTTCATTATGTGGTTTGTCATAGATGTAGTGGTCATCTTTAAGAGGTCTCCTCTCAGCTGATAAACATCATCTTCTGTGATGTCCCTCATCTTCTTATTACTGAACTCACACTTATAGGCATAGTCATCTAAGAACTTTCTACACTCCATACAATATCTGTCGGTCAGTGGTTTCTTAGCTTCTTCCAATCTCTGTAATCTGATGTCCTTTCCTTTAATGAACCAATCTTTTGAATACATCTTAAAGGTCACATCACTATCGTTAGATACAAAATGGTTTTTAGAGTTTTCTATTACCTCTTTAACGTATCGGACTGCCTCTGTCTTTGATATGCAGTGTGTTGTCTTCCAATTGGTCATCGGAGGTATCATATAGTAATAATACGGAGAAACCTTCTTCTTAGTCAGTCTGTAATCTTCTTTGATTCTTCCCATTCATTCACCTTCATTCATTTGAGATACCTATAATATAAAGCGGTGTGACTGAAATTAGAGCAGAAAATGAAAGATTTTTTGACTTTTAATTCCTTATGACAGCGCAACTTATAAGCATAAGCTAATATGCCTAATATAGCTAATGAGGGCAATTTCAATTAGGTTAATTTTGTGTATAGTTTGACTGATTGAGGCACATAAGTGCATTGTAGGGAACGCTTTGGCAAAGTGTCAGCCATAATGGCATTCAGTAGGTAGTGAGTTCGATTCTCATCAGCTCCACTTCACAGGGCACCATTTCGGTGCCCTTTTTTCATATCCTGGCTCTTGCAACATAAATCTTAGAAATACCGAATAGGGCGAGTATTGTATGAATTGTTATTGTATAACTTATTGCTAGAGAGTTCTACGTATCCAGAACGTTTAAAACTGAACAATTGAATAGAAAAGTTGCGGCTCTGGCTTGATGAGAAATAGGCAATTTCGCCATCAAAATTACCCATATGCTTTACAAATAGGTTTTGTTCCATTTTGTTTAATTCATTTATACTTGGCAAAAACCAATCATCATATCCGTTAACAGAGTAATCTAGACATGCTTTAGCAGCAGTAGTATATCCTTCTACTTTTTCTGGCAATTTTGTCGTATTATCCTTCCCTTTGCCAATTAATTCTGAGAGACCATATTGCTTAGATTCACCCCAAAGATAATGCGATGGAAGATCTGTAGGAGCAGCCTCTATAAATCTCCAACCACAGGTAGAAGACTGTAAACCATCAAAGTTGCCTGAATTATTGTCTTCATCACAATCATAAAAAATATAACCCCCGGCTGGACCTATGTCACCTACTTTATACATATAATCAACAGAATATGACTCCCCACAGATTTTACAAGTATAAGTTTTGATACCATTGTTTGTATGTGTTGGTTCTTTTGTAATATGCCCTTCATCAAATTCATGTCCAGTTGCAAGAATAGTTTCAGATGATAATTCATAACCGCATATCGAACATCTTTCAATTTTCCTACCATTGGTAGTGCATGAAATATGCTCAAAAACAATTTCGGTAACTGAATGATTCAAAGGTGGAATAGTTTCAACTTTTACAATGTTACCGCAGTTTTTGCACATGTACGCCTTTTCTCCAGAATCTAAACATGTTGGTGTTTTTGTTATAACTTCGTTTCCTAATTCGTGATCAACCATCGCAATATCTTCAATGAAAAATGTGCTACAGTTCTTGCATGTATACGTTTTTATTCCAGTTTCTGTGCATGATGGTTCTTTTATTATTACTCCATCATCATACTCGTGTTTAACTATCTCAAGTTCTTCAAGAACAATTGCACCACACTCTTTGCATGTGCATGTTCTAATTCCAGTTTCGTTACAAGTTGGTTTCTTTGTTATCGTGAAAGAAAAATTGTGACTTGTATGAATAATTGAAAAAGGATGCCAATGCCATGCTTCATCTGATTTCCAAGTTGAAAAGTGATAGATTAGTAGGACGCCTATGATTAGCATAAAGACAGCAGAAAGAATAATAATTTTCCTATTTTGTTTTTTCTTTTTTTGTTTTGTATTTTCATATTGTCCCTTACACGTTGCCAATAATTGTTTTGAATCTTTATAGTCCCCCAATTTCTCAAGACGTAATATACACTTACCCAAAATATGAGCATCCGGATTGTTCCCTATATTATGTACAATCGAAGCATATTCAGACTCTTTTTTGACCAATGATAAAAGATCTTCACAATCTTTGTAATCACCTAGAGCTTCCAATCGATTTATTAGGTCTTGGAAGTCTTGAGATTCATTAGCTATTGAACTTTTTATTTCTTGATATTCTGTTTCACATTGAATCTTTTTAATTTTCTCATTACAAATTTCTAGCAGTTCGCCAACTTCTGCAGAAATTTCAATATTCTCTAATTTCTCCTTTATTTTAATTACTTCTTCAAGTCTTTTTGTATTATCAATTTTTTCCATTATTTGGATAAATTTCTCACTGTGCTTATGAGTTGCCATTTCTGTTTCTCCAAAACTATATGTCTATGTCGTCAAGAGTTTGTTTTTTAACTTTTTTTGGTTCTGTATTATTCATATTGATTGCAACATTATTTCCACCAAAACTAGATATAACATCTGATATGATTGATTGAACTTCGTAAATATTAACAGACGAAGAAAACTTAACTTCGACACAGAATGGAGACGAAGCAACCCACAAACGTAATTCGGCATTCAAATCAGCAATTCCAGCTGATATAATCTCAAAAGCGACAATCTGATGCCAAGGAATACTTTTAATTGATTTCTTGGTTCCTGTAACACCTTGAACATTAATGTAAATTAAACGTTTATCAGTAATTACAATCCAGTCCCTTACTAATTTGTAAGAAGCATATACATTTTCACTCAATGAAATCAAACTTGACCATTCTGAAAGAAATTCATCATTTCCTTTCTTTGAAGCATTACCTAATACACCCTGAACTAATCCCATAAATTTTTTCTCTTATTTTTTATGATTATTTTTATATTCTCTTTCTTTTAATAATTGGTATGCTGCTGTTTGAAAAACAACTTTCTTTGATCTTATTCCAATAAATCCTTGGAATAGCGCATCTGAATCATTTGCATTACCTTCTGCAATTATCTTCAATTTTTCATCAGATAATGGGCTTAATTTGGTCTTAACCTTTGCGGTTCTACTTCCTGATATATCCAAAATGCTCATACATTTTTCTCCGTTTTTAGAATCTCAGAACCTTCTTTTTCTTTCTTTGCTGAAAACAATTCCAAACAAACATTAACAATATCTACTTTTGGCATTGAAATTACTTTCTCCACGGAACTTACAACTTTTGATATTGAGCCGCTAAGCCTATCTTCAATAATCGAATTTTCAATTTGTTTAGCTACTTGATTGGTATCAATATTTCCTGAAACAAATCTAACTACTTTATTTGCCACCTTTGTAGCACTGTTATAAAGTTTTTCAGATATTGAAGTTGCGGAATGACCAACGAGCATAAGATAGTTATCTGCGGAAAGAGTTATAATATTCTTATTGAACGATGTATCCTGAAAAATGTTGTTGTCTCGTAATTTTCTTCTAAAGTGCTCTAATAAAAGGGCATTACTAACATCGAAATAAACATCTCCGTTTTTGTCTAACTTGAATGATCCCTTTGTTAAAGATGAGTTTAACATTTCTACAAACGACTCATCAAATTCTCGATCGATAACAATACTATTGCGTATCAGTGAAGATATTTGACTATATGTCAGACCTAATTCATCTGACAACTCACCAATTTGAGTGCTTTTTAATTTTGATAATGAATTAATTTTGTATTTTGACTGACAATACTTAGAAAACCAAAGCATTTCCCATTCTGTTTTTGTCATCATTTTTAAATTTCTTCGAATAATATATTCATCAAAGTCTCTTTCTGAAATCATTTTCACTCCAAATTGATTCGTAACCGGTGATTATAAGTCTACCGCCAATAAATTTACATTGATTCTACCCCCCCCCATAGCTTAGTCAAGATTTTCATCCGAATATCGGTTTATTCTCTTAATTCTTTTTTTAAGTTCCCAAAAATTGTTTAAGTAGAACTTACCTTGAGAAATTCAAGGGGATAAGTCATTGTTGTACTGTCAGACGAAGATAGTCGGGAGGAAAAACAATGACTACACTTAAAAACAAGCATCT
>JAZLMO010000028.1:0-18915 GCA_045598675.1 Sphaerochaetaceae bacterium
TACATAGTACCAGATATCCCATGTCATATCTGTCCATGTACCGTACTTTACTGTACTTTCACCGTATGTAATGTATTCTATAATTCCGTTGTCATCTTCAGTCTTTGATGCCTTTCCGGCTAAACTGAATGACACAAGACTTCCTGAATTGTTATTCTTCTCTCCCATAAAGAATGAACAGGATACTGCTGTAAAGGTCAGCAATGCTGCAAGAAGAATGCCTAAAAACTTTTTCATAATTTATCTCCAATAAATTTAGTAGACAAAATTTTCTATACATGCACACGTAATTACATGCACACATAGTTTTGTGATGTCTAAACCTACTGGGGGGGGGGTAAGTCAATCTCACTATAATTCTGCAAATAAAGTTATTACTCTGACATTTTTCAAGCCATTGTTTCTCAGAACACTGACAGCATCATTAACAGTTGAACCTGTTGTATAAACATCATCAATGATAACAAACTTTCTGTTTTTCAAATCATCGTCAACCGGAGTACACAAATAGAATTTATTTTGTGCTGCTTTGATTCTGTCCTGTTTATTCAATAACTTCTGCTGTACAGTACTGTTATTCTTCAGGCAACATAGTCTTTCATTATCAATATGCTTTGCTATTTCCGACATCTGATCCCATCCTCTTCTTTTAATTGAAGCGTCAGAAGAAGGAATGGGTACTATTATTTCATCTTTATTTATATTTTTATTGATTTCAGAAGCAAAGAAACGTGACAATTTTTTCTTATTATTGAATTTATAATCAAACAACCTTTGTCTGGCAAAAGAATCTGAATAGTCATAAATGGAAAATACATCATAATCTTTGCAATCAGGGCATTTATATATAGAGGATAATAACGGATAAGAACAATGCTTACATCTGACCATAAAACTGTCAAATTTTGCTTTATCCATTTTTTGAATACAGGAGTAACAGATTCCACACCTGTTGAACGTAATATCTGAACAGGAATGGCAGTAATTAAATAATTTTATCAGTGAAGTTTTTCCTTGAGCTTGGACAAAAATAACATGGCCTGCATAGGAGTACATTCATCAATATTAAATTGTTCAAGTTCTTCAATTACTTCATTTGAATTTGAATCTTCTGCCTCTTCGGGGAAAGATGAAGAGAATTCTGAAGTAAATAAACTGTTTTGTTGCATATTGTAATCAGCAAAATGTCTGTTCTGAAATGATTTGGCTTCTCTGATAACAGGATTCGGAATACCTGCCATCTGAGCAACATGTATGCCGTAACTGGAATTGGCAACACCGTCGACAACTTTTCTGAGAAAAGTAATCTTACCGTTGTTTTCATCTACAGATAAGGTTTGAAGATGAACATTGGAATTATCCAACATTGTCAACTCATGATAGTGAGTGGCAAATAATGTTTTACAATTGATAGAAATAAGATTACGCATTACGGCATAAGCAATGGACATACCGTCTTGAGTACTGGTTCCTCTGCCGATTTCATCTACAATAACAAAACTTCTGTTTGTGCAGTTTCTGAGAATATATGCAGTTTCCTGCATTTCCACAAGAAAAGTAGACTCTCCGCGTGCAAGATTATCAGAGGCGCCCACCCTACAGAAAATCTTATCTGTAACAGGAATTATAGCCTCAGAAGCAGGAACAAAACTACCTATATGAGCAAGAAGAATAATCAGGGCATTTTGTCTTAGATATGTTGATTTTCCCGCCATATTCGGTCCTGTAATCAGAGAAAATCTAACATTCATATCAAGGTCATTGGGAACATAATTTATCTTTCCGACTTGCTTTTCCACAACAGGATGTCTTCCGTCCTTAATAAACAGAATATCGTCTTCGCAGATTTCAGGACATACATAATCTGAATCCATTGCCAATGTTGCAAATGATTGATACACATCAAGTTTTGAAATAAAGTCACCGATTGAATTCAGAGTGTTTATATTGTAAACGACCATATTGCAAATAGAATCGTAAAGATATTGTTCTCTTTCCTGTGCTCTGGCTTCAGATGATAAAATATCTTTTTCAAAGTTCATCAATTCGTCAGTAGTAAATCTTTCACCGTTTACCAATGTCTGTTTTCTGTAAAAATAATCAGGGCATTTGATAAGCTGACCTTTGGGAACTTCAAGATAATAACCGAAAATCTTGTTATAACCTATCTTCATAATAGAGATTCCGGTTTTGGTTTTTTCTTTTTCAAGATAATTTTTCAAAAGCTTATCGCTCTCATCTTTCATCATTCTCAGATTATCAAGTTCTTCATCATAACCGACCATGATAACCCTACCGGGATTATACTGACCCAGAAAATCCGGATTTACGGATTTCTGAATGACATTCATCAATTCCGAAACTTTTTCAAGGTTTTCAGAGTTGATATCAGAGTTGAATAACAAACGGTATTTTTCAGGATCGGCTGATATCAGATTAAAGAAAATACTTATTGAATGTTTGATTCCTACAAGGTCATGAGGAGTTCCTCTTTTCATAAGAATTCTGGTAGCCAATCTGTTAAGATCCGAAGAAGAATTAATTGAATTTCTTACCCTCTCAAGTTCAGAAGGATTTTCAACAAAATATTTTACCCATTTCTGACGGAATCTTATCTGTTCAATATCACATAACGGAAAAGACAAATACTGTTTCAACAATCTGAATCCGGAATAAGTTTTACATCTGTTAATAGTTTCACATAATGACAACTTGGAAGAAACGTCATTTAAGTTCTTAAACAATTCAAGGTTCTTTCTTGAAGATTCATCCATTGCAAGATAGGAATTCTGTTCTTCGACTCTATATGAATTTATCTGTTTGACAGGACTTTTTGACGTTTCCAAAAGATATTTGAGCAACGCACCAGCAGAAGAACAAAGTTTATTGTTTTCATTAATACCGAATGCAGAAAGATTTTTGACCTGAAGATGATTACACAGTAATTCAAAAGCCTTTTTCTGATTGAAATACCATGGAGCCAACTTGGTAATCATACAAGGAAACAAATCAATTGCCTGTTTGAAATCAGAATCCAGATAGTATTCGTCTTCACATACAAGAATTTCATTAGGAGAAATCTGTTCAAGGACTTGCCGTAAATCCTGAACCCTGTCATTTTTATTCAGATTTCTCAATACAAAGTCACCGGTTGTTATATCACAATATGAACAATAAGACTGAAATACACAGAAAAGATAATTGAAATTTTTACTGTCTATAAAATCTTCATCAACAACTGTGGCCGGAGTAATGATTCTGACAACTTCCCTCTTGGCAAGAGATTTGGAAGATTCTGCAAGCTCCGTTTGTTCACAGATTACTATTTTTTTTCCTTCATCCAACAAACGTTTGATATAGTTTTTTGCAGCATGATAGGGAATCCCGCACATTGGAGAATCCCCTTTATGAGTAAGTGTCAAATTTAATAAAGAAGAGACTTCCACGGCATCTTCATCGAACATTTCATAGAAGTCTCCCAATCTGAAAAACAATATCTTGTCAGCATACTGCTTTTTGAAATCATGATATTGTTTCATTAAAGGTGTATCAGACATTTACAACTATCAATACCTATCAAATCAAACTTGTAGAAATAGCCAAGACAAACTTCATACCGGAATTATCTTTATTCTTACCGTTGAAAATAGAACCCTTAGTCCAGTTGAAAGAACCTGAATCAACCTTTGTTCCTGTTTTTACAAGATATAATCCAAGAGGGAAACCCGGAACTTTGAATTTGACACCGAAACCGGTTGAGAAATACCAATTCAATCCTTTGCTGAAATCATCATATTCCTTAACAAGAGCGGTTGCACTTGCAAAAGCTTCTGCATTAAGAACATTCTTGACCAAAGGATAAGAAATTTCAGCCATATTATCCCACAGGAATACCTGGTCAAAGATAATATCATGACCTCTTGCAATAGTCATACCGTCTATGTACAGCATTTCATATTTTGTAGCACCGAGGTGAGGATCATGGAAACCGAATCCCTTATTCTCTTTATCCTTGTTATTCACGTACAACTGAGGCAACATAATACTTGCATTTGTTGAAACCCCGAACATCAGATTATTATTTTTTTCTTCTTCTCCGAAAGAAGCAAGTTTGACAAAACCTGCAGCCATTGCAGAAAGTTTCTGATAGTTGGAAAGTCCCTGCAGAATACCTCCGGCATAAGTGAATGAAGCATTCACTATATAACCTTTTGTTGTATTGGTAATAAAGTCTCTGCCATCCCATTGCGCTCCGATACTCAACTTGTTGGAGAATTTCCATCCGTCATGATATTCTCTGGTTAATTCTTCAAAAGGATCAAACTTTGCATCATCATAGAATGCCTTGTTAAGAGAAATCGAAAGACCTCCGTTAAGTCCGAGTCTTCCTTTATTCCAAACATAGGTATAACCGGTGTTATACCCTACACCAATGGAAATAAGTCTGTAATCCATAAGATACTGTGATGACGGATATTCTCCGTTATTAAGTCTCCAAAGATTATAAGAATCTACGCCCTGAGGATATACTTCTTCAGAATTTCGTCCGTCATAATAATCTGATCCCGGATTCTTCTGAAGTTCTCCTTCGTACTTATTGTGGGAAAAATTAATTGAGAATGCATTTGCCCATCTGTAATTCTTAAACCAGTTATTTCCCAGAGATATTGAAAGACTCTGTGAATCAGGAGAAAGATTTGTTGAAACACTTATGTCTTTACCTGTTCCCATCAGATTATGATTTGACCAGGACAGGAATCCCGACACAGGGAAACCATCTACATTTCCACCGAAAGTTGCACCGAACTGAATATCCATCTGCTGACCTTCAGTCACCTTGAATTCAACAACGATACCGTCTTCTTCTTCACCGAAATAAATGTCATATGTGATATCGGAAAGCAAACCGGTATTGTAAATATTCTGTGCACTTGTAATCAAATCTGCTTTTGAGAAGATTTCACCTTCTTTCATTGTGACTTCTCTTCTCATAACATAATCTTTGGTTTTAGTAAGACCGGTTATCAATACCTTTTCAACATGACACTGATTTCCTTCATCAAGAATCATGTTGTAGTAAACAAGATTGTTTTCTTCGTCTCTGGTTTCAATAACATCATGAAGAAGACCAATGTAACCGTTGTTGTAGTATTTGTCACAGATTACTGTTACCTGATCATCAATACTCTGCTTATTAAGTACTGAGCCTTCTTTTAAAGTAATCAGTTCATCCAATTCTTCAGTGGAATATACATAATTACCAGTAACAGTAAAACCGCCGAATAACCATTGTTTTCCTTCTTCAATGACGTATGTTACATTTACTTCAGCATATCTTTCATTGTCAGACGGAACTTCCTCAATTCTTGTTTCAAGAATCTTTGCATCCAGATAACCCAGATTTGCGTAAGTGCTCAGAATTACCTTTTTATCTTTTTCAAGACTGGATTTATCCAGAAAACCGTTATAGAAAATTGATTTTACTTTACTTTTCGTTCCCTTTTTCAGAACCGTATCATTTACGTTTTCATTCCCTTCGAAGTTGATTTTAAGAACACGTGTCTGCACACCTTCTTCAATTGCAAAATGAATCTGAACTGTGTTCAATTCTTCATTAAGGCTCCAATTCATTTCCACAGGGACAATTTCAAAACCTTTTGTAAGATAAAGATTCTGAATCTCTTCAATTCCGTTCTTTACAAAATTGATATTGGTCGTATCAATAAAATTTCCTGCAGAATAATTTTTAAGACCGGAAGTAATATCCGTAGATTTGACTTTGTCATTACCTTCATACGTAACCTCGGAAATTAAAGGAAGTTCATGAAAAGTCAGAGAAAGACATACTTCGTCATCGTTATCCATGGAAGAAACGGATGCAGAAAGATAGTCAACACCTTCTACAAGATTGATTCTTTTCTGCATTTCACTGAAAGAATCATCTGTAAACGGTTGACCGACGTAATAATCCAATACGTTCTTTACTTCTTTTAAAGAAATATTTTTTATCCCGTTCAACTCATACTTTCTTAATGTCTTTCCTGCATACCATGCATCTTCTGCAAAAACAGAACAGACAAGTACGATTGCCAGGAATAAAACAGACATAATTCTCTTTTTCATAATAATCTCCGAAGCCTATATACTAGAATTTAAATCTTTTCGTGTAACTAAAACCAATGGTATCCAAAAAGTTCAAAACAGACAACTCATGCGGTTGCATAAACAAACTGAAATTTCCTATCGGATTATCCCAATCAAAACTGAATTCTATATCAAGATTAAGGTCATCTGTCAGGAAATGACCGTAATGCAAATTTCTGCCTTTATGACCGGAATCCTTAAGAAGCAAAGTCATTTTGGCAAATATTGAGTCTGAAACGTATTTACCTGCATATAACGTAGTACCGTTAAGATACTTAGCCAACAAATTGGAAGAAGTATCATAACCCGGAATTGCGTTTATGATAATATTCTGAACAAGAGGAGATCTGAATGACAGAACATCCAGGTTCAATGAATCTTTTATAACCGAATTAATCGAGTATTTTTCATTTGTATCGATAATACCAAGTGATGCAATGGCATCAGTTGCAATTGCTGCAGCATTGGCAATTCCGCTGAAAGATAAATTCTGATCTTCTCCCGGAAGAATTGACTGACCCAGAATAGACAAAATTTCTTTTTCAGTTAAGAAAGGAATGCTTTCAAACCTCGGATTGATATTGGTAAATTGAGCATCTTTTAAAATAAGAAGAATATCTACTCTCTGACCGTTGGTATCATACTCTCTGAGTTTGGCAGTCAAATCAATTGAAAAATCCAACCCGTCCTGATTTAAGACAGGTTTTGTAAGCCTTAATTGCCCGTCAGTTACCGTAAAATCATTCTGAATATATGAAATTCTTCCTGTTTTTATTGCCAGATTACCCTCACCTGAATTCTTCTTTGTAATCATACTGTGGCTGAAGAACATTTTCTCGCCATCCTGAATTGTGAAATTCATAAAAGGATAGTTCTTTGACGGATAATAAAAAACAACATTATTACCCATAATAATTTCCAGATTTGCAGAACAGAAAAGATTCATATATTCAAACCATTCGGGATATTCACTCAGAGTAAAAGAAACATCTGCATTGCTTGCTGTAATAGATCCGTCAATACCCAATTCATTGTTCCTGTACCAAACATTGATTTTACCGTTTGCATCCCCTCGGATATTGACAGGCGTTTTTGATTTTATAGGTATCCATAAGTCAATGGAATTTTCATAAATATCCAGACTTAAATTCAACGTATCAACTGATAAAGAATTAAAATCCAAATCAATATCCATGTTGGCCTTATAGAACCTACCGTCTTTAGTACTGTTTCCAATAACAGGGACAAAATCTGCAGAAACAGAATGGTCATGAAAATTCAAAATCATATTTCTGACTGAAAGAGTCTGTTCAGGCAAATAAAACAATTCCATATTAAAAGACTGAACAAATAAAGAACCGTACATAGAAGGATCATCTGAAGAACCGTTAATCAAAACAGAACCTTCTATTACACCGTCTTTTGAACTGACTATTGGAGTAGCTATGAACTGATCAAGTAATTTTGCAGGAATATAAATATCTGAAACAAAGATATCAAGATTGTCATCAAAATAACCGTTTGCATGAAAGCCCAAAAGGAAAGAAGGATTAACATCAATATCAAGATAATTTGTTGCAATATTGAAAGTTCCGTTAATCAATTCTCCGTCGAAATACAGATTGTTTCTTGATAATGTAAGATCTATGTCCGTATCCTTGAAGCTTAACTCATTCCCCAGATAACAATCTTTAAGTTGAAGATTGAATTTGGCATCAACATCAATACCTGCCATAGACAATGCTCCCAGAACAAGTGATTGAAGTTTTGCATCAAGCATAATTATTCCACCCTGTTCCACATCTTTGTCCAAATGATGTCTTACAGTTTTCAGAACAGTTCTTGCCTTAAGTGTTTTCTCAATAAAATCAATATTTACAAAAATGTCATCAATATTGAACAAACCGAATTTGCCGTTACCGTTATAGAATTCAAGCTTCTTATTTTTGCAACAGGCTTCAAAATACAAATCTTCAAAATTGCAGTCAGCAAAGAAGCCATTGCCCCTGTTACCAAGCAAATTAACGTAATAGTTATGATTACCGTTATTAATCATTGAGAAACTGTAATCATTATGACTGGAATAAGCTCTTATATAATCATCTGAGTTACGCTTTAAAAGATTGACATCACAGAAAAATGAATCGGAAACACCTTTGAATATGTCAGAAACAGAATTATATTCAAAATGAGCTTTTCCGTCATAATAAGTATCAACACCGTTTGATGTAATATTCAGAGAAGACAGATTGAAGATATTCTGACTTATATCAAAGGAAAATCCGAAACTTAAAATATCAGAAACAAATAATCTGAAATTATCACAATTCAGATTGAATTTTTTATCTTCAATATTGATTATACCGTTCAGGTAAGCATCTGATCTCAGTTCAACATTATTGTTGAAGAACAGAGAAAAATCATCCAAGGTAATCTCCGACTTCAGTTCCGAATCTTTAAAAACAAATTGAGCAAAAGAATCACCGCTGCACATATCAACCGTGTTGAGAGAATGATCATAATCAGCGGAAAAATCATAATTACCGTTTTCAGTCTTTACATCAATGGATGTCTGAATGTTGAAATTATCATCCCAATTGACACGTCCCAATAATTCAAAATCAGGTTTATCGGCAATATGCCCTGACAGAACATAACCGTATCTGTCATTGTCCAGAGTAAAATCAACAAAACCCAATTCTTTTCCTGAAAAGGAATTCTGAAGAAGAAGCGTACCTTGAGGAAATAAAGAATCCAAATTTACTGTACCGGAATAGGATAAACGTTTTCCGAAACCCGTAATTGCCAGAGAATCGATATTTGCATTATTACCGGAGGCTTCTGCTTCTACAGAAGCAGCAAGTGTTCTGTGATTTGAACCGAATAAAAGATTATTTCCAACTAAATTCAGTGATAATCTTCCTGAGATATCCTCTAAATCCATAGAGCCGTTGTAAATCACACTTCCGTTTAATGAAGTTTGTTCATCATAATATCTTGTGAACTTTAGCGGTATATATTTCTTAAGCAATGAAAAATACTTCTCAATGGCAAATTCATTGAAGAAAGTTCTGACATTTGCTGTTTTATCCGACAGATTAAAAGATGAATACAGATTCAATTCATTGTTGAGATTTGCAGAAACATCTATATGATCTGAATCAGACATAAAAAGATTCAAATGGTTATTGTAAAGATCTGTAAGGTTGAATCCTATGATTTCAAGATTAAGATTGGAATAGTTTTCAACAGAAAAAATATTGTCAAATCCGAAAAATTCAGTATCCAGACTGACCTGACCGGAAAAATCATCTAAATCTTCTAAAGTACTCTTTCCGTTCACAAAAGCCTGTAATTCAAAATCATTGTCATTTAATTCGGAATTATTCCAACTTAAAAACAGGTTATTGAATTCAAGATTATCGATTTTAAACTCTGACAAATTAAATACAGAAGTCTTATCGGAAGACAGGAACAAATGTTTCTCATGGTTTTCAGGAAAAAGAGACCCGGAAGATGTCATCTTTTCAAAAGATATTTCATAACCGTTGTAACAAGCTGAACCGGAAACAACATCAGAAGTAAACAGAAATGATTTATTGCCGGCATTTATGTTCAAATCGTAGGAAAACTCAATGCCTTTAAGATTTCCGTTTACAGAATCCAAAGAAAAATCAGCCGAATTCAAAATTCCTTTTCCTGAAATCAAACCATCTCGGAATGAAAAATTCGAAATAATATCGGAAACATCCATCATTTCTGAAACTGCAATACTTCCGATATTAATCTTTATGTTGTGATAGACGTCAGATGATAGAGAGATGTCGGAAATACAGTAGTCTGAATTTAAAGAATCAATAAAACCGTATGATTGCGGAATATTACATTTAATCGTATTCAATGTAAGATTTTGTTTGATTACTGCTTCCAAGCTGATGTTATCGGAAGTCTTGATAACATTACCGTTGTAATCTGCATCAAATGAAAAATTATTTACAATGACATTTGCTGAAATTCTTCGGATCAAATCTGAAAAAGATTTGGAATCATTACTTTTACTCTTAAGATAATCGTAGAATTTCTGGTTAAAATGAAATACTGCGTTATCCATTGTCAAATTGAAATTCAAATCTTCATCTCTGAATATACTCTTAAACATATCGCCGACGCCTGAAGAAACATAAACATCAGAAGACGAAAAAACCAAATCCCCTTTGCATTTGATGTTTAAATCTTTTATTTCAATATGGTTGATGAAATTACGATTGACTTCACTGAAAGAAATATCAATCTCAGAATCAGAATTGATAAAATCATTGACATAATTGTAAATTCTCTGAAGATTCTTAGGTTTTATAACAAATGAAGAAACGAAAACAAATGTCAGAATTACAATAATGAGAGTCGTGAAAAAATATAATAATGATTTTTTATTTCTCATCAGTCAAAATATACCTGAAAAAACGAATATTAACAATTTAATGATTATGTAATATTATGTTTTCGGTAATAATAAACATTCTAAAGGTGTAAGTGTGACAAATATTCTTAAAAATTTTTGGGTACTCGAAGGTTTGGATGGTTCGGGGACAACAACTCAGTTAAAGGCAATATCAGCAAAACTTGAAAATAAAGGAATCAGGCATTTCAGTACGGAAGAACCTACAGGATATGAAACCGGTAAATTTTTAAGAAAAGTGTTGAGCGGAGAAATTTCAGTACCTCAGTCTACAATTGCACATCTCTTCTCTGCTGATAGGGATAATCATATTAATAATACCGAATATGGTATTTTAACTCATATAAATAATGGAGAAATCGTTATTTCAGATCGTTATTTATTTTCTTCTCTTGCATATCAAAGTATCGGATACGACTACGGGAAAGTAATGGAACTCAATAAAGATTTTCCTTTCCCGGAGCTGGTGATATTTATTGATACACCCCCGGAAAACTGCATATCCAGAATCAATAGCAGAGGCAACAATAAGGAAATATACGAGAAAATTGAATATCAGAAATTGGTCAGACTCGGTTATCGTAAATGTTTTAAAAATTTACCTGAAGGTTGCCGCTTATTGACAATTGACGGCACAAAAACCATTGGAGAAATTTCTGAATTGATATTCTCTGCCCTTAATATTAATTGAAGTTTGTATTGATTTGGCAGTTTTCCATGATATAAAATTATATATTAAAAATTCTCGATATTAAGGAGAGTGCAAGGATGAAAGCCTTGGAAAAATGTGCTATTGAATTAAGTAACATCAGAAAAACTTTCGGTCCTGTTGTGGCAAATGACGGAATCAATCTCAAAATCAACAGAGGTGAGATTCTATGCCTTTTAGGTGAAAACGGTTCCGGAAAAACCACTCTGATGAATATGCTTTCAGGTATCTATCAACCGGATTCAGGTGAAATTTATGCGGACGGTAAAAAAGTTACCATCAAATCACCTCATGACGCATACAATTTCGGAATCGGAATGATTCACCAACATTATCACCTTGTTGATGTTTTTACTGCTGCTCAGAACATCATACTGGGTAATGAAGAAAAAATGGATATAGGTGCCGTTAACGACAAAGTCAAATCAATTTGTGATAAATACGGCTTCATTGTAGATCCCAAAAAGAAAGTTTATGACATGTCTGTTTCCCAAAAACAGACCATAGAAATTGTCAAAGTACTGTACAGAGGAGCGGAAATCCTTATCTTGGATGAACCTACTGCAGTTCTCACACCGCAGGAAACCGATAAACTTTTTGCAGTTTTGAAAAACATGAAAAAGGACGGAAAAGCAATAGTCCTTATTACTCATAAACTTGCAGAAGTAATGAGCGTTTCAGATAAGGTTGCCATATTGAGAAAAGGAAAATACATTGGCACAGTCAATACAAAGGAAACAAATCCTCAGAAACTTACCGATATGATGGTAGGTCATTCCGTAACTCTGAATATCAAGAGACCTAAGTATAAAAACCCTGAGGATAAGTTGATTATTGAAGGACTTACCGTATTGGACCGTGAAGGAATAAAGAAACTTGATGATGTTACATTTACGGCAAAATCCGGAGAAATTTTGGGAGTTGCAGGTATAGCAGGATCCGGACAGAAGGAATTGCTTGAATCAATTTCAGGCCTCTACCCTATCCAGAAAGGCTCAATCAGATTCATAGACGGTAACAAACAGTGTGAACTTGTTGGAAAAACCCCTATGGAAATCAAGAAAATCGGTGTAGGAATGGGTTTTGTTCCTGAAGACAGACTTGGTATGGGACTTGTAGGTTCCATGGGTATGACAAACAACATGATGTTAAGATCATGGAAAGAAGGAAAAGGTATATTCTTTGATAAGAAAAAACCTCAGGAACTTGCACTGAAGGTATGGAAAGATCTTGAAGTAGTAACTCCTTCAACAGTATTTCCTGTAAGACGAATGTCCGGCGGTAATATTCAAAAAGTACTTGTCGGACGAGAAATTGCTTCAAAACCGCCTGTGCTTCTGACAGCTTATGCGGTCAGAGGTCTCGATATCAACACCTCTTATGCCATATATAATCTTCTTACAGAAGAAAAAATGAACGGTTCAGCAGTTATATACATCGGTGAAGAACTGGATGTTCTTCTTGAATTATGTGACAGAATACTTGTTCTCTGTGACGGAAAAGTTTCCGGTATCGTAGATGCCAGAAAAACAACAAAAGAAGAAATCGGCTTCATGATGACTTCTGTCGGCGGAAACAAAACCGTAAAAGGAGGCAGTAAATGAGACTTGCCAAACGAGAATTGATGAAAAGCGGAAAAGCTTGGGCAATCAGAATCAGTTCAATTTTATTTGCACTTATCCTCGGGTGTATCCCTATTCTGATAACCGGAAACAATCCTGTAACAGCATACGCATTGATTGTAAAAGGTTCTCTTTTCAAACCGTATTATATACAGCAGACTATAAAAATCATGGTTCCACTGCTGGGTGCTGCACTTGCAATTGCTCCGTGTTTTAAAATGAAATTCTGGAATATCGGTGCAGAAGGTCAGATTACAGCAGGTGCTATGGCCTGTACTTTTATAGCCATTCATTTTACCGGGAAACTGCCCCACGTTGTTTTGCTTTTATTAATGGCATTTGCTGCTGCTCTCATCGGTGGATTCTGGGCATTTTTACCCGGATTCTTCAAAGCAAAGTACAATACAAATGAAACATTGTTTACTTTGATGATGAATTACATAGCAATTGGTATTGTAGCGTGGCTTCAGGGAGGTCCTTGGGAAGGGAGAAAAGGTACTCAGATGATTTATTTGTTTGACGATACTGTTCACCCTCTTGCTCCTGATGCATTGCTGGCAGTATTCCCTAAATTCAAAAGTTTCAAACTGGATATCGGATGGATTATCATTCTGCTGATTCTGCTGTTTATCCATATATATATGAAATATTCCAAACATGGATATGAAATTGCAGTAATAGGAGATTCTCTTAATACTGCAAGATACGCAGGAATGAATGTCGGTTGGATTATGGAAAGAACAATGCTTCTTTCCGGAGCAATCTGCGGTATTGTCGGATTTATTTATGTTGCCGGCTTAAATCATACATTGACCAGCAATGTTGCCAACGGTGTAGGTTTTACGGCAATAACAGTTGCATGGCTTGCTCAGTTGAATGCTTTTGCAATGATTGCAATATCATTTATTCTTGCAGTTTTAACCAAAGGTTCAAGTTATCTCCAGCAACAGATAGGTGTACCGGCCGCCATCTCAGACATTGTATCCGGCATACTGCTCTTCTGTATGCTGGGTTGTGAATTCTTTATCAATTATAGAATTATATTCAGTAGAAATGCAGATAAGGAGGTGAAATAATGGAAACCTTGATTAACCTTATTGCTGCTGCGGGAATGTTCGGAACTGTTCTTATGTTCGGTACATTGGGAGAAGTTCTGACTGAAAAATCCGGTAATATGAACCTTGGTGTTGAAGGTATTATGTACATGGGTGGTGCATTCGGTCTGATGGGTGCTTATTATTACGACGCATCCTGTATTGCGAAAGGCCTTTCTGCAAATCCGGTAATTGCTATTTTGCTTGCTGTAATTTATGCATTTGCTGCCGGTGCAGTCGCTTCCTTGATTTTCAGTTTTATCACTATTACATTAAGAGCAAATCAGAATGTTACCGGTCTTGCTCTTACAATATTCGGAACCGGTGTCGGAAAATTTACCGGCGAACACATGAGAAATAAAGTCGGTGGATTTGTTTCACTTTCAACAAAACTGAAAGATGCATTTGCACTGTGTCCTATGCCTCAGAATCTTAAAGATATTCCTTTTGTCGGAAAGACTCTTTTCGGACAAAGTTTGTTCTTCTATTTAGCTATAGTACTTGCAATTGTCATGCACATTTTCTTTAAGAAGACAAAAACAGGTTTGTATCTGAGAGCTGTAGGAGAATCTCCTGTAACTGCTGATGCTGCCGGAATTAACATGTCAGCATTCAGATATATTGCTACAGTAATCGGAGGCGGTATTTCTGCTGTCGGAGGCATGGTTTATGTTATGACAACCGGCGGTTGTACATGGAATGAAGGTTCACTTGCAGGTATCGGTTGGCTGTCTGTTGCCTTGGTTATTTTCTGTACTTGGAGACCTTTGAATGCAATCTGGGGAGCCCTGCTTTTCGGTGCATTGAAAATCATGTATATGAGAGTCATTCTTTTATGGTTCCCTACAGAACTATATAAAACAATCCCTTATGTCATGACTCTGATTGTTCTGATTATTTCAAGTATGAGAAACAATAAAGAAAAACAACCACCTGCATCTCTGGGTGTAAATTATTTCAGAGAAGAAAGATAATTATTATCCTGAAGAGAAAACTGCCTTGAAAATTCAGGGCAGTTTTCTCTTCTTTAATTGATATATTTTTGTTATAATTCTTTTAGAAATTAAATTTGTTCGTAGAACAATTAAAACAGGAGAGAAAGATGAAGAAAACTTTAACAGTTATGCTTATTGCTCTTATGGCTCTGTCTTTTGCTTTTGCAAACGGTGAAACAGAGACTAGCAAAGCAACAAATGTAGGTTTTGTAGTAATTGCTGACGAAAACGATCAGGGTTATACATTCAACTTCATGCGTGGTATGAATGCTGCAATGGAGAAGCTCAAGGCTGACGGTTACAATGTAAACCTTATGGTCAAGAGACATATTGCAGAAGATTCAACTTGTGTTGATGCCAACAGAGAACTTGCAGCAGACGGCTGCGGACTCATTTTCAACAACAGCTATGGTTTTGAACCTTATATGCTTCAGGCTGCTGCTGAATTCCCTGATGTATACTTTGTAGGTTGCACAAACTGCAACTCTCAGGTAGATGGCAGTGACAAGACAGGTAACGCATTTGCTTCTATTTATGAAGGTCGTTATGTTGCAGGTATTGCAGCAGGTATGAAACTTCAGGAAATGATTGACAACAAAGAGATTAAGGCTAATGAAGCAGTTATCGGTTATGTCGGAGCATTCTCATTTGCAGAAGTTATTTCAGGTATGTCAGGTTTCTATCTTGGCGCAAAGAGCGTTTGTCCAAGTGTAACAATGATGGTTCAGTTCGTAGGTTCTTGGTCAGATCCTACTCTTGAAGCAGAAGCTGCTCAGACACTCATTGATAAGGGTGCAAAACTTATTTCACAGCATTCAGATAATACAACACCTGCAACAACAGCTCAGAAAGCCGGAGTATTCCACGTAGGTTACAATAATGATATGACAGATGTTGCTCCTAAGGCTTCTCTCCTTTCATCAAGAATTGATTGGACAAGATATTTCTATGACACAATCAAGTCTTACATTGACGGAAAGGGAATTCCTCAGGATTGGTGCGGAACAGTCGCAGAAGGCGATGTTGTTGTAACACCTCTCAACAAGGCTATTGCAGCAAAGGGCACACAGGAAGCTATGGACAAGGCTATTGCAGACTTCAAGGCCGGAAAACTTCATGTATTTGATGTAAGCAAGTTCACAGTCGGCGGAAAGAAAGCTACAAATGCAGATTTGTATGACAGCTTTGCAGCAGTTCAGGGCGATGCTCTTAAAGACGGCTACTTCCATGAATCAGAACTTCAGTCAGCTCCTTACTTCGTAGGTCAGATTGACGGAATTACATGGCTTAATGTAGCTTATTGATTATCAACAGATAATTCAGGGGATCCTTTGTGGTCCCCTATTTTTTTATTTATTTAATTAATATAAAATATGCAATATAATAACTCAAAAAGGAGTAAACAAACATGAAAGCTGTATTTTTAGGACCTCCGGGAGCCGGAAAAGGAACTGTTGCTGCAAAGGCAAAAGATTATTACAAGATTCCCCATATTTCTACAGGAGATCTTTTCAGAAATAATATTAATAATGAGACTGAACTCGGAAAACAGGTTAAGTCAATCCTTGCATCAGGAGGTCTTGTTCCTGACAGCATTACCATTGAAATGGTCAGACAGAGAATAGCAGAACCGGATTGTAAAGACGGTTTTATATTGGATGGATTTCCAAGAACAATCCCGCAGGCAGATGCATTGGCTGAAATGACAGATTTGGACTGTGTTCTGAATCTTGTAATTTCAAATGAAGAAGTTGTTGAAAGATTGTCAGGAAGAAGAATGTGTCCTTCTACTGGAAGAATCTACCATATTCTGTTCAATCCTCCTAAAGTCGAAGGAAAAGACGATGATACAGGTGAAGATCTTATTCAACGTGACGATGATAAAGAAGAAGCAATCAAACACCGTTTGGAAGTATACGCAGCTCAAACTCAGCCTTTGATTGATTATTACAAGAACAAAGGTCTTATAAGAGATGTTAAAACATCTAATGCAATGCAGCCGGAAGAAGTATTTGAGGCTGTTAAAAACGCTTTGAGGTGATTTATGTCAAATAAAGTAATTCTGCATGCAACAGATTTAGACGGTTTTCTTCTTGAAGAAGATAAAGCAAAAATCGATTATGTCAAATCATTGTATAACCAATCATTGAAAGAATGCGAAATAATTGATACTTCATCAGATACCAATTCTGTTCTTAAAGCAAAGGAAAAGCTTGTTGCGTCTTCAAATGAAATCGGAAAATATCTTGAGGAAATATGTTTAAAAGAACCTAATATTCATGTTTACTGTTTTGAAACACCTCAGGAGCAACACGGTGAAGCATCCAGACTGATTGCAAAACTCCGTGATCCCAATACAGGACATGAAGAATTCCTCTACTACATTCAGAGAGCATACGAATTGCTTTTCTCTCATTCTTTTGCAGATAAGGCATTGAATTCCAAAAGATCCATCATCACTAAAACACCTGTTACAAATCCTTGCAGAAACTACGCAGTCCACAGAATTCCAAATGTAGATAATCTTGCAAATAACGCTGTAATGTGTGTTATGTTAAGAGGTGCTCTACTTCCTTCCATGATTATCAGCAAGGAAATTCAAGATTATACATCTGATAATTTTGTAACACCTTTTGCTCTCTTCAAAATCAAAAGAGATGAAAGCAAGAAAGAAAGCAATATGGATTACATACTGGATCTTGACCGTTCTTTCTTCAATCTTAAGGAACTTGACGGTAAGGATTTGATTTTTGCAGATCCTATGAATGCTACCGGCGGAAGTCTTGTTACCATAGTAAAATATCTCAGAGATAACGGAGTAACTCCAAAGAGCATCAAATTCATAAATGTAATTTCAGCAATCAAAGGTGCTCTCAGAATTGTCAGAGCGATTGATGGTTGTGAAGTCTACACATTGTGGATGGATCCTATTCTGAACGATGCTGCATATATTCTTCCGGGTCTTGGTGATGCAGGTGACAGACTTAACGGTGTTGATCCCAAAGACAATCCACGAAACATGATTCAGCTGATTGCCGACTACGGTGCTACAATCAATAACCTATACAGATCACAGGTCAAAAAAATTGAAGAAACAGTACTGGGTTGATATTTTAATACTCATTCTGATATCTGTTCTGTCAATTTCCTGTTCAACAATAAAGACGCAGGAAACAATTGACAATGAAGTTGTTGCAACAGCTATCAAATTGGCTCTGGCTAAAGCAAACCTGGGCCAATTTGAAGAATCTCAAAAAGTTTATGAAACAGCAATAAATCACACAGTAGACTACAGATTGGTTTACAACTGGGCTCTGTCATGTGCAATGCTGAATGATTATTCAAATGCCATCTCTCTCTGCAAACAGGCAAGAGAAATTTATCCTGATCATCTTGAATTCCTGGATGCGGAAATACAATACAGGACAATTACAGGAGACACAGAAGGTCTCAAGGCTAATTGCATTGAATATCTTAAAATCAAACCAAATGATGCAATTAAAGAAAAATTGATGCTGCTGTATCTTAATGACAATGATTTTACGGAAGCCTATATCTTGGCTTTATCATTCTGGTATGACAAAAATTACAATGTTACTGCACTGGAAGTATTGAACACTGTTAATCCGGATGAATGGAATACTGTTTACAGGGAATTAAAAAATCAGAAATCCCAATAATGCTCCTACTATAATCCATACAATAGGATGAATTTTTTTAAAACAGAAAACCAATACAGAAAAAACAATAAAACCGCAGATTTTGATAAGTGATAATTCATTGTTTTCAAATATACTCAGACGTAATACTGAATATAAGGCATAAGCAAGCAATCCCAATGCAACTGCACGTAAAAATATAAATACTGTTTTTACTATTATATTCTCATGAA
>JAZLMO010000029.1:0-2027 GCA_045598675.1 Sphaerochaetaceae bacterium
TACAACTTCAATAAGTTCAAAATCAGTCATAGGTAATTACCTCCTTGTCTCAAAGATTTTGGAGGCAGGAACCTCCAAGTGTTTTAGCACTTGAAGTCAACAAACCGCCCTGTTTGGGTAGCTCCAATAGAAGTGTAACAAAAACAAAGTAAAATATCTACATTAGTTAAGTAGTTTTTCTACTTTTTCAGAGATTTTTTAGAAACAAGTACAAATGTAACTCTGCGCATAATCAACAAATAGTTTTTTTCATGTACCGAAGGGTATCTGTCAAGAAAAAATAAGCAAAAATATCGCAGTGCAAAGAATAAAAAACTAAAAATATCTCAGTTTCAAGAGCTGATATGAAGTGACCGGTTGTCAATAGACAAAAAAAATAAAAATGTAAGGAAAAGGACTTTCAGTTTTTCGGCACTTGACCACTCTGATATACGTGGATTGGTTACCTACAGGTCAATGGTTCGCCAAAAACTCTGTCAGTCTAAAGTCGAGAATCAGTAACTGTTACTGTCTCATAGCTCACTCGAAGATAGTTGAATCATGTACTAAAGTCCTTTTCTCTTACATTTCTATCTATGATAATCAGGCAACATTACCTGTCATCATTCCCCAAATAAAACAAGCAAGTTCTCTTGCCCCGGCCGCTGTTGATACATTGGCATTCTTCCCTCTACGGTTTTCAAGGCAGTCCATTTTAACTTTAATACGTTTCCTGCATTTATCTGCATATGCAATGATTTCAGGACTTTGCCCAGTCTGTCGTTCTATGAGCCTGTTGGATTTATTGTAAAAGCTTGATCTCTTAATTCCTTTTGTTGCTTCAATCAAAAGTGTTCTTACTCGAGCATTTCCTGTTTTTGTAAGAGCTGTGTAATGTTGCCGTTGCCCACTGGAATCTTGTCCTGGGACAAGCCCTATGTATGAAGAAAACGACTTTGCATCTGGGAACCTGGAAAAGTCTCCTATCTCACAAACAATGGATAATGCTGTGTATGTCTCTATTCCGGTAAAACACATAAGCTTTGAGACTTTCTCCTTGTATCTTTCTGAGAATGCTACGTCTTCTATCATCTTATCCATCATTTCAATCTTGGTTTCTATGTCTTTGATGTCCTGTATGTAGGCTCTTAATGAATATTCCAAGAATCTATCATCAAAGTGTAATGTATCCAGCCAGTCCCAATGTTTTTGAGTCCAATAATTTCCGCTGTCCGGATATGACTTACCAAGTCTTAACAGAAATGACAGCAAGAACTGTTTTGCCTTCTTAAGTTCTTTCTTCCTTGTGTTACGTGTTCTTGTGAATTCTCTTGTTGCAAGATCTTCATCATTAAGAAGGTAAACCGGTTTGTACGTATCTGTAGCAAGTGCCATTGCCAGCATCTTTGCATCTCTTCTATCTGTTTTGGTTCTTTCTCCCGGAGCCTTCTTGATTGTAGTAGGTGCCATTACATCACATTTGTATCCGGCTCTCTGAATAGCCTTACATAATCCATAACCTGTAGGACCTGCTTCATATCCTGCCTGCACTTCATATCCTGCAAGTTCAAAGTCTTTGATTGTTTTTTTATGGCTTTGATTGCAAATTCTGATCCGGCTGCTATTGTCCCAACATCATATTCAATGATCCCGTCGTCTGTCTGTGCAAACATGAACATTGTGTTGGTGTCCTTGTGGACATCAATTCCGAAGTAAGCTATTCTTTCCATGTGACCTCCATTTGCATGTGCTAAGGTTGCTCCATGCTTTGAAAAATTATTCTTTCCTAAGTATGCAACTGAATTCACGTCTTTGCAAAACTTAGGAGGTCACTTCATATTGTCTAGACGGTACTGTAATTGTATGATAAAACACTTGGTTGTTTTATGTGCGGGTTGTCAAAAGATCAGTCTTTGATTTTGAATATCAGTTTGAGAATTGTTGTTATAAAGTATGGTTTTTCAAACAAAAGAATTTTCATTCCTCCGTTAACTTTTCCCGCTTGTTCATCTGTGAGTTCTTTGCCGCTCGGCTTTGCAGGTTTTTTG
>JAZLMO010000030.1:0-33703 GCA_045598675.1 Sphaerochaetaceae bacterium
CTATGTCCCTTCGTCTTTTGTAAAAGACAGGTTCAACTCCCACTACAGATCCGTCATTGAAAATGCTTTATCTTCCTGTGGCAAAAAAACAGATGTGGATTTTGTAATCAGAAAACAGGAAAACCCGGAACCGCAAAAACCGTCAAAACAGAATGGCGGAACATCGGGAGCAACAAAGCCTGTTTTGAATCCTACTCTGAATCCGTCTTACACATTTGATTCATTTGTTCCCGGAGACAACAGCAACTTTGCTTATAATGCCTGTCTTGCCATCTCGAAAAATCCCGGGACAACATATAATCCGTGTTTGATATACGGCGGAGTCGGCTTGGGAAAAACACATTTGCTTCAGAGTATAGGAAATGCAATCTGTACGGAAAATCCCAAGGCAAAAGTAATGTATGTAACTGCAGAAAACTTCATGAAT
Source organism: Sphaerochaetaceae bacterium (assembly GCA_045598675.1). Classification (GTDB taxonomy): domain Bacteria; phylum Spirochaetota; class Spirochaetia; order Sphaerochaetales; family Sphaerochaetaceae; genus JAZLEZ01. The sequence continues at coordinate 428 of JAZLMO010000030.1, forward strand.
GATTTTCTGAAATCAATTGCAGACAAAACCACACATCAGTTTCAGAACAAATACAGAAAGGTATCTGTGCTCCTGATTGATGATATTCAGGCTCTTGAGAAAAAAGAACAGACCCAAAACGAACTTTTCAATACTTTCAATGATTTATATGACACGGGAAGACAGCTTGTTTTTACATGTGATAGACCGGTTGAAGAACTCAGGGATATAACAGACAGATTGAGAAGCAGATTTGAAAGAGGATTGAACATTGATATTCAACCGCCGAGTTATGAAACCAGAGTTGCTATTCTCAGAACAAAATGCAAGTCTCAGAATTTTGTTTTAAGCGATGACGTAATTGAATATATTGCATCCAATATTTCCAGCAATGTAAGAATGCTGGAAGCATGTATTACAAAACTGAAAGCATACAGCGAGCTTCTCAATCAGGATATATCAATTGAAACAGCTAAAGAACAACTGAAACAGAATATTATTTCCAGCAACAGTACATCCGGAATTACAACGGAAACAATCATAAGGGTTGTATGTTCATACTTCGGAGTTTCACCGTTTGATTTGAAAGGAAAAAGCAGGGCTCAGTCAATTGTATTACCCAGGCAGATTGCAATGTATCTGTGCAGAGAATTGACAGATCTTTCAACAACTGAAATTGCTGCGGAATTCGGCGGCAAAAATCACACAACAGTAATGTACAATGCAGAAAAAGTTGTTTCACTGATTAATTCAAGCAACAGTGATGTATCCAGTACTGTCAATAAGTTGACCAGTCAGATTAAATCTGAATCAAAAAAATAATTGTTTAAAACCTGTGCATAATTCAGTCATTTTTACACAAGTCAGGATTTTCTGCACAGATATTGAACGGTTATTAACAGGTTATTGAAAAAAATAAACAATTTATTGTCAGATTGGATAATGAATTACTATGTTATACACAAATTTTGTGTTACTATTACTACTACTATTGAATATTAACCTAATAGTAAATAGGAGAATCAAAATATGAAATTTATCTGTCAAAAAGACACTCTTTTGAAAGAATTATCAAATGCAAGTGATTTCACAGCTCAGAGAAATACTTTGACAATGTTGGCAAATGTTTGTCTTTCACTTTCACAGGATCAATTAACAATAAAAACAACAGATCAGAAAATGGGTTATATCTCAACTGTAACAGTTGAAGGTATTGAAGACGGATCTGTTGCAGTTATATGTGACAAATTTTCAGATATTATCAGAAATCTTCCGTCATCTAATATTGTTATCGAAGAAAGCGGTGATAAAATTTACATCAAACCTGAAAATTCATCTATTGAATTTAATTTAAGAACTTCTGATCCTGCTGAATTTCCTTATACAGCACTTCCGGAAGAATCATCTTACTTTAAAATGGCTCAGAAAAATCTTACAGATATGATTAATCAGGTCAGTTTTGCCGTAAGTGATGATGAATCAAAATTTGCAATGAACGGCGCACTTTTTGAAAGAACGGAAAATTCCATTATCATGGTAGGAACAGACGGAAGAAGACTTTCTTATATCAACAGGGAAACAGATTCTGAAATTCCTGCTTTCGGAAATGTAACAATTCCTTCAAAATTCCTTTCAATTATTAAAAAACACTCAACAAACGAAGGTGATTTTGAAATAAGCGTTACTGATCTTTCAATCTTTGTCAAAACTTCTTCTTTTATTATTTTCTCAAATCTGATTAAGAATGAATTCCCTGCTTACAAACGTGTAATTCCTGAAAATCAGACAAAGAGTTGTACTGTAAACATCAAGGCTTTTGAAGACGCAATCAAGCGTGTTTCACTGCTTGTTGAAAATAAATACAAGAAGATAATCCTTGAATTCTCAGAAGGAAAACTGACACTTCTTACAGAAGAATCAGAATTAGGTTCAGGAAAAGAAATAATTGACTGCCAGTATTATGGAGAAGAACTCCGCTGTGCTATGAATTACACATATCTTTTAAGTCCTCTGAAGGTTATGGACGGTGAAAATGTCAAACTTGCTTTTACTGAAAGCGGCAGACCTTTTACATTAACATCTGATCCAGAACAGGATTATCTGCATGTCATCATGCCGATGAACCTCAACTGAAATGCTTATTAACAATTTGCAGCTGACAAATTTCAGAAATATTGCCGGCTGCACTTTGGATGTATCACATAAGAATATCATTCTCAAAGGAGAAAACGGGCAGGGGAAAACAAACCTGCTCGAGTCTCTTTATCTGCTCTGTTACGGTTCTTCTTTCAAAACTTCAAATCTGAAAGAAGCAATAACTTACAATAAAGATTTTTTTTATCTGAAATCCGAATTTGAAGATTCCCAGTCATTTTTCAGAAGTACGGAAATAGCTTTTGACGGTGAAAAAAAGACAATAAAAGTAGATGGTAAGGAAATCCATGACAGAAAAGAACTTATATACAATCTTCCATGCATTGTTTTTTCACATGATGATATTGAATTTGTCAGAGGTGAACCGGAAAACCGAAGAAGATTTTTCGATCAGACAATGACAATGTATGATCCTGTTTTCTTTGATGATTTAAGACGCTATAAACAGGTTCTCAGACAAAGAAATGCTGCTCTTAAAGAACAGAAATATTCACTTCTTGACGTCTATGACCAGAAGCTTGCTTATCTTGGTATTCCCATAATGAAAGCAAGGGAAAGTGTCTGTTCTTCATTCGAAAAAATATTTCCTTCAATCTATGAAAAAGTATCTTTGGAAGATAGAAAAATCAATATCAGTTACAGACCTTCCTGGTCTCTTGATTCAGATGCAGATCAGATAATGCAAAAACTTATTGAGCAAAGAGATACAGATATAAAAATGTCCACAACAACAAGTGGTCCTCACAGAGATAGATTTGTTATAACAGATAAGTACGGTATTTTTGTCAATGGTGCTTCAACCGGTCAGATGAGACTTGCATCCCTTGTTTTCCGTTCTGCACAGGCTCAGTTTTTCAGAGAACGTTCAGCTCAGGATCCTATTTTTCTGATAGACGATGTTCTGCTTGAATTGGACAGTGAAAAACGCGGAAGGTATCTTTCATCTTTGGGGAATTACAGTCAGGCATTTTTTACATTTTTGCCGCAGGAAAAGTATTTTGATTCTGCTTTTGATGACATGGATACTAAGGTATATACTGTAAAAGAAGGAACATTTACAGATGAATGCTAAAGAAGATTACGAACATTTATCACCGGAAGACCCTGTCAGTTCTACAGTGTTTTTTAAGGATATCCTCAATCGTCTGAATATAGATTTGAATTCACCGGAACATGTTTTATCAAGCCAGTGGTCTCTGATAGCAGGTGAAAATCTGGCAAATATCAGTTCTTTTTGCGGTATTGAGAACGGTGTTCTTAAAGTAAAATGCACCAATTCAAGTACTGCTTCACTGTTCAGGATGAATAGCCGTGAAATCATAAAAAAAATCAACAGTATCTATCCGGAACTTAATATTATAAAAGTAAATGTGCGCGTGTAGTGTTGACAAAAGAGGAAAAAGGCCGCTATACTCGCTAAAGTGCAAATCCCGCGAAAGCGATAAAAATGGAGATAACCCAATATGAGTTACAAAGGCGTAAGATCTTACCAGCCAAGTAAAGTAAAGAGAACCAGAAAGTTCGGATTCAGAGCCCGTATGGCAACAAAGGGCGGCCGTCTTGTTCTCGCAAGAAGAAGAGCAAAAGGCAGACACAGTCTCTCAGTTTCTGATGAGAAGAAGCCTTACTAAGAATCAGTTAATCAGATTACAGACAGATATTGATCATATTTTCAAAGCAGGAAAAAGGTGTACTCTTTCCTGCTTTAAGTTGTTAATAGCAGAAAACAATCTGCCGTACAGCAGAATGATTGTAATACCTGTCAGGCACTATGGTAATTCAGTCCAGCGGAATAAAATCCGTCGTCAGATTAAGGAAATCTGGCGTCTTCATAATGAAGAAATCAAACAGGGATTGGATTATGCGTTCATTGTGTACCCTGGTGATGATTTATCTTACAGCAAAAAAGAAGAATTCATTCTCGACCTTTTAAGGAAAAGCAACTCTTTAAAGAGCTGACTTTTGTTGTCTGTTCATTCATCACTACTGCACACAGGAGAAATTTATGGATAAGAAAACAATTTGGTCTGTGGTCATCTGTTTTGTTGTTATTTTCGGTCTGACATTTTTCAGAACTGCAAACCAGGATGCTTCACAGCTTCAGTCTCAGGAAACAGTACAGGAACTTGTAGAAACTGCTCCTGAAAGCAGAAAAAACACTTACATAAGTACCGGAAAAGCTGCTGATAAACAGTTCAGCTTTGAAACGGATGTTTTTAACATCACCTTTGATACGAAGGGTGCAAGTGTTGCATCAATAGAGCTTAAGCAGCATGCAAGTACAGACGGTGAGTTCCCAGAAATGATTTTCAAGGGAAACAGAAATGATAAAAATGCATTTTTAATGTATTGGGGAGAAGATCTCAGCAATCCTGTTCTTGATACATTCTCTTATTCCGTTTCCGAAGATAAGGTAGTATTCAGAAATACTTTTGAAAATGAGAATGGTCAGTCATTTGAAGTTGTCAAAACTTTCCAGTTCAAAAAAGCCGATTACCTGATTCGTGTAAACGTTGAAGTTAACGGAAACGGTCTTGATGCAGATGATTATGCTTATACTCTTGCATTTGAACCTCAGATAGGTCCTTCTTTTGAGTCAATAAAGAGCAATAGATATGATTACAGACGCTTCTTTGCAGGAACAATAAAGAATAACGGAAAAGTAAAGAAAGCCGTAGTAAGTCTTTCCAAAGCAGGTGATTTCTTCACAACAAAGAACCTGAATTGGCTCAGTGTTACAAGTAAGTATTTCACAGTCATAGCCCGTCCTGAAAATACAGAAATTGCATATAAGTATCAGGCTGTTGAAGACAAGAGTAAGGAAATCCAGACAGACAGCATTTATGTTTCAGTTCCTCAGTCGGCAAAAAAGAGCAATGCAATTTATTTCTATTGCGGACCTCAACTTAAGAAGTATCTTGGTTCATATTACAACGGTGTGGATAATGAATGGGGACTCAGAAACTACAACCTTGATGATGCAATGGAAAGCGGTTCGGTTCTCGGCTGGCTTGAGACATTGCTCAAATGGTGTCTGCAGGTCTTGAACAAAGTTGTTCCGAACTACGGTGTTGATATCATCATTCTTACACTTATTCTGAAATTTGCATTATGGCCTTTACAGAAAAAGAGTACTGAATCAACTGCAAAGATGAGTACAATCTCCGCAGATGTTGAAGCAATCAAGGTAAAGTATCCTACAAATACACAGAAGCAGAATGAAGAAATGCAGAAGCTTTATAAGGAGAAGGGAATCAATCCTATGGGCGGATGTTTACCTCTTCTTATCCAGTTCCCGATTCTTATTGCTTTCTACGGATTGTTGAATAAACACTTTGAACTCAGAGGTGCAATGTTCATTCCGGGTTGGATTCCGGATTTGTCTGTTCCTGAAACAGTTGCAACTCTTAAATTTTCCATACCGCTTTTAGGCAATCAGATTCATCTTCTTCCGATAATCTATACTGCAAGTATGATTTTCTCAATGAAATATACACAGGCTTCAACTCAGAATACCGGAAGCAAGAACAATATGTGGTTCATGACATGGGGAATGCCTATCATGTTCTTCTTTATTCTTTACAGCGCTCCTTCAGGATTGCTCCTTTACTGGTCAACCCAGAATGCATTGTCAATTATCCAGCAGGTTGTTACAAACAAAAAAATGGCAAAGTACGGACCTGATGTATTTTCAAAAAAGAAAGCAGAAGAAAAGAAAGAACCTAAAGCAGTTCTGAAATATCAGGAAAAGCTCAAAAAGCTTGAAGAAGCCAAAAAAGAAAAAAAATAAGAGGATAATAAAGATGTTCAGAGAATTTGAAGGTAAAACCGAACAGGATGCCATTAATCAGGCTATTGATGAACTCCATATTGAAAGAGAAGATTTTGATGTGGAAATCATTGATGACGGAAAAAGAGGTCTGTTTAAAAGAGGAAATGTCAAAATCCGTGTTCATATTGATGGAGTAGAAGAAGATTCTGTAAAAGAAGAAGCTGCAGATGATTATTCAGAAGATATTGAAGAAGAAGATCTTGAGATAAACGAAAATTTTGAAAAAGAAGTATGTTCTTTTATCGAAGGTGTTGTTTCTCATATGGGATATTCCTGTAAGGCTTTTGTATCTTCCAGAAAAGGCAGAAAAGTAAATATTGAAATAGAAAGTGAAGACACAAGTATTATCATAGGCAGAAAAGGTAAAAATCTTGATGCTCTTCAGATTTTGGCAAATGTATTTGCCGGAAAGCTTGATGACAAGAGAAAAATCATAGTTGATTCAGAAGGCTACAGGGAAAGACATGAAGAACAAATTGTCAAAAATGCCTTCAAGGTTGCACAGATGGTCAAGAAGAGCGGAAGAAGCCGTCTTCTGGAACCTATGAATCCGTATGAAAGACGTCTTGTTCATACAGCATTAAGTGATGTTACCGGAATTGAAACCAAGAGTGAAGGCGAAGGTCTTCTCAAGCAGGTCAGAATCCTTTCAAAACGTCATTAATCGCAGTTTTATGCATGAAAAGCACCGGTTTTTCGGTGCTTTTTTTGTTTTTAAAATCCTTGTGCATAACTTGTGTAGAAAAAACAGACAATAAAACAATATTTTTGTATTCTCAGTCAAAATATTGCTTTAAAAGTTATATAAGTTTTTAATAAAAAAGTGTTTACTAATCATTGTTTAATTCTTTTTAAACAAATGAATTATATCTATTCTTTTATTGGCATTTGTTATTGTAAAATATACTTATGAAACACTTTTGCAACAAGTGCTATTCCATAGTGTGTCAGAAGTTGTGCATAACTTGTGTATTAGTGTGAGTCATAAAAACTCAAAATGATTGCTAATTCTTTTAATTACAGTAAATATGAAATGTCGGAATATTAGGTTCGGAACACTAGGATTCCAGGATTGTCTGAACTACGGCAACAGCATAAATTGCTGCTGTTTCACATCTGAGTATATTGGATTTAAGAAGTATAGGGTCAAAACCGTTTTCAATCATCATTTGACATTCCGTGTCTGTGAATCCGCCTTCCGGTCCGACAAGAATTGCAACAGTTCCTTTGAAATCTTTTAATGAAGAAACAAGATTTTTCTGTTTTTCTTTTATTTTACATTGATGCAGAATAAAGCCTTTTCCTTCTTCGTTAAATGAAATACATCTTTTTTTGAAGTCTTCTGCTATGTTTTTGATATCTATTGTTTTTTCAACTGCAGTGGGTACAAGGGAACCGCTTTGTTGAACTGCTTCTTTTACCATTGCCTGATAGCGTTCAAGTCTGGATTCTTCCTTTCCTTCAACAGATGCGATACAGTTTCTGCTTTTTACAGGAACAATGGTTCTGACGCCTGTTTCAGTAGCTCTTTTGATTATTTCATCAAGTTTTCTTCCTTTGGGAAGGCATTGATAAAGGATAATGTTTCTTGTAGGTCTGTCTTCAGGAAGAGAATCTGTTGTAGATTTTGCAACATTATCTTTGACTGCAGACAGACGGCACATATTGTTTGAAATGGAAAGGATTGTCAGATTCCATGTATTCCCATCTTTGTCACGTCCAGTAATAGAAGCGTTTTCCTTTAATCTGAGAACTTTTACAACATAATTGTATTCTTTGCCTGTGAATATTATTTCATCTGAGCCGTTGAATGAATCAGGTAGTAGGAACAAACGCATTATTTTACAAGGATTTCCAGTGCCTTTTTAATCTGAGGGTCAAACCATGTATCTGCCTTAGGACGCTGATCGTAAGTCATCTTGAGATAGTATTCGTTTCTTATCAGAATCTGAAGAACTTCCGGTTTTATGCCGCAATCTTTGTTTTCCGATAAAAATTTGGCAACGTTCTTTTTTGTGTAAGAAGGGTGCTTTTCAACAAATTTCTCAAAGATTTTGTCTTCTTCCATTTGTTTGAAAATATCTCTTTCTTCATCTCCGACAACTATGCTGTCTACAACAATGTCCGGCTGAACACCTATTTTATGTATTTCGTTACCCGAAGGAGGTACAAAACTTGCAGTAGTTATGGATGCATATCCTTCACTGTAAGGACTGATGACCTGCATGATACCTTTTCCGAACGATGTAGTGCCTACTAAAGTTGCTCTTCCGTTATCTCTTAATGTAGAACTGAGAATTTCTGCAGAACTTGCAGTACCGCCGTTAATAAGACAGACAAGAGGAATATTTTCATTTACAAGAATCTGCTTAGAGGCTCTGAAAACAGTATTTTTTGATTTGTCTTTATAACTGATGGTCAGAAGGTCTTTGCCGGAAATAAAGTAATTTGCAATGTTCAATGTTGCTTCAACATCTCCGCCGGGGTTGTCTCTGAGGTCGATAATAAGTCCTTTCATTCCCTGATTGACAAGTTCTGAAAGTGCAAGGCCTACTTTATTGACTGTGTCAGGGCTGAACTTGAGAATGAGCATATATGCAATATGGTCATCAAGCATTGTATATTCAACGGTTGGAACAGAGATTTCTTCCCTGGTGAGAGTAAGATCGAATACTTTATCTTTTCGTTTGACAGTGATGGTAACGGAAGTACCTATTTCACCTTTCATCAGTTTGGCACAATCAGTTGCTTCCAAATCTGTTACATCCTGTCCTTCAATTTTAATAATCATATCACCTGCAAGCATTCCTCCTCTTGAACTGGGAGTATTGGGAAATACCTGTGAAATGTTGCAAAATAATGTATCTTCTTTTTCAGGATCCTGGTATTTGACGAAATTTTTGGAAAAGTAAAAACCTAGTCCACCGTATTTTCCGGTGGTTTCTTCTTCATATTCTTCGGAGTCTTCAGCTTTGACATAGTAAGAATACTTATCACCCAATGTATCAAACATTGCCGTAGCCATGGCATCATAGACTGCATCATAATCTATATCCCACAGATAATGTTTCTGAAGCAATTTATACAGACCTGTCAGGCGTTTCATGTCTATATCTATGATTTGGTCTTCTCCGACTGTTCCGTTTGAAGACTGAATAAATGATTGATAACTGGTAGGTTCAACTATATTGTTCTCTAGAACTGATTCCTTAACACCTTCTATCTCAAGATGCGCATTATCATGGTTTTTGACAAAGTAAGATGTGACGGTTTCAATGACTTCCGGTGCCCACAGATATGCTGCTGTTGCGGCAGCTGTAACAACCAGAACTGTGACTATTATAATCAGTGCAACATGTTTTTTCTTCATAACGCCGAACATTTTATCACATTTTGACTGACATAAGAACGATAAATCAGTATAAACTTAACATATGAACTTATTTGTTGATTTTCCTTCATGGATTTCTCCTACGGTTTTTCCGTTTTTACCTGTCAGATGGTATGCGGTTATGTATCTTGTTGCTTTTGCAATTACATATCTGGTTTTCAACCGTCTTGTGAAAAAAGAACATATTCTCAACAATATCGATGATGACACTGTCATGAGTCTTTTCCTTTATCTGATAATAGGTCTGATTGTGGGAGCAAGGCTCTTTTCAACACTGTTATATGAAGGTAATTCATACTATTGGCTTCATCCTTGGATGATTTTCTGGCCGTTCAGAAACGGCAAGTTCATAGGTCTTCCGGGAATGAGTTATCATGGCGGAGCAATAGGGGCTGCAGTCGGTTGTGCTTTGTTCTGCAAACGATACAAATATAAATTTTTTGACATTTCAGATGCCATTCTTACCGGAACTCCATTGGGATATACTTTCGGAAGGTTGGGGAACTTCATTAACGGAGAACTTTGGGGCAGATGTACCGGTTCTGCAAAAGGAATGATTTTCCCGGATGCACCGTACTTGACAACAAGATTGGACTGGGTCAGAAAAGCCTGTGATTCTGCAGGAATAAAATATAATGTAGGAGATTATGTAAATCTTCCCAGATATCCGTCCCAGCTTTACGAAGCATTTTTTGAAGGGATTGTGCTGTTTTTGATTATTTGGTTTTTTGAACGTCCTTTTCTCAAGAAGCAAACATGCAGATATTCAACAGGTTTTATCACCGGTTTCTATTTTGTTTTTTATGGTTTTGTAAGATTTATCATCGAATATTTCAGAGAACCTGATGAGCAGTTGGGTTTTATCTTGGCATGGGGAAAGGAAACAGAACCTACAGCCTTGTTCAAATCTGTTTTCAATATTTCAATGGGTCAGATTCTGTGTGTTCTGACAATTATTGCAGGTGTCTTGGTTATAAGAAAATCGGTGAAAAAATGACTGTAAATCAAAAAGTCCTTGAGCTCAGGAATATTCTTAAACAGAAAGAACTCAGTGCCTTGATAATAAATTCAAAAGATTCTCATGACAGTGAATATACTGCAGATTACTGGCATGGGCTTGAGTTTATCACAGGATTCACAGGGGGCGAGGGTATTGCATTAGTATCTTCAGATGAAGCGCTGATTTGGGTTGATTCCAGATATTTCATTCAGTGCAAACAGGAAATCAGAGGAACCTGTTTTATTATGAAGGAAATTGACGGACCTAATGCAGAAAGTCCGTTTGATTACATAAAAAACAACTATGCCGGAAAGAAAGTCGGAATCGATGCACAGACTCTGATGGTATCCGAACTCAGAAAATTCAAACTGGCGGGAATTGATATCTGTCCCTGTGAAGATTTACTGAATGCCATATGGACAGACCGTCCGGCTTTACCGGAGACAGAAGTACGTGAATTCCCGATTGAATATGCCAAAGAAACATGTGATGAAAAGATTGAAAGAATCAGAACGGAAATGAAAAAAGATTGTGCTGATTATACTCTTATTTCTTCTCTTGATGATATTGCATGGATTTTGAATTTGAGAGCATCTGACTTACAGTATGTTCCCGTGTTTTATTCCTATCTGATTATCGGACATGAAAAGGTTGTCTTGTATACTTCAGAAAAACGGTTTCAATCTTTTGATACAACCGGACTTTGTTACAAAATCAAAGAATATGATGCTGTTTATGAAGATCTTGAAAAACTGAAGGGAACGGCAGTAATCAATCCGCAAAGAATCAATGTTAAGCTTTTTTCTTCTCTTAAACAGATGAAGATTGTTGAGAAAAGAGAATATTCAACGGATTTCAAAGCAATTAAAAATGAATCGGAAAAGGCCGGTTCCGATGCTTGTCAGGAATTTGATACAATCAGTCTCATTCAGCTTCTTTATTACATCAAAAGTACAGATGAACAGCTGACAGAACTTAAGATTGCAGACAAACTTGAAAGTATCAAACATCAAGTGCATTCATCCTATCAGGGCCCTTCTTTTGCAACAATATGTGCTTTTGCAGGAAACGGAGCAATAGTTCATTATTCAACGGATGGAAAACATAACAGAGCAATAGATAAAGACGGTCTTTTGGTTCTTGATTGCGGAAGCCAGTATGATATGGGCACAACGGATGTTACAAGAACCGTTCTTTTCGGAAAGGCTACGCAAGAACAAAAAGAACACTATACTGCAGTTTTGAAGGCACATCTGAAACTTCATTTTGTGGTTTTTCCAAAAGGAACCTGCGGAATGCAACTTGACTCTCTTGCAAGAAGTGAAGTCTGGAAAGTGAAGCAGAATTATTACCACGGAACCGGTCACGGGGTGGGATGCAATCTGTCTGTTCATGAAGGACCCCAGAGAATTTCTTCAAAGCTCAGTAATGTTGAGCTTAAGGTCGGGATGATGATAACTGATGAACCGGGAATATACATAGAAGGTAAATACGGAATCAGAATTGAAAACATCATGAGAGTTGAGCCGTTGAAGACAGACAATTCAGATGATTTTCTGTTTCTGTCTCCGCAGACAAATGTTCCTTATGAAAGAGATCTTATTTTAAAAGAAAAACTCACAGAAGACGAAATAAAGTACATAGATGATTATCACAGGAAAATATATGACAAGTTCGGATCTGTTCTCCCTGAAGATGTGAGAAAGTTTCTGAAAGATATTACAAGACCTCTTTGATGTTCTGTCTGATAAAACCGTTTTCAGTTAATCTGGCAATGGTTTTAAAACCCAGGTCTTTCAGCAAAATCAATGCTTTGTCAAAATAACAGGTCAGTGCTTCAGGTTTATGTGCATCTGAAGATATAATCACAGGATTTCCCAGAACGCATAGACGTTTCAGCAAATGAACTGAAGGGTAGGGAGCTTTTCTCCATCCTCTGCCGATTGCTCCTGTATTGATTTCGAAGATTTTTCCGGTTTGTGCAATTTTTTCAAGATAGTACAGACTCATATCCATGTACCATTTTTCCTGCGTGAAATCTTCTACTCCTTTTTCAATAAACTTGGTTACAAGATCATAATGGCCGACAATATCAAAATCTGTGTGAACAGCAAAATCAGTCAGTTCCGAGAAGTAGTTTTCACACAGTGCTTTAATACTTTTAAAAGATTCTGCAGCTTTGAGAAAAATCTCCGGTGTATGGTCTACGTTGTAAAACACTCCGTCTTTTTCAAACAGATGAACGGAACCTATACTGTATTGGCATCTGGAATCCGGTTTTGCCATTCCGTATGCTGTACGGCTTTCATATTCAAAACCGACGAATATTTCAATTTGATTTTTATACTTTTCTTTCAATAATGCCGCTTCATCAAAATAAGAATCGATATTTTCTTTTTTTATTTCTCCAAGTTCCATAGGAAGGGAACTGCATGCATGGGAAGAAAAGCCCAAAGAATTCAGGCCGCTTTTCACAGCAGCCTGAATCATTGTTTCCATAGAGGCACTGCCGTCACAATATGTGCAGTGTGTATGAAGGTTTTGTGTAATCATTTAAAATTTACGATGCATTTGTCGTAATCTGCCGGAGCCTTGAATCCCAGAAGCTCAATGCATGTAGTTGCAATCGAGCTTATACCCAAGCCTTCGTTGAGCTCTTTACAATATTCACCGTTATACTGCGGATCATAGAGAATACACGGTACAAGATTAAGTGAATGGCTTGTTTTTGCTTTAGGCTTTCCGTTTGCATCTGTTGCAACGCTTCCGTCTTTCTTATGTTCGTACATATCATCGGCGTTGCCGTGATCTGCGGTAATAAGAAGAACGCCGCCGGCTTTTTCTACAGCATTTTTGATTCTTCCGATCTGAAGATCCAGAGCTTCCATTGAACATACAACAGCTTCAAAAACACCGGTATGACCTACCATATCCCCGTTTGGGAAGTTCATCTTGATGAAATCCCACTTTCCGCCTTCGATTTCCTTGATGACTCTGTCTGCAATTTCTGCGCATTTCATCCAAGGACGTTCTTCAAAAGGAACGATATCTGAAGGAATTTCAACATATTCTTCAAGCTTTTCATCAAACTTACCGCTCTTGTTGCCGTTGAAAAAATATGTTACATGACCGAATTTCTGGGTTTCAGAAATGGAGAATTGTTTTACTCCGCTTTCACAGAGATATTCAGCCATTGTTCTGTCTATTGAAGGTGGATTTACAAGATACTGACTTGGAATATGAAGATCTCCGTCATACTCCATCATGCCGGCATATTCAACATGAGGTACACGTTTTCTGTCAAATTCACTGAGTTCTTCTGCTTCAAAAGCTTTTGAAATTTCCAGTGCACGGTCTCCGCGGAAGTTGAAAAGGATGAATGAATCATTATCTTCTACTGTTCCTACAGGTTTGCCGTTTTCAGCAATTACAAAAGGAGGTAGATCCTGATCTATTGCACCGGTTTCCTTTCTGAGTGTTTCAATTGCATCGTGTGCGTTGTCAAAATATCTTCCTTCGCCCAATACATGTGTTTCCCAGCCTTTTTTTACCATTTCCCAGTTGGCGTTGTAACGGTCCATTGTAATAACCATTCTTCCGCCGCCTGAAGCAATTTTTGCATCAAATGATCCGTCATTTGAAAGATCTGCAAGGAATTGTGCAAAAGGATCAAAGTAGTTCAGAGCAGAAGTCGGATCTACATCTCTTCCGTCAAGAAGTGCATGTACTCTGACTTTTTTAACGCCTTCTTTTTTTGCCTGAATAATCATGTCCTGAAGATTTTTGATATGACTGTGTACATTTCCGTCTGAAAGAAGACCTAAGAAATGCATTGTAGAATTATTATCAATGACATTTGCCACCAGTTTCTTCCAAGTAGCACCCTGAAACATTGCACCTGTTTCTATTGAAGTTGCAACAAGTTTTGCACCCTGTGCAAAAACACGACCGCAACCCATTGCGTTATGTCCTACTTCACTGTTTCCCATATCTGCATCGGAAGGAAGGCCTACTGCTGTTCCGTGAGCTTTCAGCTTTGTCCAGGGACATTCTCTGAAAAGATCATCAAGGTTGTTTGTCACAGCCTTTTTGAATGCATCTCCGTCTTCATATTTTCCGAATCCGACGCCATCCATAATCAAAAGGACAACGGGTCCTTTTCTTTGAATTTTTCCGTTTTTAACTAGTTTTTCAACTGCCATGCTTGTTTCCTTATATTCTTTATTTTTTGACTTTCAGATTTTGTGTTATTTTATCTTCTTATGATTGTCAAATTCAATCTGAGACAGAACTACGGCTGTGAACACAAGGGCACATCCGATAATCTGCTTTATGTTCATTGTTTCCTTAAGAATCAAAGCCCCTCCTATTGCGGCAAAAACACTTTCAAGAGACAGAACCAATGTTGCTTTTGTGGGGGCAACATATTTCTGACCTACCATCTGAAGTGTATAACCTACGCCGCAGGACAGTGCTCCGGAATAGAAGATTGCAAATGCAGAATCTTTAATTGCTTCAAAGGAAATAGTTTCCGTAAACACTGCAATTACCATATTAATGGCTCCTGCAAACAAAAACTGTACTGCCGAAAGATCTATTCCTTCCAGATCTTTACCGACCTTGTCTATTACAAGAATGTGAACTGCAAAACACAGAGCACATACAAGGATAAGCAAATCCCCGCCGGTAATACCGTCCTTGCCGGTAATGCAGAGCATATATGCTCCTATTATTGCAATCAGTACACACAGCCAGATTTTTCTGGGAACTTTCTTTCCTATGAAAACGGATAAAATCGGAACAAACAATGTATATAAAGATGTTATAAAACCGGCTTTGCCTGCGCTGGATGTTGCAATTCCGAATTGTTGGAATGCAGATGCTGTAACAAGGCATATACCGCAGAGAAAACCGCCTTTGATTAATTTTGCAAGGTAAATTTTGTCATGTTTCCCGAGTATTTTTATCAGTATGGGAAGAAGTACAATAAATCCGATCAGCGTTCTGATTCCGTTGAATGTGAAAGTTCCAAGAACTCCGGATACTTCACTTTGAAAAGAGAATGTTATTCCCCATATAACAGGTGCAAGGAAAAGAATTACAAATGCTTGTCTTTCTTTCATATCAGTCCTCTAATAATTCTTCGGACATTGTTGTGATGTCTTCGGAAATAACTTTTACTGTGTTTCTGTCAAATGTAATTAGACCGTATTTTTCATTTTCCGTATCAGTAAGCTGAGCATACATACATGCAGATAATCCTCTCTTTTTTGCTTTACGGATCTGAGTATTGTAGAAATTGATAATCAGATCAGACAGTTCACCTTTTGACAGCTTTGAATCCGGATTTTCATACTCATACTCGAATTCACCGCATCTTGATATGATAGATGCCTGTTTATGTCCTTTTCCAAGGAAAACGAATTTGTTGAATACTGTTTTCAGACTTTTGCAATCTGCAACATCAAGAGTCCGGGTGCAATCAAGTTGTTTGATTTTCCCAATAACGGAATTCAGTTGTTTTTCATCTTTAATATCACCGCTTTTCAGCATCCACATTGCAGTACAAACGGTATTGAACAGTTTTTCCGGAATATCGTACCTGTTTTCATCTTCAGATGGGAGTTCCTGCCAAACAAGCATTCCAAGTGAATCACAGTGGAAATACCATCTTGCACACTCAATTCTGTCTTCAAGTTTGATGGTGTTGAAACCCAGCTTTTTTGCAAAAGTAATATCATCTGACATTTCGATATCGTTTATAGGTGTGTACAGACTTCCCTTGTAGCCGGCATTGAAAATTATTCCATGATGGAAATAAGGTTTACCGTTTAACAGAAGTCTTCCGTCTTTGCATCCGAAGGTTCTCAGTCCTGTATAAGTGAAAATCTTGTCTTCCTGAAGCTTTACGGAGAAGAAATACAGATTGGGAGATTCCGGAGACCACAACTGAGGATTTGGAATGTTTATTCTGTAAGGCAAATCCGAACAGATGTCAAATGTCTTTAATCCGAATCTTACCGTACATGGTTCAGAATCTCCGGTGTTGGAAACAACAACAATTTCAAAACCGGTAAGATCCGGAGTAACAATCAGATTTCTTATGTATTTAAGAGGAACCTTTTCCATCCAAACGGTCTGCCAGATTCCCTTGTGTCCGTTTTTGATCATTACATCCAACTGAAAGTAATCTTTTTTAACTTCTATTGAAAAGGGCAGTGAGTTTCCTTTGTGATTCAGTACATGTTCGCCATCTATGAAGATGTCGCATTCACCATCTACAGATCCGAAATGCAGAAGCAAAATTTCTTTGTCAAAATTTATCAATTCGTTGAATTTGACTGTTCTGGAGTAGCACAGGACTTCATTTTCACCTAGAGTTCTTGATACTCCGGATGCTTCGGATTCAGGACTGAACGGTACAGTTATTTTGTGTACTTCAGGGGCATGATCTTCTGAAAGGTAGGCAATGTTCCATTGACCGTTAAGGCAGAGAAAGTTATCTCTTTTCAGCTGGGGTCTCGGATGTTCTGTTAATGGAATGTTTATCATATTACATCTTTATTGCATTTCTCTTGGTCATTATCAGAATAATTGTACAGGCACCGATGAGGAATGCAGTTCCTATTAAGTTCATTGTGAAAGTATTGAAAAACAGATTGACATAGTTTCCGACAATAAGAATCAGACAAACCAGATGCCTGATTATATCCGGTCCTATACTATCTGTTGAAAATCTGATGAAACATACAGTTACAGCAATTATGTAAATTGAATAAATCAGCACTTTAATTGCCGGAAAATTCCAAAGTGTATCCAGAGTCTGGGTTTTGGGAATAATGTCCGTTACAATTACTGTTCCGATTATTCCCGCCAGAAGAAATCGGATTGAACTGTCTGATGACAGATTATCAAAGAAGATACAGTAACTGATTAACGGAATAACCGTCATAATGGTTGAAAAAATGTAAATATTCACTATTTCCAGAGGAGGAAAAACATAAATTCCGAATGCTCTGGAAAAAGTATCAAGGATTCTTGCTTCACTTAATGCAGAAAAAAGCAGATGAATGGGAATGAACAAAGTATCCGAACCGAATCCTCCTGCCAGAGAGTTGTAATAAAAGGCTGTGAAAACGGAAATACAAACCAATCTTACGGCACATTCTGCAAATTCAATGTGATTTAACCAGTAGGTATCCAGTGAAAAACCGAATACACATAGTGTGAGTGTTGCCAATGTGATAAGAGCCTGTAAAACCAATATCGTTAATCTTGCAATTTTATTGGACATGTCATTCCTTCAGGTTATCGATTTTGTATAAAGCAAATTCATCGCGTCTCAGCCAATATTTGATTTGACTTTCAATCTCGGATTTTGAAACTTCTCCGTTAAGACTGTTTCTGATTGCGTTTGACAGTATTGCAATATAAATACATTCCTGGAAGTATTCACCTCTGTACCATTTGACACCCTGATATTCATTGTGTCCGATAAGTTTCAGGAATGTAGAATCTTCCAAGAGTTTTTTTGTATCATCATCAAGCTTTGTAATCAGCAGAATACTTCTTGAAATGATGTCATTGTCTATTCCGTAGAAGTTGCTCAACATAAGTTTCTGTGCAATTCCGTAAGCTTGTGAAAGATCTGAACTGTCTTCAACAAAAGGCATAAGAAGGAATGCTGCAGACAAAACTGACGGAAGACTGTCATCCATTATCATGTTACCTTTGGAGAAAATATCTGCTTTGCAGGCATTTTCAATCCGGCTCAGATAATCAAGAATAACGACCGGTTTCATTTTTCTGACTTGCATATCAAGTTTTGCAAACAGATTTCCAAGTTCTTCAAGATATGTATAATAAGTTCCCAGAGTCTGCATTATTTCCTTTTTTGCATTATCCGTTGTTTTGCTGCAAAGGAGGGTTCTCAAATCTTTGAGCATTTTCTGACCTTTCATTACTTTCGCAGCCTCAAAGAACGGCTGAAGATACATCAGCTTTATTTCAAAGGCAATATCGGCAACACCACGACCCTGAAGTTTTTCATAAAGGCTGTTATATATTCCGTCAATATCTTCTATTTCGTGTATTTCTGTCAGAACAACAGTTTGATAACCATTCAGGGAAACCCAGTATCCTTCTTCGTAAAGTTTCATTGACGGAGCCAGGTAATAAAGATTTTCATTGAAGTTCTTGTAAATGACAAATCTTCTCGGTTTAACAGAAAGTCCCATTGCCTGAGCAATATTCACGCTTCTGTTTTCACGCCCGGTCTCCGTACGGACCATTTTGGAAACAGAATCAAATATTCTTCCTTCTGCATGTTCAAACTGATTGTTGTACAGGACAAGTGTTTTCTGATTATCGTCACCGTTTGTATATGCATAGATTGATTCCTGAACCTGATTGTCTTTTATTACATCAAAGAACTGAAAATTCTGACATCCGGAGAAGAGGTTTCTCATTCTGAGCAGAGGGAAGATTCTTCTTTTATGTTCATCAATCAAACCCTGATTAGGCTTTTCATCCCAATATGCCCTCTGATATTCCATACCGTATTTTTCATGGAAACCCTCAATCTGTCCGTGACCGAACATCGGAAGGCCCGGCATGGTTGCAAGAACAGTACAGACACCGAAATACTTATCCGAATCACCGAACTGGGCTATTGCAGTCTCCTCATCCGGATTGTTCATGAAATTTACATAACGTTTTAGGATTTCCGGATCAAACAGAAGAGTACTTTTTACGGAATCCCTGTACTTCTTGTTGTCCTGATTTTTCATCATGTGCATGGATGCGCTGTTATATTCTCTGTGCATTCCCAAAGTTCTTACAAAATAGCTTTCCATCATCCAGAACGCTCCTGCAAGAAGCAATGTATCCGGAACTTCTGCCTGCACTCTGTCTACGACTTCCCTCCAGAATTCATTGGGAATTCTCCTGTTGAATTCTTCCTCGGAAAGACCGCTTGAAATTCTGCCTGCTACATCTCCGCCTGTTCCTGGTTTGGGATACCACAGCCTCTGAATATGTTTCTTTGCAAGTGTCATTGCAGCATCAAATCTGATGATATGGAAATTCCTTGCAACTTCAAGAATCTGCTGAATTACGGCTTCTCTTGTCTGAGGATTGAGAAAATCCAACTGAGCGGTATCGTTCCAAGGCATTGATGTTCCGTCATTTCCATGGAAAATATAAGAAACTTTTCCCGTTTTCTTATCACGTTTCATGAATGTGACGGCTGCATCCGTTCTGTTGTAGTAATGATCTTCAATTTTTATTTCATAATCAGGATTATCGGAAAGATCCTGTCCGTTGTATGAATATGAAGGGAAAGGAGGGTAATTCTGCTGAACAAAGTACTCAGGATGGTCCTGAAGCCAGGTGCTGTCCAGACCGGTATGGTTCGGAACCATATCACTTGCAAGTCTTATACCTCTTTCATTACAGCGGCTTCTGAGATTATCCAAAGCACCCCAACCGCCGATTCTGTCGGAAATGACATATCCTTTCAGTGAATAAGCAGATGATTCTGCATCCGGATTTCCGCAAAGCTGTTTGATTTTTTTTGAAGCCGGACTTCTCTGCCATAGGCCGATCAACCAAAGGGCAGTAAATCCGTTGTCCCTTAAAATATCGAGTTCTTCATTCGGAATCTGGTCCAGAGTATGAATATCTCTCTGATACTTTTTTGAAAGCTGATCAAGCCAGACTAGAGTGCTCTTTGCTATCATGACAACATTGGGCATCCAACTTCTGTCTTCGGAGAAAGATTCCGCATCGCCTTCTTCGCCGTTGAAAACAGGTGCATAGACAGGACCCGAACCGGCAAAATGCGGTTTGTCCTCTTCATTAATGTAGTCCAAGCTTCTCAGAAGCATTGTCTTAAGTTCATCCGGAAGGAACTCACTCCAGTGTTTGAGAATGTAGTTAATCTGATCTGTCAGTGAGTCCGGATACAGTCTTGCAGGGTATGTCAGAAAACTGAAAAGGTCTTCTTCTGAGGATTTTGTGATTGTAGTTCCCTGAAGGTAAGAGCCCAACATTGTTTTAAGTGCTTTGGTTCCCTGAGGGAAACTCATTCCTTCCTGACTGAGCATTTTCAAAGTTGCTTTAAGAAGTGCAGGGTTTTCCTGATAGACCTGATGGACAAAGAATTCCCTTAAAGTTTCTTCCGTTGTGATTTCTTCATTCAGTGCAGAGGGAAACATTTTTGAGTAATATTCAAGAACTTCCTTACACGCATCGTTCTTTTCAGCCAGAACGGTGATTCTGGAAAACGGATCGGTTTCCGAGTTTCTTATGTAGAAAGAAATAATTGTTTCATAAACAAGGTGCAAAACTGCAGCACTGTTGAGTTTTGCAGATGAAACTGTTTTTTGATGTGATTGGTTGTATCTGAGCGCAACTTCCTGAGCCTGTCTGTAAAGCTGTCCGAAACGAACATCCGTCTCAAAGAGAGCTTTGAAATATGTCATATCCTGCCTTGAGTTGTCTGATATTCTGAAATCTCTGTTCTTCATTTACAATCCTTAAGCCAACTGTTCATTATATCACACGCGCGTAAGAATACGAGGGGTAATTTTGATTCTTCTTCTGCGGAAAATCTTGATGTCACCCATGATGCCACATCCATGACATCAGGTCTTCCGACTCCTATTCTCAATCTCCAGAATTTATCCGTATTCAAATGTTGTTTTACGGATCTGAGTCCGTTATGACCGCCCATTCCGCCACCTTTCTGAATTTTTACTTCAGAAAACTTCATTTCAATGTCGTCATGGACTATCAGAATATTGTCAGGATTGATATTGAAAAAACAGGTAGCTTCCTGTACTGATATTCCGCTTTCATTCATGAAAGTCTGCGGTTTCAAATAGATTGTTTCTCCGTTTTTTGCGAACAGACCGTGGAATTTTTCCTGCCATCTGTCTTCTTTTACACAGCTTTGGCACATAAGCCATCCGGCATTATGTCTTGTCTGAGAGTATTGTGAACCGGGATTTCCAAGAAAAACAATCAGTCTGTTCATGCCTTTGACTATACCTTATCTTACGCGTAATAACAACATGAGCAGGTTTTCACAATGTCTGTTTCAGGTTAAACTGTTTTAGGTTAGAATATCGATATGGCAGTTGCAAAAGATTTTGAAAAATGTGCCTTGGTTATAGGAATCTTATCAGCCTTGGAACAGGAACATGACAAACTCATAAAATTACTTGAGGATAACTTCGGACCTGTGCTTGAAGTGTCGGACATTATGGATTTTCCGTATACGGATTACTATGACAGTGAAATGAGCGGGCATCCGGTCAGATACCTTATTGTCTTTAAGGAATTGATAAATCCGCAAGATCTTGCTGCAATTAAAATTAAAACAAACTCACTGGAAAAGGAATTTGCAGATTCAAACGGCCGCAGAATAAATATCGATCCGGGAATTCTTTCATTGGATAATTTCATTTTGGCTACATGCAAAGACCGCTCACACCGCATTCCGCTTCAAGACGGTGTTTACGGAGAAGTAACACTCATTTACAAGGATAAAGACTATCAGAGGCTTCCTTGGACATATGCTGACTACAGTGCAGATAACGTAAAAGCTGTTCTCAGACACTTTAGGGACATGTATAAAAAGAACCGTCAGCCTTGTGCAAAATGAGCTGAAAAACTATTATTACACACATGAGTAAATACCCATTTGAAAGAACAGAGCCTAAATGGCAGAAGTATTGGGCAGAGAATAAAACCTTTGCAGTCACAGAAGACCCTTCATATCCAAAAGAAAAAAGAGCCTACGTCCTTGACATGTTTCCATATCCGTCAGGAGCAGGTCTGCATGTTGGTCATCCTGAAGGTTATACTGCAACTGATATTTACTGCAGATATCTGAAGATGAACGGATACAATGTGCTTCATCCCATGGGATTTGACTCATTCGGTCTGCCTGCGGAAAACTATGCAATCCAGACCGGAACCCATCCTGCAATTACAACTGAGAAAAATATTAATAATTTCAGGCGTCAGATAAAAAGTCTGGGTTTCTGTTATGACTGGGACAGGGAAATATCCACATGTGATGCAGATTACTATAAGTGGACTCAGTGGATTTTTGAAAAACTCTATGAAAAAGGTCTTGCCTACGAGAGTAATGCACCTATCAACTGGTGTCCTCACTGTAAGACAGGTCTTGCAAATGAAGAAGTCAAAGAGGGTAAATGCGAGCGATGCGGAACACAGGTTGAAAGAAAAAATATCCGTCAGTGGGTTCTGAAAATAACAGCGTATGCACAGAGACTTCTCGATGATTTGGATTTGGTCGAATGGCCTGAAAGCGTAAAGCTTATGCAGAGAAACTGGATTGGTAAAAGTGAAGGTGCCACTGTTTTCTTTGATGTCAAAGGTCTTGATGAAAAACTTGAAATCTTTACAACAAGATGCGATACGCTTTTCGGGGCAACATACATGGTTGTATCTCCTGAGCATCCCATGATTTCAAAGCTTGTTTCAAAAGAACAGAAAGCTGCAGTTGATGCTTATGTAGATGAAGCCGCAAAGAAAAGTGATCTTGAGAGAACCGATCTTGCAAAGGATAAAACCGGAGTATTTACCGGAAGCTATGCAATCAATCCTGTAAACGGAACGGAAATTCCAATCTGGGTTTCAGACTATGTACTTATTTCATACGGTACAGGCGCAATCATGGCCGTTCCTGCACATGATGACAGAGACTGGGCCTTTGCAAAGAAATTCAACCTTCCGATTATTGAAGTTCTCAAAAGTGAGGTTGATGTTCAGTCTCAGCCTTGGACGGAAGACGGAATACACGTGAACAGCGGTTTCCTGGACGGTTTGAATAAGGTCGATGCAATTGCAAAGATGCTTGCTTTCCTTGAAGAAAAGAAGATAGGTTACAAGACAGTCAACTTCAAACTTAGAGATTGGATTTTCAGCCGTCAGAGATACTGGGGAGAGCCTATTCCTCTTATCCATTGTCCTGATTGCGGAACTGTTACCGTTCCTGAGAAAGATTTGCCGCTTACATTGCCTCAGGTAGACAGCTATCAGCCCAGCGGAACCGGAGAAAGCCCTCTTGCAAATATTGACAGCTGGGTAAACTGCAAATGTCCCAAGTGCGGAAAGCCGGCAAAGCGTGAAACAAACACAATGCCTCAGTGGGGCGGTTCCTGTTGGTACTATCTCAGATATCTTGATCCTAAGAATCCTGACAGATTCTGCAGTGAAGAGGCAGAAAAGTATTGGATGCCGGTTGATCTTTATGTTGGTGGAACAGAGCATGCAGTTCTTCATCTCTTATATGCAAGATTCTGGCATAAGGTTCTTTATGATTTGGGTTTTGTTTCAACAAAGGAGCCTTTCCAAAAGCTTGTGAATCAGGGAATGATTACAGCATATGCATATCAGCGTAAAAACAAGAGTCTTGTTCCTGTAGATCAGGTGGAAGTAAAAGACGAAAACACATTCATAGATAAGGAAACAGGTGAAAGTCTTGAACGTGTTATTGCCAAGATGAGTAAGAGCCTTAAGAATGTCATCAATCCTGATGAAGTTGAAGCAGAATACGGTGCAGATACAATGCGTATGTACGAGATGTTCATGGGACCCCTTCAGGTTTCAAAGCCTTGGAGTACAACCGGAATTGCCGGAGTTTGGCGTTTTATCGATAAAATCTGGCGTATGGCTGAGGAAAAGAAGCTTACTGACGATAAGGCAGATCCTGAATTGATTAAGCTTTTACACAAGACCATCAAGAAAGTAGGTGACGATACAAGAACTTTGAATTTCAATACTGCAATCAGCCAGATGATGATTTATGTAAACGAACTTTCAAAATGTCAGACCTTGTCCCGCGAAGCATGGGAACCGTTTATTCTTCTTATCTGTCCGTATGTTCCTCATCTTGCAGAGGAACTTTGGGAGATGGCAGGTCATAAACCAAGTGTCTGCAACGAAAAATGGCCTGAATTCAAAGAAGAATTGACAGTAGATTCTCAGGTTCAGATTGTTGTTCAGGTAAATGGAAAGGTCCGTGGAAAACTTGATGTTGCCAAGGATATTTCAAAAGATGAACTTCTGTCCCTTGCAAAGGCAAACGAGAATGTCAGAAAGTATCTTGACGGATTTACAATTGTTAAAGAAATCGTAATTCCGAACAAGATAATAAACTTTGTTGTCAAATAGAGTTATTGCCTATTTGACTTTAGCAAGACCGCCGCGGGCTGTTTCTTTGAAAATATAAGGAAGAGCCTCGCCGGTCTCCATCATTACTTCTATTACTTCGTCCAATGATACTCTGTGTCTTCCGTCTGAAAGAAGAGCGTAAGTTGCATGGTTAAGTGCTCTCATGGTTGCCATTGCATTTCTTTCAATACATGGAATCTGAACCAGTCCCATCATAGGGTCGCATGTAAGTCCCAGATGATGTTCCAATCCGAGTTCTGCAGCGTATTCAATCTGGAAAATTGTTCCGCCCAAAAGATAACAGGCTGCGGCTGATGCCATTGCACAGGCAGAGCCGATTTCTCCTTGACATCCTACTTCTGCACCGGATATTGAGCCGTTTGTTTTTATTACATTTCCTATGATTCCGGCCGTAAGAAGTGCTCTGAGAATCTTTACTTTGGGTATGTTGTAGACTTTGTACAAATAGTGCAGAACCCCGGGCAATACTCCGCAGGAACCGCATGTTGGAGCCGTTACGATTTTGCCTCCGGCAGCATTTTCCTCAGCAACTGCCAAAGAATAACTGATAGCTTTTGCAGTATATCCCAAAGGACCTGCCAAATCGTGAGCCTTGGTATGATATGAACATGCTTTTCTCTGAAGTTTAAGTCCGCCTTTCAGAACACCTTCTGCAAGCAAACCTCTTTCTACCGAGTCTTCCATGATTTGCCATATTTCATCCATGTAATCCAGTATTTCCCGGCCTTCATACTTTACTGCAATTTCCCAAATCTGCAGTCCTTCACGATCACAATATTTGAGAATCTGATCCATGTGAGAGAACAGTTGCGGATATACTTCTTTTGCTTTGAGTTCAAAATTCTCTTCCGTTACTATTTTTCCTCCGCCAACGGAGTAGTAAGTTTCTTCTGCAACAAGCTTGTTGTCCTTATCAAATGCTCTTAAGGTAAGTGCATTCGGATGCAGCTTCTTTACAGTATCGGGATTCCATATGAATTCCAGTTTTCTGTCTTCAAATACAGATTTTATGGCATCATCCGTAAGGTGTCCTTTTCCTGTTGCTGCAAGTGAACCGAACAGTTCACATTCAAAATGATCCTGATCTCCGTACTTGGGAACAAAGTCCTTTGCTGCCTTTCTGGGGCCCATTGTGTGACTTGAAGACGGTCCGTGACCGTATCTGTACAATTCTCTTAAAGATTCCATATACGCACCTTCTTATTTTAATTATAGTCATTATTTTTAAAAAAATGCAGTGTGGTGTTTGATGTTATATTTATATGCTATCACATTACAGCCTGACGCATTACGGAGTGTGTTGTTCCGTCGTAATCTACTGTTATGCGGATTTCACGGTTGATTTCAGGACAGTAGTATCTGTGAATACCCGGATTCAGATACAAAACGGGTGTTTTGGAATCATCTATGTTCAACAAGTTGTCGTTGAGATTTTCACTTATCCAAATCCCATCCAACACTGAAAGCGGAGGTATTTCAACAGGGGATTTTATTTTTACAGAGGTCTTTGTGATGTGACCGTTGAGAGCATCCTGTAAAAGATCCACCATGTTGATTTTTCTGAAATCTTCTGTTTTTGAATAACAGGCTTGCAGAAGGAAATTGAAATTTATCCTGCTTCTGACGCCGGACTCTATGTCCATGAATTCCTTTGCAAGATAACCGTCATTCTGATTCAACACATAAATAAGTTTATCATCAAGCGGGGTGACCGCTGTTGCAAAAGGAACCATCTCACCCAAGGGGTATGCACAGATAAACACTGTTTCACCTGTAGGAATACTGATGGAAAGGGTTCTTGTTTCAGTATCCACATGTCTGCTCAGTATTTCTTCTCCGCAGGTCCATCTGAGTGTGTACCACATCTTCTGCGAGCTGTTTTCCTCCCAAGGATGCATCGGAATCGCAATATTTACAATTTTGCTATCAATATTTTGCATACAGGAAACAAGTATAATAACTGAATAAAGTAGTAGGGTAATAATTTTTTTCATAACAACCTCTGATTAGTTATTCCCATTTCCGTTCACAAAACAATAATTTTATGAAAGAATCAGTATCGTGAATAAAGAAGAGCTTACAACAGCTTCAAGGTATGTAGATTCAAATCTCAAATCTGTTTTTTCAAAAAGACCTCCGGCAAAAGCTTTGATAGTGGATTTGTCGGAAAAAAATTTCTATGACTATGATATTCCTCAGGCATACTTGGAAAAGTACGCAGGCGGCCCTGCTTTAGGTTCAAGATTATGGGCAGATTTTGCAGGTTATTCCGTAGATGACCCTTCATGTATGGAAACGGAAAATCCTGTAGTAATAGTTCCGTCAATAATAGGAAACAGCAAGATGCCTTACGGAAATCTCACTTCTGTTGTATTCAGAAGTCCGGTAACTGAAAATCTTTCTTTCAACAGTTTCAAAAGTACCTTATCAGTAAGTCCATTTGCCGCTGCAGTTATTATTGGACGAGCAGACAGGAAATGTGTAATTTCTTTTAACGGAGACAGTTGTGATTTTTCAGATGCAGAAGATCTGGTAGATAAAGATACAAGTGAAATCAACAGTGTTTATCCGTCTTCGATAATCTGCTCCAGAGCCGGAGATAACAAGGTTCTTTATTCAACATGCATTTACGAAGGGAAGGCCACAGGACGTGGCGGTCTTGGTTATGTGTTTGCTTCAAAGAATCTTAAAGCAGTATCTTTGCAGAAGGTCAAACAGGAAGATTCATCAGACTATGAAAAATTAACCCGCAAAATTGCCAAAAGTCCTGCGTTCAAAAATACAGACAGTTTTATTATCAGAGTTGCAAATGACAACGGATGGGCTCCGATAAACAATTTTTCTCTCAGATATGATCCCAGACTTTTTCATCTGAGTTCATCTAAAATATCAAAGCCTCTGCCTTATGAAGTACGCCTGATGCTTGGATGCAACTGCAATACTTTTGATATAAAGAAAGTTCAGAAGCGTTATGAGTTCTGCATGGAAAACGGTTTGGATCCTATTTCTATAGGTAATATTCTCAGTTGTAATAAAATTTACGAACAGGATCAGGTGATGGCTTTTCTTTCAATGGCGGTTAAAAATCCGAATGCCGGAAAAGAAACAGAGTATACAATCAAGAATCTTGAATGCGGTCCTTATGATTACAGAGGAATCCACGCTCAGGCTTTAAGTGACAGTGTAGGAAATAATTTTCCGGTATATTTTGCCTTTAAGGATGAGTATTCTCCAAAAGAATGTGCAAAACTTGTTTCTTTCAATGAAATGCTTGTTTTGGGACTTCAAAGTCTTGGTGTAAATCATGAAATCATTTATCCATTGATGGTTGAAAATACCAATCCTTTTTTCTTTTTACGTTTTGCGTATTCAAACCGTTTGATTGCTTCTTCAATAAGAAACGCATGTAAAAGTGAAGTTTCTTTCAATACTGTTCTGAGAATCGGAGAAAACTGCAGGACTTTGATTAGGGAAATCAACTCCAAACTTAAAATTATCAATCCTGCAATTCCGGATTTCTTCTGTATTGAACCTAAAAGCAACTACGAATCAGATAATGTTGTACCTTTCAGAAGTATGCTTGTAACATACGGCAAACAAAATCTATAATTTGATCATGAATAATATCCTTAAAATAAAACCGGCAATCAAAGAATATGAATGGGGAAACAACTATTTTATCCCTGAATTACTCGGAATGGAAAAAACAGATACATCCAAGGCAGAACTGTGGATGGGTGCTCACAAATCCGGAATTTGTACAATTGAGAATACGGATATGTCATTAAGGGATTTTCTTGATTCCAATCCGGATTTTGCCGGATGTAATGCAGATGATTTTCCGTTCCTTCTTAAGGTTCTTGCAATAGATAAACCTCTGAGTATTCAGTGCCATCCCGACAAAGAACAGGCAAAAAAGGGTTTTGAAGAAAACAATCCCAACTATTCGGATCCCAACGAAAAAGCAGAAATGTATTATGCCCTTACCGAAACATCACTGCTCTGCGGTTTCAGGAAACAGCCTGTTCATAATGAAGAAACAGAGAATCTGCACACATACTTTGAATCTTTTTATCCGGGAGATAAAGCTTGTGATTATGCTTACAAACTTAATCTTGTTCACCTGGAACCCGGTGAAGCGATATTTCTTAAACCGGGCATTCCCCACGCTTATTTAAGCGGAAACGGAATTGAGCTTATGACCAATTCCGACAATGTTCTGCGTCTGGGTCTGACAAAGAAGAGAGTAGACCCCAAAGAACTGTACAGGATTATGAATCAGAGTGCCTACGAGCCCAATTTATTAGGCAGCTTTGAGGATAAGGGCGGTCTTCATTTCTTCACACCTGCAGATTTTGTATTAACAGTAATGCAGGATGGTTTCTTCAGATATGAAGAGAAAAAAGTAAAGATTTTAATCTGTACGGAAGGTAAAGCAACAATCAATGAAGAAGTTTCTCTTAAAAAGGGAGAAGTCTGCATTGTGGCAAAAGACCAAAGTATAGACGTAGAAGTTGACGGTACTGTCTTCTGTGCCGATTGACTGTACAATCAATCATCCAAAGATAACATGTCGCAGAAACTCCTTGAAAAGAATATCTTTAACAGAAAACAAATTTTCGGATTTTCAAAACTGGGTACTAACTGCATAACCTGTTTCCTCCTGTTTCTGATTCAAGATTAAGACCCTTAGAAACCGGAGGAAATAGTATTTTTTAATCATTTTGCATTTTGGTTAGAATTGACTACTTATTTCAGATACTTTTCTATCAGACAATCAACATGGCTTCCGTTAATTTGGCATAATAAGAAAGATTATCCCCAAATGTAAGTCGAACCACTATTTTGGGGATAAGTTTTATCCCTAAATGACCACAAAAATGGAATTTAGGGATAACTGCCTATTGAAAATATTATTTGAAATATCTGTCAAGTATTCCCTTGAGTGCTTTGCAGTGTCTTGCTTCGTCACGTGCCATTTCATGGATTGTGTCATGAAGAGCGTCAAGACCATTTGCCTTACAAACTTTTGCAAGTTCTGTTTTACCGGCAGTAGCTCCGGCTTCACATTCAACTCTCCAAGCAAGGTTCTTCTTTGTACAATCTGTCATCTTAGGTTCAAGTGTTGAACCGAGGAGTTCAGCGAACTTTGCAGCATGTTCTGCTTCTTCAAAAGCTGCTTTTTCCCAGTAGAGACCGATTTCCGGATAACCTTCTCTGTGAGCAACTCTGGCCATGCAAAGATACATACCGACCTCACTGCATTCTCCGTTGAAATTTGCCATAAGCTGTTCAAGAATAAACTTTTTGTCTTCCTCACTGCAGCCGTTAAGTTCTGTTCCGACTCCGAATACATGTTCTGCTGCAAGAGCGGCACCTTCTTCCATTACCTTGAACTTTGTTCCCGGACATTTACATGTAGGACAAACAAAATCTTTTGGAAGTTCATCACCTTCATAAACATATCCGCATACCGGACATACGTACTTCATACTTTTTCCTCCTATCTTTATTTATGTTGTTTTCTTACATTCAGGACACAGTCCTTTGTAAACAGTT
Source organism: Sphaerochaetaceae bacterium (assembly GCA_045598675.1). GTDB lineage: Bacteria > Spirochaetota > Spirochaetia > Sphaerochaetales > Sphaerochaetaceae > JAZLEZ01. The sequence continues at coordinate 30,572 of JAZLMO010000030.1, forward strand.
TCATGATTTTCTATCATAAAACCTCCGAAATTCCTGTTATCCATACTGTTGTCATATTCAATGTCTATATCAAAAACTCTGCCGCATTTTCTGCACACAAAATGATTATGATTATCTGTTCTTAAGTCATAATGGTTCATTTGCGGCAATTCAATGCTTTTAATCTGATTCTCTTCAGATAATACTGCAAGATTCCTGTAAACCGTTCCTCTGCTGATGTTAACATCTCTTTTTCTGGCTTCTTCATAAATCTGATCCGCTGTAGGATGATCGCATCTTGATTGAACTTCATTGAGAATAATCTGTTTTTGTTTAGTGTTTCTTCTCTGCATCTTATTAGGATTCATTCTTAATAATATTGTAAAATATACAGTCTTTCAATACAAAAAAGGGTATAAAAAAACTGTTGCCCAGACAACTGAGCAACAGTATGTATTTAATCCAAGAATAGGGATCAGCTATTATTCTAACTTTAGGTACAAAGTCCACTTTTCTACCTGATGAGGTACTGTATACGGTGCAATATTGGTAAAATTAGCATCTGTGTATGCATTTACCGTACCACTATTAGGTGTAAATGCACTGTTTACAAAATCTAAAGTATTCATACCTTCATCTGCCCATTCCTTTCCCTTTGTTGTACCAGGAATACTTCCGGTAATGACTTCTACTTTGATTTGATACTTAGGAATCAGAGTCAAGTCACTTTCAGTTGTCTTCCATGTTTCACCTGCGCTCCAAACGAATCCGTCAGTTCCGGTTGTTACATAGAGTATGTTAGTACCGCTTGTTTGATAACCGATAATCCTTGCATCACTTGCAGTTGTAGGAAGATCAAACGGAAGATCTGTTGCAGTTGAATCGTATGTGTATGTGGTAGTTGTAGTGTAACCGCCTGAAATATCAACCGTGAACGTGACAGCAGTTTCAGTAGGAGTCCACTGTGCATACAACGTTACAGTATCTGTTCCGGTTGTATAATCAGTGTCCGTTTTCTTATTTGCATAAGAAGTTCCTGTACCATCAGCTTTGGTATTCCATTCATTGAACGTATATCCTGTTCTGGTGAAAGCATTGTCAGTTAATGTGGTATGTTTGCTGTATGTAAATGTTAGGTCAGACATAGTAGTAGTGCCATCTCCACCGTTCTCATTAAACTTCACTATATAGGTGTTGTATGCCCACAAGTAGTAAACGTTTCTGCCTTCTGAGGCATCTTCCCATTTGCCATCAACAACATAAACAGAATTCCACTCTGCAGATGATGTATTGTAAATAGATTCACTTTCACCAACGATATAAACAGCTGTCAAATGCTGACCATCTGTTGATGTTGTAGCAAGGGCTCCTGTATGTGATGTTGCGGAAGTCATGGCAGGGCCGTTTGTTTCATCCGGCTTATCAAACCATTTTGCCCAAACATCAACATCTGCGTTTGTACCTGTAGTAACCTTTGTAACGTACTTGCCATCTGTTTCTGATGTAAACCATCCCAAGAAGATACTTGTATTTGATGTGAGAGGATTGAGATCTGTAGCAGTTGTCATCTTGAAAGTAGCAAGATTACTAGCGCTGGTGGCTCCGTTGACATTGTGGTATGTGATTTTGTATTCGTGCAATTTCCACTTAGCATACAGGTTGATCTTGTGTTCTTCGTCAGCACCGGAAATGACAGCATCTGCATTTGATCCTGTTGTGTATACTGTAGCATCAGTAGCAGTTGTTACCCATCCTTCCAAATCATAACCTGTTCTTGAGAAAGCAGAACCGTCACTTAACTTTGCATCTGTACCAGAAGTGAATGTCTGATAGAAATCATCACCTGTTCCGCCGTTTGCGTTGTAAGTAATTGTGAAAGTATTATTTTTCCACTTTGCATGAACAATAATATCTGTATCCTTGATATCTGTTGCAGATGTAATCTTGTTGGCATCAATATCAGCGTTCAGATACCAGTAATCAATTGAAGTATTTGTAGTTGCTGTAGGAAGTGGTTCACCGAAGATATCTGTTGCTGATAAATACTTCTGAGTGCTTGTGATATCTACGTATCTCACACTATCACTTTCAGAACCCTGACCGTTGAAATCAAATGAAAGAGCAATGATTGTCTTCTTGTCTGCATAAAGTTTCAAAACATGATTTGTTCTGTCAATTGCATCAGTAAACGATGTAAATGATGTTGCTGATGTAACTACTAAATTAGTAGGACTTACTTTCCATGTGTCATAAACATACTTGACATTTGCTGCAGTTGTATCAAGGGAAATTTTTGGAAGATTAGAAAGATTTGCACCTTCAGTTATATAGTCAGATACAGGGGCACCGGTAACAGCTTCTTCTGTACTCTTATCCAAATACTTGATAAGGAAGCGCTGAGAGTAGGTTGCTGTAATAGTGCCGTTTCCGACAGAATCACTATCAGCAACAGTATCTGCAGTAATAACTTTACCCGCACTGTTCTTCCAGACAAATGTCATCATAGGATTGTCCGTTGAAGTTGTAGGAAGATCTGGAAGATTGAACTTATCTCCATAATAGACAACATTTGATGAAGAAGTATAATCAGGAGCATTGTTATCTGCTACATAAGTAATTGTCTTTTTCCAACGTGCTGTAAGAGTGACATTACCCTTAACTGTGTAGGCGCTGGAGTTGCAAGGACTGGAACCGTTTTCTGTCCAACAGTCAAAAGTCCATTCCGTAAGAGTTGCATCAGTAGAAGGAAGAACAATTATCTGTCCTTTGTTTGATACAATCTTTTTAGGTGCAGTACCTGTTCCCGGACCTAAATCAAATGTGATTGTGGCAACTTCGCCATGGTAAAGATTTTCAATAGTTGATTCCTGAGAACAGGAAACAAAAACTGAAACAACAAGGAATGCAACAAATAAAACTGATAATAATTTATTTCTCATTGATTGTGCCTCCTATTAAAATTTGACAGCCAAACCGAGTTTGACAGGTACATCAAACATAGAAGCACTTTCCATTAAAAGTTTAATATAATCTACAATAAGACTCTTATCCGATATCTTTTGCTTTTCCTCCGTATCAGTTTGCAGTATTCCTTTTAATTTCTGCTTGTAGGATGGATAATCTACCAAAAAATGTGGTGTAATTTCAATCACT
>JAZLMO010000031.1:0-4201 GCA_045598675.1 Sphaerochaetaceae bacterium
AATGATTGTCATAATTGTAAGAAATTTTCCAAATGAATGTCTCATTTTTTTACCTCTTGACCCAAAATATAACCCCACTTCAAGAATATGCAAAGCCTTAATACAAAAACTTCACACAAATGACACAAAGAGATTAAACGATACTTGTGCAAACAAAAATTATTTCAGTTCACTTTCAAGAACTGAAGCCATCTTCTCCCCTTCTTTTGACCAGAACCCCTTTAGGATTTTGAATTGGTCACCTACCGAGAAATGCCTGACTCCTAAATCAATATAATACTTTGCACCATCTGCAGAACCGATTTCGCATCTTGGCTGAATTCCGTGACTCAAGGCTGTCTTGATACATTTCTTTTCTGCTTCAAGGCATTCTTTTTCCCACTGGGTCTTGTTATGACCGCAACTCATACTGAAATCTGATGGCCCGAACTGAATCATATCAATTCCCGGAACCTCACAAATTTGTTCTATTGATTTGACTGCACTTTCCTTTTCAATCATAAATGCAAGTACAACATCATTAATTCTTTTTGCATGGTCCATTTGGCTAAGCGTCGGCTGACAACCTATATACCTTCTGTTAGGGTATCCGTAATGTCCGTGGTATTCAGGACTGTTTGCCTTTACAAAACTTATTGATTCCTTGAAATCTTCAACGGTTTCGTGGTCACAGAACAAAACGGACTGAAAACCTGCAGCTATTGCTTTCTGGGTAACATAAGCACGATTCTGATAATCTGTCTTAATCATTGACCCCATATCATAGAGTTCACTTGCTCTACACATATTCTCAAGGTCAACATGTGAAAAAGGAGCACACTCTGCAAGAAATTCAACATAATCAAATTTACCTGTAGAACCCAGAACTTCATATAAGAAAGCCCATGTACTGCACAATCTTGTTGATACCGATGGTTTTCCTTCATTTAATATTTTTCTAAGCTTATTATCTTTCATCTTTTTCTCCTGATACGGTGCATAGCCATACTTACGGGTGAATTATAATCACACAATTATTGAAATTGAAAGGTATTTTACAAGTCATATTGTCTTTTACCTGTCTACAGTGTATCCAGGCAAATTAAAACTGTATTGAAAATTTTAGATTTTAGATTTTTTATTTGACAAACACTTTTTCCGTCTTATCCTGACTTCCGCAGTTAAAAAAGCAAAAAATGGTCGTAATTACTGTTGCCACCAATAATTACGACGACAATGTTGTGGTATTTCTTTGTTTTCTTATAAACTTTCAGTCATGTTTTTTTGTTGAACCAAAAAATTTTCTTAGTTTCAGTTGGGTTAAATACTTTTCTTGAAGATTGATTTTGTATCTTTTGAAAATCAAATTTGCTATTTGGTCATACCCAAAAGTCTGATAGATATTAGAATCAGCAATGCGAACACAGTTAAAAGAAGAAAGAGATTCTTGGATACTCTTTGCTGAGTATTGCCAGTTAAGAGAATACTCAAGGAGTCTTTCCAGAACCAAGGCAATGAAACAGATCATAAAATGGGTTCTGATTCTGTCCTGTTTTGAATGAAACACAGGTCTCAAGTTAAGCATTCCGGTTTTTGTTACTTTAAAAGTTTCTTCGATTCTCCATAAGCCACCATAGATATTAGCAATCTCCTGAGGTGAAACGATATGGTTAAGAACAAGAAACCCATCTTTTCTGTAGTAAGCAAAATCAGGAGACTTATCCCTGTTGATTTTATCTTCGGATTCAGGACCACATACATTTGTACAGATGAGATAGAAACCGTCAAACTTTGCATCTTCATCAATGGCACTTTGATCAAGTTCCACAATGAATTTGTCTGCACTGACAGTCTTACCTTTACTCATAGGAGTTTTCTTTACATATTTGAGCATTCCATATGTAGAATCTCTGTAGTCAGAACTTTTAGTACCTGAATAATTCAAAGCTTTTTCAATTACAGCCTTGCGTTCCTCTTTAGCTTTATCTGCATACTTTTTACTCCAGATAAAAACCTGTCTTTCATTGTATGTTCCGCTATGTTTTGAAGAATCAACATCACCATAGGAAGAAGCTTTTCTGGGAATGGTTCTTTCCTTAATCATGTGGATAACTTGACCTTCACTATCGGTTGTGATTTCCCAGCCTTCATTATTCAAGGCAAAAGCCTGCGTATCTGCATCTGATTTCTTAATCGACTGACTGATTACATATCCGTTCTGAGCTTCTCTTATCTTAAGAACATTGTAGTAGGTCATCATTCCTTTATCTGCTACAATTATCTTTTTGGAATCTTTGAAGTCTATGATGCTTTTATCAAAAGCCTCTTTAAATGTCTGACTGTCATGAGTATTACCTCTGAATAGTTCATATGTTACAGGAAGACCTTTTTCATCCATGAATAATCCCATCTGAATTATCGGATTAGGTCTGTGTTCTTTATTAACCCCATTTGCTCTGAGTTCTGAATCAGAGTCTTCCTTATCAATTTCAAAGTAGTAGTTGGTAACATCATAGTAAACAACACTGTTTCTTCTTTTGTATTGCTTTTTTATTTGTGTATCCAAATGAGTAAGAATGTCTTCTCTCCAAGTCAGTAAATCATCCATGCAACGGTAAACATCATCAAGAGTGTAAGATGTATCCCCATAGAACATTTTCCTGTTTTCCCAAAATCCGAGTTTTGAATCCGGTTTAAGACATCTTGAGTACAAAAGATGCTGAAAGATTACATTTGTATTGAATTCTCTCTTAGTATGTTGCCTTCTTGCATTAATCAGTTCATCAAGATGCAGTTTATGGTAAAGATATGAATAAACTGCATAACCGAGATTGATAACATCCTGAGAATCCGAAACCTCAAGTTTCTGATTCAGCGGAATCTCTACAGAAGTTGTTAACTCTGTTCTTTCTTTTAATGCCTTGTTTTTCCAATCAGCTAAACGAGATTGAGCATACTCAAAAGGATTATCGATTCCATTTCTTAGCAAATCATCGCTGTTGAGTTTTTCAACACATTGAGTTTTCAGCTTTCCGTTTCCGTTAGGAATCCTTGTAATGCTCATAATGAAGTAAGTTTTACTTCCGTTCTTATTGTTATTTGTCTTGATTGCGTAAGCCATATTTAATCCTAATAAATATTGTATTACAAAAGAATTATATTGTAAACAAGAAAACGAATGAATATAGAGAAATATTTATAAAAACGCTAAAAAAATTTCAGTAACTACTGCTACTGAAACATTTTACCCATCTCAAAATTTTATTTTACTTGCGGAAGTGTGGAGCATCTGGATATGGCATCAGGAACAATAAACTACCGACTTAAGAAATTGTACAAAAATGCAGGGGTTCGTACAAAAGCAGAATTCTCTGCTCTCATCAGAAAATACATTACTGTGGAATCCCTTACCCAAAAATTCTGACAGTACAAATTTTTACTGAAAAATTAGTCAACTTTTTGTATTGTGAACTCTGAAATCCGCCTGTTAGCATTTACTCATAATGTGGAGAAACCACAACCTTTAAAGGAGACAGAAAATGAAAAAAGTATTAGTAGTTTTATTAGTACTCGTAGCTTTAGTCGGTTCAGTATTTGCAGAAGGCAATAAAGAAGCTGCTGCACCTGCAGAACGCACATCAAAGCTTGTTCTCACAATGCCTGAAATCAATGCAGATTCAGATAACGCATGTCTTTTCCTCAAGGAGTTCGCAAGACTCGTCAGTGAAAGAACAAACGGCATGATTGAGATTAACGTATTCGGCAGCGGTCAGCTCGGAAACGAAGCAGAATGTATTGAAGGTCTCAAGCTTGGTACATACGCATTCTTCAGAATCAACCCGGCCAACCTCAAAAACCGTGGTATTAACATTCCTGAGTACACAGCACTTGGACTTCCGTTCCTTCTTCAGAGTGTTCAGGGAGGTCTTGACTTCCTGTACAGTGACTACGGTCGCAAGCTCGGTGATCAGATTCTTGAAAAGTCAGACGGAACAATCCGCTCACTTTACAACTACATCTGCACACCTGCAAGAAACATGTTCTCAAAGACAAAGTGCACATCTCTCGGAGATTTCAAGAAGCTTAAAGTCAGATCAGAAACATCAGAAATCAAGATTGATATGATTAACTGTTGGGCAAGTGCAACACCTCTTGCAATGTCAGAAATTTATACTTCACTTTCAACAGGTGTTCTTGATGGTTGTGAAAACACATTTGCAGG
>JAZLMO010000032.1:0-14471 GCA_045598675.1 Sphaerochaetaceae bacterium
GGTAATACAAAATCAATGAAATACCGCTGAGAATATAGTACCAAATTTCGGAAAACGTGTTTTGGTTACATTCTTTCATGGACACGGATGCCTCGGGTTCAATGCCATGGACATCGTTTTATTAACTTTAGACAAAATAGAAGGGCTGCACCCCTCAGTCAGAAATCCTGACTTTTGTTACAGCCTGTTTTTTATGTATCGTGCGTTTTTTGTAGTTCCCAACCTTTCAATCCTGCCATCTTTGACCATTGTTGCAAGAACTTCTTCAATAGTCGTCATTGATACATCCGGTAAAATTTCCATAATATCCCGTTTTGATAGGGGAATAATTGAAGAAATGACTGTATGTTCAATCCGTTGCTTTTTTTTGACCTTCTTGCTGCCAAGTGTCAGAAAACGTTTATCAAGTTCCTTATAACAAAGGTACAATGCATACAGGAAGTTCTCAATAAACGGAATATAATCATTCTTATTTTCATGCCATCCTTCAGAACTTTGTTTTAATGACTCGTAGTACGTACCTTTCATGTTATTAATCTGTTCTTCAAAAGATACATACATCGGAACATCGAAACCTGCCTTATATAAAAGGAGAAGAGACAAAAGCCTGCTCATTCGTCCATTTCCGTCTCTGAAAGGATGTATGCATAGAAAATCCAGAATAAAACAAGGAATCAAAAGGAGTTGATTGATTGAAGCGTTATCTCTGGCATCCATATATGCATAAATAAGATTCTCCATTGCTTTGGGAGTATCTTCAGATGACACAGGAGTCCAACGAACAAAGCTTGTTCCATCCGCTCGTACTTCTCTTATAATGTTGTTCTCGTTTTTGTAAAATCCACCATATTCGAAATCGGTTTTAGAAAACAACATACGATGAAGTTCGAGGATTGTTTTTTCATTAATTGAGATTCTGTCATAATTTGAATGAACCATATTTAGGGCATCACGATAACCTGCAATCTCCTGCTCATCATGATTCAGGGGAGCCGAACTCTTATTTACAATCTCTTCTATACGTTTATCTGTAGTTACAATTCCTTCAATAGCATTACTGCTCTTTACTGATTGAATAATTGCAATTTTCCGTAAAGCTGTGAAAATATCGGGATAATCTTGTTTTTTTTCTACGACATTGCTGCGCAGAACATATATTGCATTAGTCATATCAAGAAATTTGACCGGAACAGACATATTGCAAAGAAATGAATAATCATATTGTTTCATTTTGCATGCTCCTCAACATTATTTGCATGTATTTTATCATGTTCCATGCAAATAAACTACATAATCTTACAATAATTTGAATGTTTTCTGCCAATTTACATGCAAATAATAGATAAAAAGAAAAGAGCGGCATACGGGAGTCGAACCCGCCTCACAAGCTTGGGAAGCTCGTGCACTACCGATGTGCTAATGCCGCAACTGCTATTTATTATGTTTCTGTTTTCTGACAAATAATGCAAGTACCAAAAGACAAATAATAGTCTGAATAATCATTACAGGTCCAATATTGTCATGATGAGTAAACAGCGCATCTGTCTTTATGACTGAATTGTCATAAGTGAACAGTAAAGAAGAAACAAGATTGTTTGCTATATGTACTCCAAAAGCTATCTCAAAACTGCCGTAAGAAAGTGAAAAAGCCATCAGACTGAAACCTAAGATAAAGTAGAATAACATGCTCCAGACGGCAAAGAAGCCGGAAACTTCAGGGTTTTCAAAGTGGAATATTGTAAAAAGTACAGCGGAAATAAGACTGTAAATAATTATCTTGCCGGGACGCTTTTCCAAATTGTCATGGACGTAGAAAGCAATGTAACAACGGAAAATCAATTCTTCAGTGAAAGCTGCAATGACAATGAGAATCAAAGCACAGAGCCAGTTTAAGGCAAAACCTTCCTTTATGAAGGAAAACTCAAAATCCTGCGGCGTGAAAAAGAACAGAACAAGTGAAGAACATGAAAACAAAACAAAGGTAATTGCAGAAAACTTCAGAAAAAGTGAAACAGAGAACTTGTTTTCTCCGCAAATCAGTTTTGATACATTAAAACCCAGTATATTTTTTACAACGAACATAACAGACAGAGCCAGAATCAGTTCAAGAAATGCATAACGTAAAAGAAAAGCATTATTTGAAGAACCGAAAGACGGAACAAACAGGGAAATCAGCAAATAGATACTAAAAGCAAGCGGAATGCCGAAAAACCATTTGGTCATCCTATTCATTTTATCCGGTTTTCTGGCAAAAATTTCCTTTAATCTGCTCATTGTCTCTCCAATTACACTCTAAGATATGGTATATTCTATTTAATGACACCGGAGTACGCAATATTTGCAGAATTAAACTCAGAAAAGACACTTATATTTCCCAGTGAAATCACTGCCAGAAGCTATCTTGCAGGATATGCCAAAAGAAATGCAGGAAAGGCAGTGTTTGCAGATAGTGTACTTTCCTGGGATACATTTAAAAGAAATTTTACACCTATTCCCAAAGAAAAGGAAAAAGTCCAGTCATTTCACAGAATGCTTTTTGTATCTCAATTTTTCCAAAGTCCAAAAATCAGACAGCTGAAGTATTTTGCAAATTATGAATTCACTGATAGCCTTCCTCACTTTGCAAAAAACACGGCTGAAAACCTGAGATATTTCAAAAGAGCATTGACTTCGGAAAAACTGAGCAGTTCAGTCAAAGAAGATATTCATCTGCTTTATAATGATTACATATTATTTCTGGAAAAGAATAATTTGTATGAAGAAGAGTATCTTGAAGCAGATTATTCAAAAGCTGAAAAAAACAAATATGTGATTGTCTATCCTGATGCAGTATCAGATCCGGATATAGAAACGGCAATCAAAGCCGGGTTCAGAACAATCTCAGTAAAAGAAGAAGATGAGCTGAACAGGATAACGGTATATGACAACTCTGTATGTGAGATAAGAAGTACGGTTCGTCAGATATTTGAGTTATTGAAAACGGAAAATGCATCTGATATAGCAATAACACTTGCTCAGTTTGATTCCTATTATCCTTATCTGGAATCAGAATGCAGAATCAGAGATATAAAACTCAGCCCGTCAAAGGGAAAGACGCTTGACCGGTATGCAGGCGGGAGATTTTTCAAAGACATTCAGAATCTGAAAAATACGGATTTGGATATTGAAGCATTGAAAGCATTTCTGTTTAACCCATTGTATCCGTTCAAAAACAGAGAAATACTGTCAAAAACTGTCAGAACAGGAATAAAGAACAAGATACAAAACGGTATCTCCAACTGGAAGTATAAACTTGAGAAACTCAATACGCAGGAAAGCCTTGAAATACTGGTTTTTGTAAGTAAGCTTTCTGTATATGTAAAATCATTTTCAAACTGTAAAAATGCAGATGAACTGAGAAAAACTTTTCACAATTTTCAGGATGAGTTTTTTAAAAAGGAATCATGGCATACACTTGATAATGAAGTTGAGAAAAATGCCTTTGAAAGAGTACTTGTACTGATAGATGATATAGACAAGGCTATGCAGTCATGCAACATAAAAGACAATGAGCACTTTTATGAATATTTTATCAGACAACTTGGCAGTACAGTTTATACGAGCAATATCAGAACAGAAGGCATCAAGGTTTTCAGCTATCCTTCAACAGCAGCATTGGATGTAAAGCATCATTTTGTTTTGTCTCTTTCTGATAAAAATTCTACTGTCAGAAGAATTTCGGTTCCGTTTGAAGATGAAGACAGACCTGAAAATTCAATTACAGACAATATCATTGAAGCTTATGCTCTTAAGACTGAGAACAACGTTTACATTTCATGTTCGGAAGAATCGTTTGACAGTTCAGATTCTGCTCCGCCCGTGTTTGTGGAAAGAGACCTTGTAATAAAGAAAACTGAAACCGCAGCAGAAGAAGACAGTTTCAGAGCAGAAGGAAATCTTTATAAAAAAGACAAAGTTGACATAGAATCAATCAGTATCCCAAACCAGAAAAAGTGGTATGAAAATTCAAAGAATAAACTGATCAAAGGACTGAAAGGTGAAGAGTTCAAGAAGCAGGAATTACCGGTAAAACTCAACGCATATAAAATCTCTTCATTCAAAAAATGTCCGTACAATTATTTCTGTTCTTACATCTTCAATCTCAGTAATGAAGAAGAATATTCTGCGGACATGTCAGACCCAAAAAATGTGGGAACTCTTTTGCATGATACCTATGCGGATTTCTTTAATGAAGTAAAATGTTTTGATGAATTTTCTTCAGATGAAAATAAGAATCTTTTGGAGAAAATATTTACAGAAAAATTAAACAGATATGCTGTTGATTCGGACGGTCCTGATAAAATTCAGATAATAGAGTTGTTTTCCAAGTACAAGGATGTCATCAAGAAAATAAGCCAAGTCAAAGACAGCGATAAGTTTATGCCTTACATGACAGATAGTATGGAAAAGAATTTGTCAGTTGAAACAGATGAATACATTATCAACGGTAGAATAGACTGTATTATGAAAACTGCAAACGGAGATTTTGCAGTAATGGATTTTAAAAAGAAAAATACCGATAAAGATTCTCTTCAGCTTATAATCTATGCAAATATGCTTAAAGACAGTCCTGATTATTCAAAGGTTCCGGTACTGGCAGCATTGTATTCAATTGAAGAAGAAAAGTTTGTAATAAAGTGGAAAGACGAACAGACATTTGACAGTTTGTTTTTTGAATTTCAAAAAGCAATAGAAGAAATCATAAGCAAGATAAAGAACGCAGATTATAATCCCACACCGTCAAGTGAAGCATGTTCAAATTGTGATTATTCAAGACTGTGCAGAAAGAGGTTTGTAATAAAATAATGAAATTCAGTGAACAACAGGAAAGAGCCATTGAAACAAAGAAAAACTGCATAGTTGCAGCTGGGGCGGGAAGCGGAAAAACTGCAGTTCTGTCCGAACGTTTCATGCGACTTGTAAAAGAAGGCAGTGCCCACTGTGATGAAATACTGACAATTACATTTACAAAAAAAGCCACAGCGGAAATGAAAAGCAGAATCCATAAAACTCTTATGGAAGCAGGCCTTTCAGATGAACTCAGACGTTTTTCTTCTGCGAGTATTTCCACAGTTGACGGATTCTGTTCATCTATAGCCAAAAGTGACTGTCAACGTTACGGACTTACAAGTGATTTTTCAATCTTTGATGAAATTGAATTGGAAGAAACTACAAAAAAACTTGCAAGAAAGTTTCTTAATCAGCAAAGTTCAAAAAGAAGTGTCATAAGACTTGTTTCATGTTTCGGAAGTTCAAATTCAGTAAAACTGCTGTCAAGTCTTGCCAAAAGTTATTTTGATTTTATTCATCCTATTAATGCACAAAGCCATGCAGAAGAAGTTTTGTCTTTCTGCAAAAACAAATTTGAACAATCTTCGGAAATGCTTCAAACCTGTTGCGAAACATTTATCAGTTCATTAAGTGAATTTGAAAAGGAAAAGCCAAACATAGACATTGTTAAAAAGATGTTGATATGTGCAGAACATAATGATTTTGATGAACTGAAAAAACTTAAGATTGACGGACGTCTGGGAAGCAAAGAAGCAAAGGCTATAGTAAATACTATCCGGGAAAAACTGGAAGACAGTCTGGATGAATTTGTATTCTATGGACAGGCATTGAATCAGGAAGAAGATGTACTGGAACTTTATGAACTTGTTTCAGATTTTGAAAAATTATTTACATCCGAAAAACGCAGAATGGGTTGTCTGACATTTTCCGATGTCATGAAACTTACAATTGATATTCTCATTACAAATAAAACAATCCGTTCTAAGTACAAACAAAAATTCAAGTACATCATGATTGATGAATTTCAGGATGATAATAAGGATTACCGTGACCTGTTGTATTTGCTATCGGAAAAGCCGGAAGTAAGTAATGATGAAGTTCCGGATATTCAGGATCTGAGTCCTGAAAAAATTTTTCTTGTCGGTGATGAAAAACAGAGCATATACAGATTCAGAGGTGCGGATGTCTGTGTGTTTAAATCACTGTGTGACGAGATAGATAATGTAATAGAACTTTCAACAAATTACAGAAGTAAAAAACCTCTTGTTGATACATTCAACCGATTGTTTTCAAGAGTTATGAAAAACAATGGAATGAAGTATGAAGCAGATTTCAAAGGTCTTGATTCCGATGATGAAAAAGCGTTTCAAAGCAAAGTAATTTTTCACAACTTTCTGCATCCTCACAGAATAGATTATTCGGCCTATGGTTTTGAATGTACCACACCTGTTCAAAGTGAAGCATACGGAATTGCAAATCTCATAAAGAGGATGTTGGATACAGATGATTTTCTGATTGAAAAGAACGGAAAAACGGTAAGACCGTCAGAAGGTGATATTGCCATACTTCTCAAAAGTTCTACAAGACAGTGTGACTATGAAAAGGCACTCAGACTTAAAGGAATCGGTTATTCAATAACTGAATCCAGATCACTGTTTACTGAAGCCTTATTCAATGACTTTTATAATCTTCTTCAAATCTGTATTTATTCATACGACAGAACATCACTGATTGCATTTCTGAAAAGTCCGTTTTGCAGATTGACAGATAGGGAAATATTATCTCTTGATTTGGATAATCTGCCACAGGAATATCAGAGAATAATAGATTCGGTCTGTGAGAAACTTGCATCATCTTCACTTACTCAGACGCTTGATTTTATTTACTACGATTTAGGTTACAGAAATTTCCTTATTTCCAATCCTGCCAATCAGGTTTACTGTGAGCACTATGATTTTCTATACGCACTGTTTTCCAAATTCGAGAACAGCGGAAAAGGACTTACTCAGGTACTTGATTACATTAGACCACTTCTCGGAACAACTGATAAGATAACAGAGCTTACAACATTCAGAGAAGAGAATGACGGCGTTCATATAATGACAATCCACAAATCAAAAGGACTTGGATTTCCGATAGTAATTGTTGCCGGAATGCAGGCGGGTTCTTCGAATAATAATGTTGTAAATATCAATAATGATTTCAATGTTCTATATTTCAACTGCATAGAAAATTCAAATCATTCTCTCTCCAGTCCATTGTACAAAGGAGAGAAAAACCATGAAATGAATCAGGATGAAGCAGAACTTAAAAGACTGTTTTACGTTGCAGCAACAAGAGCCTGTTGTCATATTGTTTTTTCTGCAGACATCAGTGAAAGTGAAATCAAGGAAGATTCAAAAAACAGCATGGTGAAAATGCTTGTTGATGCCGCAGGGTTTGACTTTAAAACACAAAAGTCTGCGAATTTTGAAATGGATGGAATTCCGTTTGATCTTATAGATGAACATCTTACATTTTCAAGTCAGCGCATGTCGGAACAGAAACTTAATGAATGTGAATCATGGTATGAAAACTGTCAAAGCACAGATTTCAATTGGAAGTCACAGACTGTTGCAGTAACTTCTCTTGTTGATGAACAGACAGACATGACTTGTCAAAAACTGAAGTCCGTGAATTCGGATGACATTATCATAAAAAACAACATTCAGACAGACTTCGGAACTCTGGTTCATGCATTCATTGAAAACCATATCAAAAAGATTTCCGAACCGGAACTGAAGACTTCTGCAAATCTCTCTGAACCAGAGGTTTTACAGATAACAGAAGATGCAAGAAAACTTGCAAATGGATTTCTCAATAGTAAGTTGTATACAAAAATCAAAGACTATGAGCTTTATCCGGAGCGTGAGTTCTTCATGAAAAAAGATGAAATAATTCTCAACGGAAAAATTGATCTTCTTGCAATTTCGGAAAATGAAGCAGTTGTAATAGATTTCAAAACAGATATTATCAAAGATGAAAAACAACACATAAAGCAGCTTTCTTATTACAGGGATGCAGTATCTTCGGTCTATCCCGATAAAGAAGTAAAATGCTACGTGTTTTATCTAAGAGAACAGGATTGAAAATGGTAAAGACAGTAACGGTTCCTTCATCTAAAAGTCACAGTATCAGAGCACTTTGTATTGCGCTTTTTTCACGTTCGGTTTCCGAAATAATAAACCTTTCGGATTGTGATGATGTAAAATCATGTCTTACTGCCTGTGAAACGCTCGGTGCAAAAATTGAAAAAAACAAAGACAGAATCATAATCGATTCAACTCAAATCAACGGAAAAGATGATGTTGTCATTGACTGCGGCAATTCCGGAACAACACTGTTTTTTCTTACAGCACTTTGTTCAACATTGAATTGCAAAGTCACTTTCACAGGAGATGAAAGCCTCAAGAAAAGAAGCGCTGAAAACCTTCTGAATTCACTGGCAGATCTGGGTGTAATAATTGAAGGGAAAACGCTCCCTTATTCTGTTCACGGCCCTGTGAAAGGCGGCAGTACACAGATAGATTGTCCGACAAGTCAGTATCTTTCCGCATTGTTGATGTCCGTTCCGCTTGCTCAAAACAGTTGCATAATCAGTGTCAAAAGTCTTAACGAAAAACCGTATGTTCAGATGACAGAAGATTATCTTGAAAAACAAAATATTCAATATACTGAAAACGGACAAAAGTATGTTGTTGAACCTAATCAGAAATACAAAGGTTTAACCTGTTCGATTCCGGGTGATTTTTCAGCGGCAACACCGTTTTTTGCTTATGCTGCGTTAACAGGTTCCAAGGTTAAAATTAAAAATCTGGACATCAATGATACTCAACCGGACAGATGTGTTATCAAGATTTTACAAGAGATGGGCTGCTCTGTTACAACAGGAAAAAATGATGTTATCTTGAAAGGCTCGGAACATTTGAAAGCAGTTGATATGGATTTGAATTCAATGCCGGACAGTCTTCCTGTGATGGCTGTTGTCTCATGTTTTGCAGACAAACCGATTAGAATTTACAATGTTGCCCATGCCAGAATAAAAGAAACAGACAGAATTCATGTGATGGCTATGAATCTCAATTCAATCGGAGCAGACATAAAGGAAACAGAAGACGGTTTGATCGTCAACCCTGTAGGATATTTCAATGGAGGAGAAGTTGATTCTTTTATGGATCACAGAATTGCAATGGCAATGGCAGTCTCTTCTCTGAAATGCCGTAACAGCCTTATAATCTTAAACAAGGAATGTGCCGCTGTCAGTTTTCCGGATTTTTTTACAGCATTTGAAGAGGTCGGTAAATGAAAAAACTTTACATAGAAAATTTAGGATGTGCCAAGAATCAGGTTGATGCAGAAGTAATAGCCTTCAATCTTCAGAAAGACGGATTTGAACTTACTCTTAAGGCAGATGATGCTGATCTGATAATTGTTAACACGTGCGGTTTCATAGAAAGTGCCAAGGAAGAATCTTTAAATACTTTTTTTGAACTGAGGAATCAGTTTCCGGATAAGAAGATTATAATTGCCGGATGTCTTGCACAAAGATATGCAAAAGACCTTGAGAATGATCTTACAGAAGCAGATGCAATTTTCGGAAACAGGGACCTTGCAAAAATCAGAGAACTGATAAAACAGGATAAACGATCAGTATCGGTTCCCCAATATCCGGATCCGGATAAAGAGGATGACACCAGAGATAAGTTGTTCAGTTTCCCGGGATCTGCCTATCTTAAGATATCAGAAGGTTGCAATCACTGCTGTTCATATTGTGCAATTCCAATTATCCGCGGTCCTCTGCGTTCAAGACCTGAACAGGCTGTAATAAAGGAAGCTGAGCGTCTTGTCAGAAGCGGCATTAAGGAAATAAATCTGATTGCTCAGGATCTTGCTGCCTACGGTTTTGAATGGGACGGTAAAAGCCACTTCTGTGAATTGTTGAATAAACTCTGCGCCATAGAAGGTGATTTTAAAATAAGAATGCTATACATCCATCCGGACTGGATGACAGATGAAATCATTCAGACGGTGAAGAATAATGATAAAATCCTTCATTATTTTGATATTCCTTTTCAGCATGCTTCTGCAAAACTTCTGCTTCCCATGAAGAGAACGGGTAATCAGGATTCGTATGCCTGTCTTATTGAAAAAATCAGAAAGGAAATTCCGGATTGCGTAATCAGAACAACTATCATGTTGGGATTCCCCGGTGACAGCACAGATGATTTCAAGATTGTAGAAGACTTCATAAAGAGATGTAAGTTCAATTGGATGGGCTCTTTTGTATACTCAAGGGAAGAGGATACTTCGGCATTTGATATGACAGATGAAAAGACTCATACTGCTTTGGCAAAGCAGGCGGAAAAATGGAAAAAGAAACTGGAAGGCATTCAGGAGAAAATTACTGAAAAGTGCCTTGGAGCCTTTGTAGGAAATGTTTATAATGTCCTTATCGAAGAGCTTGTTGAAGGTGAAGAACTTGCAATAGGCCGTATCTATGCTCAGGCTCCTGAAGTTGACGGACTTACCGTTGTCATGGGTCGTGACATGATTCCCGGCAATGTCTACCGCTGCTTAGTGAGCAAGGTAAACGGTGTAGATCTCGAAGCTGTTAAACTATGATTCCGCTTGAGAAAAATGAATATGCAGGAAAGGATGCTTTTGCTCAATATGACTCTGACGTATTATACATGACACTTGAGAAATTTAATTCGTTAAGTGCTGAAGAGAAATTCAGCTTTTTGTTGAAACATAAATCCGAGAGTCCATATCTTCAGATTAAAGTTGTTTCAGAACAAATGTGGAATGAAGAGTTTAATAATCCGTATATAGAAACTCCAATCGGTATAGTAAAAATAGCTTCAGATCAATATAAAAAAGATAAAGGCAAAACCAGAGAACAGCGGATTACATTCTACAAAATGATAAAGCCTACGCTTTTGCAACCAAGTGTTATATATATTGATGAAAGACAAGGTACATGCTTTATGAAGGTTTTCGTAGATGAAAAGACCAACACTCAATGGTTTTTTGCTGTTGGATATAATAAGGATGATAAACTTAAAGGGAATGTTAATGTGATAATATCATCAAGAATGAGTAACGGTTCTCAAATATTAAGAAAGTTAAAAAAAATGGAGGCTATCTATTTGTTCAACCAAAATATGGCGGAGTCGAAAACCGGAACCGATAGCCTCTCATCTCTGACTCCCAATAACAAAGTAACATCAAATAATAGCCAAGTCAAGCATTCGCAACTTCAGACAGCTGATACTATGAGAGAGGTTTGAGTGATTGTTATGGATAAAGAAGAATTGTTAAAAGATCTCAACCCGCAGCAGCGTGAAGCTGTTGAAATCAATGAAGGCTCACTGCTTGTTTTTGCCGGAGCAGGTTCAGGCAAAACCAGAGTAATAACAACAAAGATTGCCTATGCCATTACCCAACTGGGTCTCAAACCGTCAGAAATCCTTGCAGTTACATTTACAAACAAAGCATGCAGGGAAATGCAGGAAAGAGTTCAGAAGTATGTAGGTGAAGAACTTGCATCTCATACTGTTATCAGAACATTCCATTCTTTTGGTGTTTGGCTGTTGCGTCGTTACGGAGACCGTGTAGGGCTTTCTCGGGATTTTACAATTTATGATGACAAAGAATCCGCATCTCTTCTTGCACAATGTTTTCCCAATGATCAGAAAAAAGACATAGAAAGAGCAGCCAAGAAAATTGCAACTCTGAAAGATAAAATGTCCAGACCTGCAAAGTATGATGAAAAACTATCTGCTTACTTTGATGCGTATCAGCAAAAACTTAAACAGACAGGTAATGTAGATTTTGCAGACATGATTTTAAAAAGCATAGAACTCCTCAAAGATAATGCAGACATCAAGAACCTTATCCATAACAGATTCCGAATGATTCTTGTAGATGAGTATCAGGATTCCAATACCGCTCAATATATACTCCTTCAGCATCTGGTTGGACCTGATACATTTGTATGCGTTGTAGGAGATGATGATCAGAGCATCTATCGCTTCCGTGGAGCACAGGTTGAAAACATTCTGAATTTTCCAAAGGTCTTCCCGAACACAAAGACTGTGGTTCTCGGAAAGAATTACAGATGCTCACAGGCAATTCTTGAAGTAGCAAAGGATGTTATCAAAAACAATCAGTCAAGGGCTCAGAAAGATCTCAATGCCTCCAATGCAGGAGGAATCAAGCCCAAACTCTACTATGTCAATTCGGAGTTTGATGAAGCCCAGCAGATTGTGAATATCATAAAACGGAATCCGGCTTCTGAAAACAATACAACGGCAATAGTTTACAGAACAAATGCCCAGTCCAAAGCATTTGAAGACCGATTCATCATGAACAACATTGCCTATCATATTGTAGGCTCACTCAAGTTCTACGACCGAGAGGAAATCCGTGACTGCATAGCAATGATCAGTCTTTTTTCCAACCCCAGGGATTCAGTTGCTTTCCAACGCATGATTAACAAACCTGCCAGAGGCATAGGGGAGGTTACGGTTACTAAAATCATCTCAGAGGGTGGAGATTGCATTCAGACTTCTCTGGATATGATAAACAGAGGAGATATCAAAGGAAAGGCTGCAGATTCCATCAGACAGTTTATTGCCGATTACAACAATATCCGTCAACAAATCGGTAAACTGGATAACAGTTCTCTTCTTAACCTTATTCTTGAACGCTTCAATATCAAAAGTTACTACACAAAGAGAGATGAAGAAGAGCACTCATCGGATTCATCCAGAGTTGAAAACCTCAATCAAATGGTCAATATGCTTACGGCCGATGATTTTGCAACTGGAATCGAAGGCTTTCATACTTTCCTTGAGTACGTTGCCTTGGATCCTTCTTCACTTGATCAGAGCGAAGGAGATTCTCAAACCGGAGTAACGCTTATTACAATGCACAACACAAAGGGTCTTGAGTTTGACCGTGTCTTTGCAGTTGGAATGGAGGATGAAATATTTCCTTCTCTCCGGGAAGATGCCACAAAGGATGATTTGGAAGAGGAACGCAGAATCTGTTACGTTGCCATGACAAGGGCAAAACATGAACTATATCTGTTCTGTGCAAAGTCCAGAATGGTCTGGGGACATATTAGTTATGAGAACCCAAGCCGATTTCTTAAGGAAATCAACCCGTCTCATGTTGAAAAGATTGATTTACGGACAAATGAGGAACAACGCAGTTCTTACGGTTCATTTTTCAAAAGTTACTCAAGCTATGACAACGCATATAGTTATAAATACAAGAAGAATTCCGGTTATATCAACACCTCAAAATATGATGATTTTGATGATTGGCAGCCCTCAAAACCTAAGGCTACTTTAATTAAAAAACCTAAGCCAGAGGTCGGGAAACCTGTTATCGACTGGAAAATCAACGACAGGGTGCGTTCTGCAATTCTAGGTGACGGAACAGTTACTTCCATCAAGATGTTCGGAAACCGTGAAGTTCTTGTTGTCAATTTTGATAACGGCAAGATGGGTACGTTTGTAAAAGACAAGGCAGATTTTGAAAAAATATAGTAAGAATAGCCGAAATTTCAGTTGCCAGAGCATTGAAAAATTCGCCTGTTCCTTCAGAAGGTTCAACAGAATTCGGTGAATATTTTGAGCAGCTTGTATGTATGGAGTTAAAAGCCTGGATAGACTATAAATCGCCAAAGAGTAAATTGACATATTGGAGAACTATAAACCAAATGGAAGTAGATTTCTGTCTTGATGAAAACTTAGCTATCGAAGTAAAGGCCTCTTCCAATATAACCGATAAGCAACTCAAGGGTTTAAAGTTTTTGCGTGAGGAAAACATATTTAATCGCTACATTGTTGTTTGCAGAGAAGATCATCCCCGAATTGTAGATGGAATAGAAATTCTTCCATGGAAATATTTCTTTGAACAGTTATGGGAAAATAGTTAATTGAACATCTAGACAAGATGTTGCGCTTAAATATATTATAACCATTGCGCGTTCAGAATTCTTGTTTGGGCATGGAATATCCCTTTCCCACAATTCCTAAACCTGAAGAGAGTTAAGACGGCAAATAATAACTAAGGTGTTTACTATGAAAACTATTTTTGTAAAACCGCAGACAATGGAAAAGAAGTGGTACATCATCGATGCACAGGGCAAGGAGCTCGGTCGTGTTGCTGTTGCTGCTGCAAACATTCTCCGTGGTAAGAATAAACCGGAATATGTCCCTAATGAAGATATGGGCGACTTCGTCATCATCATCAATGCAGCAAAGGCTGCCATGAGCGGAAATAAGTACACAGATAAGATGTACTATCGTGTTTCCGGTTATGCAGGTGGTATGAAGAAGGAATCTTATGCAGATCTTATGATCCGCAAACCTTGCTATCCTATGGAACATGCAATCAAAGGTATGCTTCCTAAAGGACCGCTCGGACGTAAGCTGTTCACAAATGTCAAAGTTTATGCAGATGACAAGCATCCACATGCTGCTCAGAAACCAATTGCATACGAAGTATAAGGGGTATATAGATGGCTAAGAAAGCAGAAAAGAAAAATATTAACCTCGCACAGGGTACAGGTCGCAGAAAGACTGCAG
>JAZLMO010000033.1:0-2473 GCA_045598675.1 Sphaerochaetaceae bacterium
CAATGAAGCGGACTGTACAGGAAAAAAAATAGGAACCGGAAGCCGGAATACAACTTTGCTTACGAATGTAATGCGTGATACAGCATATTTTGAACCAAGCGGTAGTGATAAGGTAATGTATGCCGCAAAGGTTTGTTCAGATTATTCTTCAGGTGCATATAATGACTGGTTTTTGCCGAGTATAGATGAATTGGGACAGATGTTTATAAACCTTTACAGTAAGAATGTGGGAAACTTTATTAGCGGTATCTACTGGTCTTCCAGTGAGTACTCTTTTAATACCACCACTGCTTGGGGTTGGGACTTCAGAAACGGAGATTCATCCGGCACTAACACTCGCTACGGCCGATTTTCTGTGCGTGCCTGTCGGGCTTTTTAACAATTTAACTATTCAGCTATTTAACTATTTGGGGAGGAATTTACAAAGGGGAACTGATATGAAGTGACCGGTTGTCAATACCTTTTTTACAAGAAATTGACAAAATTCAAATGTAAGGGAAAAGACTTTCAGTTTTTCGGCACTTGACCACTCTGATATTCGTGGATTGGTTACCTACAGGTCAATGGTTCGCCAAAAACTTTTTCTGTCTTCTAAACGAGAATCAGTAACAATTACTGTCTCAAAGTTCCCTCGAAAATAGTTGAATCATGCACTGTGTTTCTTTTCCCTCACATTTCAATTTATGAACTCTGACAGACCTTTTTCAAGAAATCTGTTCAGTATTTCATTCACGCTGATGTTGCATTTTGCTGCATATGTTCTCAACAAATATCCCATTGTCGGTGGAATAACAGCTTGAAGTCTTTCCGTTCTTTTTTCCTTTCGGCAGTTGTCAACAGGGATCTTTACTTGTTTCTGTTTTCTTTCTTTCCTGTACTCAAACCCCAGAAGATTCGGAATCTCTTCAAATTGTTCTTGTATACTTTCTACAATTTCCAGTGTTTCCTGTAGCTGTTCCACATTGTTTTCTATCTGATTGTAAAGTTCTGAATTTTCCAGACTTGTCGGCAGATTATTGAGTTTTTCTTCATCATGCTCTAATTGTTCTGTGATTACTTCATAATACTCGTCAATCATTTTTCTCAATCCTCTGGACTTTATCATTATAAATTGACGTTCGTGTTCGTTCATTTTTTCAATCTTCCTAATTGTGTAACTTCTCTTTTTAAGCTACATTTTCCGTCATCATTCCCCATATAAAACAGGCAAGTTCTCTTGCTCCGGCTGCTGTTGACACATTTGCGTTTTTCCCTCTGTAGTTTTCAAGATGGTTCATTTTACCCTTGATGCGTTTTCTGCATTTGTCTGCATATGCAATGATTTCAGGGCTTTGTCCTGTTTGCCTTGCTTTCAGTTTCTTAGATTTATTATTTAAACTTGACCGTTTGATACCTTTTGTGGCTTCTATCAATAGAGTTCTCACTCTGGCATTTCCTGTTTTTGTAATAGCTGTGTAATGTTGCCTTTGTCCACTTGAATCTTGTCCGGGTACCAGTCCAATGTAACTTGAAAATGACTTCGCGTCGGGAAATCGGGAAAAATCTCCTATTTCACAAACAATAGATAATGCTGTGTATGTCTCTATTCCTGTAAAACACATAAGCTTTGTAACTTTCTCTTTATATCTATCTGAAAATGCTATGTCTTCTATCATTTTATCCATCATTTCAATCTTATCTTGCATATCTTTTATATCTTGAATATAGGCTTTTAATGAGTATTCCAGTAATTTGTCATCAAAATGTAATGTGTCCAGCCAGTCCCAATGTTTTTTTGTCCAGTAGTTTCCGCTGTCAGGGTATGTCTTACCAAGTCTTAACAAAAATGACAGTAAGAACTGTTTTGCTTTCTTTAGTTCTTTCTTTCTGGTATTGCGGGTTCTTGTGAATTCTCTCGTTGATAAATCTTCATCATTCAAAAGATAAACCGGTTTGTATGAATCTGTTGCAAGTGCCATTGCCAGCATCCTTGCATCTCGTCTGTCTGTTTTTGTTCGCTCTCCAGGAGCTCTCTTTATTGTTGTAGGTGCCATGACCTCACATTTGTATCCGGCTTTCTGAATAGCTTTACACAATCCGTATCCGGTTGGTCCTGCCTCATAACCTGCCAAAACCTCAAAACCTTTCAACTCTTCAAAGTCTTTCATTGTTTTTCTTATTGCTTTGATTGTATATTCAGATCCTGCTGCTATTTTTCCAATCTCATATTCAATTACACCGTCATCTGTTTGTGCAAATAAAAACATTGTGTTTGTGTCCTTATGGACATCAATTCCGAAGTAAGCTATTCTTTCCATGTGACCTCCATTTGCATGTGCTAAGGTTGCTCCATGCTTTGAAAAAGTTTTTTTTCCTAAGTATGCAACTGAATTCACGTTTGTTGCAAACTTAGGAGGTCACTTCTAAAAACTGCTTATGTAAAGTTTGCATCAGATTTTTGAGCGAAAGAGATTTTAGAAAACCGCAATTTGCT
>JAZLMO010000034.1:0-3199 GCA_045598675.1 Sphaerochaetaceae bacterium
TTTTCAGACATGTGGTAGCCCGGAGTGTCAGTGAAAATAAGCTGTCCGCGTGAGTCAGTATAAATTCCGCGGATTGCATTTCTTGTTGTCTGAGGTGTAGGACTTGTTATTGATACCTTGCTTTCACAGATTGTATTTACAAGAGTAGATTTTCCTACTGAAGATCTGCCGATTATGGCAACGGATGCACACTTCATCAGTATCTGCTTAAAATGTTGAGAATTCTCTCTTTTCCCACGGCCTTGATGAACATTGCAAGTTTAGGTCCCTTTTCTTTTCCGATAAGGGCCTTGTAAACGGCAGTAAACATATCTGTTGTTTCCACACCGGCATCTGAGGCTGCGTCATATACACGCTGGGTAAGATCTTTTTCGTCCTCTCCGTCCCAGGAAGCAACCTGCTTTGCAAGTGCTTTAATTCCTTTAAGTCCGTTTTCTGATACTTGTGCAAGTTCACTGTTATCTGTTGCCAATGCAAATCTGAAATCTTCAGGGCTGAATGTTGTAATCCAGTTCCATGCACACTTGCATCTTGTTCTGAGTCTTTCTATCTGATTTTCCTTAACATCTTTAAGTGAAGCAATGACCTTTTCTATGTCTCCGCTGTTTATCTGAAGCAGATTGCAAAGATGTCTGAAAGGTATCTGATAACTCGGGCTTTCAGGGACATCTCCTACCTGACTGAGTTCGTAAATTCTTCTTTCCTGATCACGCTTTTTTTCGTTTACAGGAAGAATTCCGAAGTATCTTCTTTCACAGTTGTCGTAATCTTCGTAAATCTTAAGTACGTCAAGATCAAATGAAATTGCAAATTCCGTATTTGGTCTTGTTGAGGCAAACATGTATCTTGTTACTTCCGGAGTGTAAACATCAAGTACATCCTGAAGGCTGATAACCTCTCCTGAAGATGATGAAATCTTTCCGCCTCTTCCCTTTATTGATATGAAATCATACTGGAAAGATACCGGGGCATGTCCTCCGAACAGTTCCACAACCTGTTTTGATGTGTCAAAGCTTCCGCCTTGGCTGTGATGGTCTTTTCCTGCAGGTTCAAAGTCAACACCTTCAAAAACCCAACGCATTGGCCAGTCCACTCTCCAGTGAAGTTTTGCATAAGGTGTTGTTTTGAGATCTATTGTGTCTTCCTTGTTCAGGTCATTGTCACGGTATGTAATACCGTACTGTCCGTCCCAAGACAGAATTGTCGTGTTGTCTTTATCTGTAAATCCCGAGAATACTGCAATAGGCCACCATGTATCATCCAAAGGTTCAGTTCTGTACTGATTCAGAATATTGATTATGTCCTGCTTGTGTTCAAGGGCCATCTTCATCTGTTCTGCGTACATTGAACTTCTGTAACGCTGTGCCTGATAAAGATATTCAGGTTCTACACCTACTATAGGCAGTTTTTCTTCAACGTCTATTTCGTTTCCTCTGGCATAGTTGTCACTTCTGCCTGTTGTATCAGGAACCAATGTAATGGGTTTGCGCAGATATGTTTCCAGGAGTTCCGGCTGAGGCATGTTTTTCGGAACCTTTCTGAATACGTCGTAGTCATCCCAAGAATAGATGAATCTTACATTGCATCCGCGTGCTCTGAGTGCTTTTACAACCAAATCTACAGAAATGATTTCACGGAAGTTTCCTATATGTACTGTTCCGGAAGGTGTTATTCCCGATGCACATATGTAGAGTTCTTTCTGTCCTTTTTCTCTGATAATTTTATCTGCGTATATGTCCGCCCAGTGTGTAAGTTCCATTATTTTATTTCCTTTCTTTCTTTGATTACTTTTGAAATAAGGCCGTATTCTGCAGCCTCTTGTGCTGTGAGCCAATGGTCTCTGTCTGTGTCTTTGCGTACCTGTTCAAGACTCTTTCCCGTTTCCTGACTGATTATGATATTCAGTCTTTCCTTAAGTCTTTCCAGCCATATTGTGTGTATTTCAATATCTGTTGCATTACCCCTCATCTGACTTAAAGGCTGATGGATGAGGTATGAAGAATTCACAAGTCCTACTCTTCTTTCTTTCGGAACTGCGAGCAAGACCAGTGCTGCAGCACTGGCAACAAGTCCCATTCCTATGATTGTAACCTCACAGTTAACAAATCTGAGCATGTCATAAATTGCAAAGCCTGCGTCCACATCTCCGCCCGGAGAATTGATGAATACTTTTACAGGTTCCTGACTTTCATTTTCCAAAACAAGCAGATCTTTTATGAACTTATCTGCCATTTCCTTGTTGATTTCACCTGAAAGCAACAGAGATCTGGTTTTCATGAATTTTTCATTTGCAGGAGTTTCCTGCATTTCTTTTTTTTCTGTAGCCATGCCGTTTATCCTATTCAAATATTATGTTAAAATCAACATAACGCTTTGTTATATCTTGTAATTTTCAGCACTACTTGGTATATTTTCCGTTGCAATCGGGCCTGTAGCTCAGCGGTTAGAGCAGAAGACTCATAATCTTTTGGTCGAGAGTTCAAACCTCTCTGGGCCCATTACGAAGTGATGCTTGTGATACAATCACGAGTAAAATGACGTTGTCAAGGGCGGCACAGCCGTTCATCTTGACCCTTGACAATGTCTTATATTGAGAGTCAGGTTTTGATACAGTATCAAACCTGACTTTTTTGTTTTCTAACTCCTTATAAATCCACGAGTTAGACCCTTATATAGTGACTTTCAAGTGTTCCTTTATATGTCGAATATTTGGTGTTTTACGGTGTCTGTATGTTATCGTGCAAACAGCACACACCCC
Source organism: Sphaerochaetaceae bacterium (assembly GCA_045598675.1). Lineage (GTDB taxonomy): Bacteria > Spirochaetota > Spirochaetia > Sphaerochaetales > Sphaerochaetaceae > JAZLEZ01. Next base: position 2,759 of record JAZLMO010000034.1, read on the forward strand.
CTCTTGGGGTAATCGTAGGACAGTATCCCTAATCGTAGGACAGTTCAAAAGTAATCGTAGGACAGTATGAAAACTCAATCTTCAGATGGTTTCTGGGCTCTGTAAACATCAATAGGACGCTGGTTTTCATCATACCAACTTGTCCAACCATCCACTGCTCCATTCAAAACATAAACTCCTGCAAAACTCGGTGTACATACTCCAAGTTCTACATCTTTCTGCAATATGCCGTTCTCATCGATTTTTGAAGATGCCCTGAGCATCTTTGCTTTTTGACTTCCGCCCTTGCCTTCAGAAAGACAAAGACTACTTCCTTTAAGAATTGTCCATGAGCTTTCTTTTATTATTGCCGTTGCATAAATAATCTTCTCTTCACCTTTTTTCTTACGGACAAATACATATTTTCCGTCAGGAATCTGTTTGCTCATAGCACTTTCTGTT
>JAZLMO010000035.1:0-12048 GCA_045598675.1 Sphaerochaetaceae bacterium
TCAAATTCTCTTTCCTGCAAGACTCTCAGAAGTTTAATCTGAGTACTCTGGTCTATTTCCCCTATTTCATCAAGGAATATTGTTCCGCCGTCTGCCTGTTCAAAACGACCTTTCTTATCTGAAATTGCACCTGTAAATGCACCTTTGACATGCCCGAATAATTCACTTTCAAGAAGATTGGAATTCAAAGCAGCACAGTGTACTTTAACAAAAGGTTTATCATTTCTGTCGGAAAAGCTGACAAGTGCATCTGCCACAAGTTCCTTACCTACACCGCTTTCACCGGTGATAAGAACTGAAGCCTTGGTAGGTGCAACCTGCTGGATGTTATCCAAAAGTTTCACAACCTTTTGACTCTTACCTATTATTCTGTTATATGAATTTCTTTTTTTTATGGAATCAAGTTCTTTTTGAAGTTCTTTATTCTGCTCCAGAATATTTTTGTTTGAAATACATTTTCTTATAAGTACAAACAGGTGATCCAGATTTACAGGTTTTGTAAGAAAATCCACCGCTCCGTTTTGCATGGCAAGAACGGCATCCTCAATAGTTCCGTGTCCGGTAAGAACAACAACAGGAATTGTAGGATAAGTTGAATAAATTACCTTAAGTAACTGTTCACCTGTCATATTGGGCATCCTGAGGTCTGTAATGACCATATCAACTTCCGTACTGTTGATTATTTCAAGAGCCTTTTTCCCATCTTCTGCACAAAGGCCGCGGTATCCTTCCATTTCTACGGCAGAAACCAACCCTTCTCTGATATTAACTTCATCATCAACAATCAAAACTGTTCTTTTCATAATCTTTAACCCAATCTGAATCTTTCACTGGACGGAACAGGGATAACAAGAGTAAATACAGAGCCTGTCTCCGGTTCTGAAGAGACCGAAATCTCACCTCCGTGTTCCTTCATAATCTTAAATATCGTTGTAAGTCCAAGGCCGGTTCCGTTGGACTTTGTAGTGTAGTACGGTTCAAAGATTTTAGATTGAACATCACTGTTCATACCGCACCCGTTATCAGTGACGGATAACTTAACATAATCTCCGTCCTGAAAAGTATTGATTTCTATCTTCTTTTCATGATTTACATTCTCAAAAGCCTGAATTGCATTTCTGATAAGATTCAGAATACATTGCTGAATAAGATTTACATCAAGATTCAGCTTAGGAAGACTTCTGCCTAAATTGATATTCAACCCAATACCCATTGTATCCGTTTCATTTTTTGCCAATTCGTATACACGTTCAACACAATCATTAATACTGTCAAGCTGAAGATTAACATTCATAGGTTTAACAGCAAAAAGAAAATCTACTGCAATTTTATTCAACCTTTCAATCTCTGAACTGATAACAGACAGACTTTTCTGTGCATCTTCTTTTTTCAGAATGCCGTCCTTTTCAAATTTCTTATTAAGAAGCTGAAGGTATATGGAAATTGAAGCCAACGGATTCTTGATTTCATGAGCAACCGATGCAGCCATTGTAGTCATCTGTGCAAGACTTTCGTTTTTTCTGAATTCAACTTTTATTCTCTCAAAAAGAGTAATATCCATAAACTGAAAAAGTATGCAATCCGTATTACTGAGTTTACCGGCAGAAACCCTGATTTTGATTTCTCTTGAAGTATGGGAATTTACTGAATAATCAAAAGTATCTTTAGTTACGCATTTTACATTGTTTTTTATGAAAGTAAGTAATTCTTCATCACTTATTATTTTATCAACAGCAGTATGGGAAAGAACAATTCTACGGTCATCAAACTGCAGGATACGGGTAAGATAAGAATTGTAAAACTTAATTTTAAATTCTTTATTTAAAACAAGATAACCACTTTCAAGGCTATTAAGGATATTATCCCTGAGCACAAGTTTATCATTCTGGTTATTTATAAGTCTTATAATCTGCTCTTCGGAAAGTTTATCAACTTTACTGCTGACTTTTTCTGCAAAACTGCTCATTTCAAAGCCTCCTGAATTCTGAAAACAACATAATCAAGAGTAAGACGTTTTATCTGATTGAATGCATTTGCTTTTTTTATATGAACATTCAAATCATTCAATAATTCCGGAACAAACGAATATCTAATAGTGTCGGAAAAATACAGTTTCTTCAGTGAATCGGAAACATGTTCAAAATACCGATCCCAAGACTGAGTCTTTTCCAATTCCGCAACAAGTTCGGGAAAACCGAAATTCTTTCCCAACACTAATGAAGAAGCAGAATCGGCCAGTAATTGATCATCCACACCACTGTATCTGATAAAAAATGATTTCAAGTCAGGATATTGTGAAGAATTTACAAAAATAGAATTCAAAAAATAATTCTTCTCATTATCTGTAAAAGGATTGAATACAAACTTCTGAACTCTGCTCAGAATTGTAGGAAGAAGTCTGCCGGGATTCTGTGCAAGAAGAATAAAATGTGTATCCTCAGGCGGCTCTTCAAGAGTTTTCAAAAGAGAATTAGAAGCAGACGCTGTAGAGTTTTCAAGACCTTCTACAATTACAAATTTCTGTTTGCCGTCAAGTGAAGAAGTACCTGCCCACTCCTGTATTGCCCTGATTTGTCCGATTGATACGGAAGAAGGTTTTGAATAACCCAGAGCATCTAGTGCTTTTGAAAATTTCGAACAATAAGAAGGCATGTCTGTATCAGATAAAACATCAAGTTCAGACAGCATATCCATACAGTCCCCTGCTGATGAAAATTTTTTTCTCAAAGATGATGAAGCACTGTCCAGCAAAGCACCGTGGAATTGTTTTAGATAAACTTCAACAGTCTGTCTGAAAAATAATTTTGCTGCCTTATTTCTTGCACTTTCAAGAAGTTTGAGAGCGCTTGCAATTCTGTATTGATGATTTCTGTCGGAAATAATAACAGTACTGTTGATGTCTGAATCAAAACTCTTGGCAACACACAAGGCTGCAAACATCTTGGAACTGAATTCCGGACCGCAGAACAATGAGCATTTGGGAAAACTGTTTTCACTGACAAGTTTTTCTATTTGTAAAGAAACTTCAGGCTGAGTATTCTCCAACCCGTAAAACATATCAGAAAACCTCGTGTGCTAGTGAAATAATAGACTTGAAAACAGGAGTAACAAATTTAGTACTGATAATACTTGCGTTAAAATATGAATCAAGATCTATAAGATTCTGATGACCCAATAATTGAATAAGCGCACCGCAGACTAAAACCGTTTCAAACAAACCCAAAATAAAACCCAGTATACTGTCTGCAAAAGAAGCAGCATCGGATTCTATTAAATCAGAAATAATTTTACTTATTAACTTAATAATAAGATAACCTGCAAGAAACAAAATAACATAAGATATTCCGCATCCCATCCAAACAGGAACGGAAACTTTATCAAGAACAAATTGTGTTAAGCTTTTTGAAAACATTAGAGCAACAACAAATCCGAAAACAAACCCGAATTTCTGCGCAAGTTCTTCAAGAAAACCTTTGAAAGCTCCCTGAATTCCGCCTATTACCAAAAGAACCAATAATACAATATCAACTGTGTTTAAATTACTCATTTGTGTCAATTATACCCACCAATATTATAATTTTCAATAATCAGTTTAACTGACTTCCCTGATTTCTGCCACAGCAGTTTTTATATTTTTTACCGCTACCGCACGGGCATGGATCATTTCTACCTATTTTAGCCCCTTGTCTAACAACCTGAATATTGTTTGTCTTACCTGCATTTACAGAAGCATCCCTGACATGTTCAAGTTGTTTCTGCGCAATATCCGAGAACTGCATTCCGGAAGAATGGGACTCTGTAGTCTTATTCAGTCTTCCGTTTCTTGAATACGGTTGAGAATTTATTTGTACCCTATTCAAAATCTTTGCAACTGACTTCTTGATTTGATCAATCATTTCATCAAAGATATCAAACCCTTCAAGTTTATATTCTGTCAGAGGATTCTTCTGTGCATAAGATCTTAATGAAACTGCATCTCTGAGATCTTCAAGTTCTTCAAGATGATTCTGCCACCTTGTATCTATCTGTCTGAGATAATTCTGCTGAATGAAGAAAGAAAAAACCGGAACACCTGTAAGACTGACCTTTTCATCTACTTTGGCTTTAATACCTGCCTTTATCTTTTCAAGCAATTCACTGTCAGAAAGCTTTTCATCATCTCTTTCAGGGATGTATTCAAATGCAGTTGAATCATTTACGGATTTAATGATATTTGATAGTCTTTCTTCTCCTGACATTTTTGAAGATTCTTCAATACAATCCTGAACAATATCTGCACAGGAATTGATTGCTCTCATGATAATATTCTTATCCTGAAGTATTTCATCTCTCTGTGCGTAAATGAAGTTTCTCTGCTCATTAAGAACATCATCATACTCAAGCAGATGTTTTCTGATTTCAAAGTTCTGCTCTTCAACATGCCTCTGGGCAGATTCAATGACTCTGCTTACCATAGAGTGTTCAAGAGGTTCACCGTCATTCATTCCGAGTTTCCCGACCAACGCACGGATATTGTCTTTGGCAAAAAGTCTCAAAAGAGGATCATCAAATGAAACATAAAATCTTGAGACTCCCGGATCACCCTGTCTTCCGCTTCGTCCTCTCAGCTGGTTGTCTATTCTTCTGGATTCATGTCTTTCAGTACCCAGGATGTACAACCCGCCGAGTTCTTTGACTTTTTCATACTGTTCTTTCCAAACAGGATAAACTTTTGCCCTGGCAGCTTTTAATTCATCCTCAGTTGCTTCAGTTGAACAGATACGTCTAGCAAGATAATCAATTGAGCCGCCCAACTTAATATCGGTACCTCGTCCTGCCATATTTGTTGCAATTGTAACTGCACCCAAAGCACCGGCATTCTCAATAATTACCGCTTCTCTTGCATGATTCTTGGCATTTAATACCTCATGGGGAATTCCTGCCTTTCTGAGCATGGAAGAAACCAATTCGGATTTCTCAATTGAAACGGTTCCTACAAGAATAGGCTGACCTGTTTCGTGAACTCGTTCTATTTCTTTGCAAATGGCTTTGAATTTATAATTTTCTGTAAGAAAAACATAGTCATCAAGATCTTTTCTCTGAACAGGAACATTTGTAGGAATTACAACAACATCAAGTTTATAGATTTCATTGAATTCAAGCGCTTCCGTATCTGCAGTTCCCGTCATACCTGAAAGCTTGTCGTACATTCTGAAAAAATTCTGGAATGTAATTGTTGCCAAAGTCCTGTTTTTTCCCAAAACCTTGATATGCTCTTTAGCTTCTATAGCCTGATGAAGACCGTCATTATATCTTCTTCCGTACAGAATACGTCCTGTAAACTCATCTACTATCTGAACCTGATTGTCCTGAACAACATAATCTGTGTCTCTGTGATACAGATATCTGGCAACCATTGCCTGAGTTACATAGTGAATATACTCAAAGTTTTCATCATCATACAGTGAGCCCTTGATGATATTGAGTCTCTGCAATACAGCTTCAATGTGAACCATACCGGCCTTGGTAAAGCTGACTCTTCTGGATTTCTCATCCAACATGAAATCACCGTCAGGTTCCAGTTTTGCCCCTTCTTCAAATCTTGCAAACTGAGAAAATACCGGATAATCTCCGGTTTCAGGGTCTTTTTCACATTCTTTCAGATATTCAGTAACCCTTTCCGCATTCTTTGCAAGAAGTGTATCATCATCTGCAGGTCCTGAAATAATAAGCGGAGTTCTGGCCTCATCTATGAGAATTGAGTCTATTTCATCAATTATGCAGTAATGATGTTTAGGTTGAATCTTATCTTCATAACTGTATTTCATATTGTCACGGAGATAATCAAACCCGAATTCATTGTTTGTTCCGTAAGTAATGTCACACTTGTATGCTTCCAATCGTCTGGCATTATCCATCATGGAAACAATAGAACCGACACTAAGTCCCAGGAATCTGTAAACAGGACCCATCCATTCAGCATCACGTTTAGCAAGATAATCATTTACAGTAATAACATGAACGCCTTTTCCTTCAAGGGCATTCAGATAGGCTGCAGGCACACAGGTAAGTGTTTTACCTTCACCTGTTTTCATTTCAAGGATTTTTCCCTGATGCAGAACTATGGCTCCCAGAATCTGTACATCATAGTGACGTTCACCCAATACCCTGAAAGAAGCTTCTCTTGCCAATGCATATGCTTCAGGTAAAAGAGAATCAAGAGACTCTCCTTTTGAAAGACGATTCTTAAATGAAGAAGTAATCTGCGGAAAATCTTCATCATTCAGACCTTTTGCCCAATCTGAAAATGAATTTACTTTATCAAGAACAGGCATAAGTGCCTTGATATCTTTTTCATTTTTAGTTCCGAATAATTTTGTGATAATGCTCATTATTTAAATTATATAAAAAAAGCCGACAATCGTCAGCTTTTAATTTCATGAAGGATACTTCTTACCTCAGGGTCGGAATAGACCTCATCGATTTCATCATCCTTAAGTCCTACATATTCATGGCAAAGATAGTGAATCCATCTTTCATCTGACGGACTGTTGAGTATATGTTTGCGGCAATAGTAATCAGGCTGAATGGGAAGAGGTTTCTGTAAATCGTATTTGTATAGAGGTACTTTATAGTCATAAACAGCAATTTTGATGTCTTTACGTTCTATTCCCTTTGCCATAATGATTTTAGCAAGTTTATTTACGGTATTTCCAGTATCGAAAATATCATCAACAATCAGAATTTTATCACCGTTACGAAGATAATCAGGAGAATATGTCCATCCGTCAACAAATACCTGGGTATCCTCTCCTGGAATCTGACTGTCACGGCTTCTGGCAACAACAGCAGCATAAAGGACAGGTCTTCTTTTTTCCTTTTCACAAATCATTTTGAAAAACTCGGAAAATACATTTGCCAGATAAACACCGCCTCTTAAAGATACATAAATAACATCAGGAATGAAATGATCTTCTTTATACATCTTGTAGGCAAGTTTAAGAGCACTGTCTCTTATAACATCCGGTGTAATAAATTCTTTTGACATAATAAATTCTCCTGAATCAGATTTTTGTAAGTATTTCCAAGCCGTTTTTTGTTATGGCCACTGTATGTTCAAAATGAGCTGCAGGTTTACCGTCTGCGGTAACAACAGTCCAACCGTCATCAAGTTCATTGATTTTATGAGTTCCGAGTTGAATCATGGGTTCTATTGCAAATACCATACCTTCACGTAATCTGGGATTTCCCAAAGAGTGACACACATAATTGGGAATTTCAGGATCTTCATGAAGATCAAGACCTACACCGTGCCCTGTATATTCTCTCATTACGCCGAAACCGTTCTTATTTGCATGTTCGTAAACTGCTCTTCCAATATCCATAACCCTGGCATTCTTCTGTGATGCCGCTTCTATACCCTTGTACAGACACTCTTCGGTAACTTCAACAAGTTTACGGACTTCCGGTTTGACATCTCCTACCATGTATGTACGTGCACTGTCGGAAATATAACCGTTCAGGTTTATGCAGATATCAACGCTTACAATGTCGCCATCCTGAATAATCTTGTTTTTTTTGGGAATTCCGTGAATTACTTCTTCATTTACACTTATACAGGCAGTTGCAGGAAAACCTTCATAATGCAGACAGGCAGGCTTTCCCTTTCTTGAAACTATCCAATCATGGCAATAAGTATCAATTTCTTTTGTGGACATTCCGCCTTTAATACGACCTTCAAGAGAATCAAGAAGTTCACAAAGCATATGACAGCTTTTTCTGATACCGTCAATCTGCTCTTCTGTCTTCAGCAGAATCATGAATATACCTCACTGCAGTGTCCAACAATCCGTTTATGAATCTGTAAGTAACCTCAGTACTGTATTCCTGAGACAGCTTAACACCTTCATCAATGACAATATTGGAATCTATTTCTTTACAATATAACAAAGTGAAAATACTTAATCTGAGAATATTGCGGTCTACAATGGAAATATTCTCTATGCTTCTTTTTGATGAAAAACGGCTTATAAGTTCGTCCGTTTCCTCAAGATGCTGGAGAACACCGTTGATAAGAAACAAGGAATATAGAACCACTTCTGATTCAAGAGAAGACTCTTCTTCCTGTGTAAGACCGGCAAAACCTTCCGTATATGGAACAGCAGCCTCATGTATTCTCCCGTTGATATCGAGAGAATACAAAGTCTGTAAGGCCAACCCCCTGGCCAAATGCCTGGATTTCATAATCAGTTAAGAGAAGTTATTGTTGCCTGACTTCTCAAATCTGCAATAATGTTATCTGTGATTTCAATATAGGCAATCTGATACTTCTGAGCCATAAGGTTTTCACCGATGACATATCTGACAGGTATATCGGCATTAGGATTGTACTGATCATCCAATCCGAGAATCTTTGAATCCTTGCGGACAAGACACTTGAAAATATGATAGCCCTGAGTACCTTCTACTGCACCGCTGATTTCGCCTACTCCAAGTGAGAACATTGCGTTCATTGATTCTTCACCGAATGCAGCAATCATTTCAGGGTCTGTACGTCCGATCCAATAGTCAAGAATTCCGGCGTTTGCGGAAGAAGCTTTATCTTCGGAAAGATCATTGCAGATTTTTTCAAAGGTTGCATTTCCGTTTTTGATATCTTCAGCAGCTTTTTCAGCCTTATCTTTTGTATCTTCAGCCTTTGCAAAGAAAATATGAGCAATTTTTACATATTCATCACTGACAAATCTGTTTACGTTATCATTATAAAAAGCTTCGATCTCTTCATCTGTAGGCTCTTCAAGAGCGTCAAGAGCTCCGTTTGAATAGTTATCTATGAATTTCTGCTGTGCCCATTGTGTAAGACAGGAATTGGCAAAATCATTGTAAGTAGTTCCCAACTGTTTGAGGAAAGCCTCTGCAGATTCATTGGAGTTAAGTACTATTCCGTACTGTGCTGCGAAATTCTGGAGCTGATAGCTGACAAACTGATTGAATTCTCCGTCGTAAACATCAATCTGTCCGTCTTTAAGAGCCTTATCAACAGCCTGAGAGAAAAGAATTGTATCAATGTAATCTTCAACTACTTCATCATAAGAAACCTGGTATCCCAACTGAGAAGAGACATAGGAGACTCTTTCATCAAGATCCTGCTGTGTGATTGTTACAGTGTCATACAATTCAATTCTGTAGACAGGCTTACTGAGTGTAGAAAGCTCTGTGGAAATAACAGGCTTCTTTTCAGTTACAAGTTCTGTAGTTTTTACAGGATTACTGTTTTCAATATTCTGAACTTCTACTTCTTTTTTCCCGCTTGCGAACAAAGGAGAAGCCATCAGTGCAACTATAAGTAATACAATTGAATACTTTTTCATCATTTTCTCCATTATATTTAATAAGATGGCCGCAATTGCTTGCGGCCTGAATCTTACTGGATAATAAATTATTTTACAGCTGAGAGAACTGAAATCTCAGGTGTCTTGTTTACAACTGCAACAAGTACTGCAAGAACAATAAATGCAATAACAAGAATAGCTGTAAGCTTGTTCATGATTTTGTTTGACTGTCCGCCGAATGCAGAATCACTGCCGCCACCGAAAATTCCGCTCAAACCGGAATTATCATCGCTCTGGATAGCAACGAAAAAGATCAGTGCAAGACTGACAATAACAAAAAGAACAAGAAGAATAGTACTGATAACTGCCATATTTCTTTTACTCCGTTAATATACGTATATTAATCTACGCAGTTTATTATAGGCAAGAACTGTTCCATTGTCAAAGATGCACCGCCAACTAATGCACCGTCAATATCAGGACATGCCATAAGTTCGCGTACATTTGCAGGTTTTACAGAACCGCCATACTGAATAATTGTGTTTTCAGCAACATTATTACCGAATTTTTCTGCAAGAAGTGATCTTACGAATGCATGTACATTCTGTGCATCCTGAGGAGTGGCTGTTTTTCCCGTTCCTATTGCCCAAACCGGTTCATAGGCAATTGTAATGTGAGCCATCTGAGCTTCAGTAACATTTTCAAGACCTACATTTACCTGTTCTGAAAGAACTGTTTCCAACTTGCCGCCTTCTCTCTCTTCCAGGGTTTCCCCTATACAAAGAACAATATCCATTCCTTTTTCAAGAGCGAAAAGAACCTTTTTATTGATAAATGAATTTGTTTCAGAATAGTACTGTCTTCTTTCACTATGTCCGAGAATAACAGTATTTACACCGATATCCTTGAGCATATCACATGAAACTTCACCGGTATATGCTCCCTTTTCATGATCATTGACATTCTGTGCAGCAACAATAACATTTGAACCTTTAACCGCTTCTGCAACAGAAGGAAGACATACAAAAGTAGGCGCAATCATTACTTTGACTTTTGCATCTTTTGTATTTTCAACAAGTTCTTTTGCAAATTTTTCCGCTTCACTGGGAAGCATATTCATTTTCCAGTTTCCTGCAATATATAATTTTCTCATTTTATTTCTCCAATGCTTTGATTCCAGGCAATGTTTTTCCTTCAAGGAATTCCAATGAAGCACCGCCACCTGTTGATACATGTGAAATCTTATCGGCAAGACCGAATTTATTGATAGCTGCAACTGAATCACCGCCGCCTACAACTGTTGTGGCATTTGATGAAGCAAGAGCTTTTGCAACATCTTCTGTACCTTTTGCGAATGCTGAGAATTCAAATACTCCCATAGGACCGTTCCATACAACTGATTTTGCATCTTTAAGAGCATCTACAATAAGCTGTGCAGTCTTTGGACCTATATCCATTCCCATAAGATTATCAGGAATATCCTTGGAATCAATACTGACAGGTGTTGCATTTTCATCAAATGATTCAGCACAGACATGGTCAACAGGAAGAATTACCTTTACACCCTTCTTATCCGCTGCATCAAGAAAACTCTTTGCAGTTTCGGCAAAATCATCTTCTACAAGACTCTTTCCTACCTTGTAGCCCTGAACTTTCAGGAAAGTATAAGCCATACCGCCACCGATAACGATGGTATTGCAGGTCTTTGCAAGAGATTCAAGAACTGTAATCTTTGAAGATACTTTTGCACCGCCGATAATAGCAACAAAAGGCTTTTCAGGATTCTCAAGAAGAGGAGCCATGAATTTTACTTCCTTTTCAATCAAAAAACCTGCGTAACTGGGAAGATAGTGTGAAACTCCTTCAGTTGAAGCATGGGCTCTGTGAGCGGTTCCGAAAGCATCGTTGACATAAATATCACCGAATGAAGCAAGTTCTTTTGCAAATTCCGGATCATTTTCTTCTTCCTGAGGATAAAAACGGCAGTTCTCAAGTAAAAGAACTTCTCCAGCCTTAAGAGCTTCAACTTCTTTTCTGACTTCAGAACCTATTACATCGGAAGCAACCTTTACTTTTCTTCCGAGAAGTTCTTCAAACTTTTTTCCTACAGGCACCATTGAAAAATCAGGATTTTTCTGTCCTTTAGGTCTTCCGAAATGACTCATGACAACCAGTGATGTACCGCTCTGATTGAGAATGTAATTAATTGTAGGAAGTGCTGCGGTAATTCTTGTAGCATCCTTAACAACACCGTCCTTTAAAGGGACATTGAAATCAACACGAATAAGAACTTTCTTGTTCTTCAAATCAGCATCTCTGATTGTGTTCAATACCATAATAAAACCTCTGTATCAGAAAATACAGGCACACCTTTCGGCGTGCCTGAAATAATATTTGATTAAAATCAACCGTTGACCTTCTTCATGTAAGAAATAAGATCAAGAACCTTGTTTGAATAACCGATTTCGTTATCATACCAGGATACAACCTTTACGAATGTATCTGTAAGTGCAATACCGGCCTTTGCATCGAAAATAGAAGTTCTTGTGTCACCGAGGAAATCAGAAGAAACAACAGCATCTTCTGTATAACCGAGAATACCCTTGAGTTCTCCTTCGCTGGCATTCTTCATTGCAGCACAGATTTCTTCATACTTTGCAGGCTTTGCAAGATTTACTGTAAGGTCAACAACAGAAACATCAAGAGTAGGAACTCTCATTGACATACCTGTGAGCTT
>JAZLMO010000036.1:0-14499 GCA_045598675.1 Sphaerochaetaceae bacterium
CCTGAGTAACAGGTTCTTCGAAGTTTCCGCCAGCAGGAGATACAGTACCGCCTACAGTGACAGATGCAATTTCTCCGTTTCTTAATTTTACTTTTCCGGCTCTTTCATAGAAAGCCGAAATGTATGATTCCAGATAAGCAGGGAATGCTTCTTCTCCAGGTATTTCCTCAAGTCTTCCGCTCATTTCTCTCATAGCCTGAGCCCAACGGCTTGTGGAATCTGCAAGAAGCAGAACATCAAGACCCATCTGTCTGTAGTATTCGGCCATTGTAATTGCCGTATAAACAGATGCCTCTCTGGCTGCAACAGGCATTGAAGATGTATTACAGATGATAATTGTTCTTTCCATGAGAGAACGACCTGTTTTAGGGTCAGTTAGTTCAGGGAATTCCTTAAGTACTTCTACGACTTCTCCGGCTCTTTCTCCGCATGCAGCAACAATTACTACATCAACTTCGGCATTTTCAGCTTCCATGTGCTGCAAAACTGTTTTTCCCGCACCGAAAGGTCCCGGAACGCAGAAAGTACCGCCCTTTGCTATAGGTAGGAATGTATCAATACATCTTATTTTTGTAATAAGGGTCTCATCCGGCCTGAGTCTCTGTTCATAACAGTTGATTGCTTTTTTAACAGGCCATGAGAAAACCATTGTAAGGTCTCTTTCATTTCCTTTTTCATCTGCAATCGTTGCAATTTTTGCTCTTACGTTATAAACACCCTTTGATACTATGTTCTTTACAGTCCATGTTTCTTCGGAAAGTTCAAAAGGAACCATGATTCTGTGATTGAAAAGTCCTTCAGGAACAGAACCTATTGCATCTCCGCCTCTGACCTTATCTCCAGCTTTTACACAAGGAGTAAATTCCCAATCTTTATCGGGAATAGGATTAAGATAAACACCTCTCTGAAGGAAAAAGCCGCACTGGGATGCCAATTCCGGAAGAGGATTCTGAAGTCCGTCATAAACCTGGGAAAGCAGACCCGGACCAAGTTCTACGGAAAGCAGTTCTCCGGTAAACTCGGCAATATCACCAACCCTGATTCCGTTTGTCATCTCGTAAATCTGCATACTGGCAGTATCGCCGTTAACCCTGATTACTTCACCTTTTAGTTTTGTATCTCCTACAAGAATATAACCTACTTCGTTCTTTGTTATTGAGGTATCAAATTTTACTGTAACCATGTTTCCGTTAACGCCGGTCACATAACCTTTTTTAATATCCATAGTTTTCTCCGTTTATGTGCTGAGAATCTGCTGCTGAATATTTTCAAACAGTCTTTTGAATTCTTCTTTTCCATTCTCATTGTCAAATACAGTCTGTCTTTCAAGCAATTTGAGTTTTACTGCATATCCGAACAGAACATAATCATCAAAGCTGTGCATTGCCACAAGGCTGTCCAAATAATCAAACTGACATTTAAGCAGTATTTTTTCAGCTATCAGCGGATTATCTGCAGACATTGCAGCTTCAACAGCCTTATCTATAAGTTCATCTTTATCAACATTCTCATTAAACGGTTTTCCCAACTTCAAAGTTCTTACTTTCTCAAGAGACTTCATCAAATGGTTATAGAAAATCCCCCACTGTCTGACAAGAGGTCCGTTTTCCGATGTCAGGGACAGATTTTTCAGATAATAAAAAACATTGTTGTTCACTGCATTCACGCACATGGAAAGAAATTCATCATAGCTGAACGGCATGGGAGCATCTGTCTTTAATGTCGGAAGACTTGAAATCAAATAATAATAAGAAGCCACAGTCTACTCCGTCAGATATTCATATCACCGAAAAACGGCATGAGCATTTTTGCAATTTCATCATCTGTACAGTCAAAGAATCCCGAACCGTCTTTTGCAGCAATTCTGAAACCGGCATCTATATTTTTTACAGGTTTGATTTCAAGACCGTTTTTGATTTCTTCCGCCAGCTGTGATTTTAATGTTTCCGATACTTCGGAAACTTCAGCGGTAAGTTCAGATACATCCCTGTCTGATATTGCAGCCTTGATCATTGAAGAGAGTGCTTTATCATCAAGGGCATTCTTTACATTCTGAGTCAGAATTCGTTGATATTGTTTTTCTATTTCCGATTTAAATGAAAGCACTGCGTCCCTTCTTGCCTGGCGTGCACTGACAAAAGCGCTTTCTCTCAGAATTTCAATTTCCTTTTTATTGTTTTCGAAAATCTTTTCAGCTTCAGCTTTAGCCTTTTCTACAATAGCATCAGCTTTTTCCTGAGCCTGCTTGATAATCTTATCCGATTCTTTCTTTGCCGCATCTATTCCGTCTTTTTTGATAGAATCAACTAAATCTTTAATCTGGAGTTCCATATTTTACCTCAAACCAACAAAGCTATATTATAAGGAGATATTACCATAGAGGCAAACTCTTTTTTATGTTTTTTTTCTATATTTAATTATTTCTGTAATCAACAAATAAATAAAATCAGTATAAATTTATTGATTTTCACTTTTTATCTTTTCGATAATATCAACATATTTGTTCAGAATTTCAGCCGACTCTTCATTTCTTCCTGTTTTTGCAAGTCCCAAAGCGTAGTTATGCATGGCTTTGAGCGTACCGGGATGGGCTTCTCCAAGTATTTTTCTGGAAGATTCATAAATCTGGGCATCTGTCAGACAGGCTTTTTCATTCATCCCTGCATCCCACATCTGTTGTGCCATATCATTGAGTGCATCTAAAGCCGTAATAAAATCTTCAAAATCCTGTCTTAAATCTTCTCCGGGTGCAGGGGGCTCCTCAACAACATCAAATCTGTACACTTCAAGACCTGTTTTCTCATATTCCGATTGAAGTTCTGCATCTTCGAATGTTCCCAAATCAAGCTTGAAGCGCATATCGATAATAGCCTTTTTGACATCTTCGGCTTCGTATGTTCTAACTTTATCGGTTTTTAAATTTGTCAGTGTAAATTTTCCCATATTCTCTCACTTCAGGTTAACATAAGTCTTTCCCTGTCCGCCATCATCAGGATGTGCAAAATGATAATCTTCAACAAGTCCGTTCATCCTCAGATGTTTATGAATACCCGTTGACAGAATTCCGTCTCCGTAACCGTGGACAATGGAAAAGTTCCTGATTCCGTGCATACAACAGGCTTCAATTTCATCATCAATGGCTTCAAGTGCCTCAAGGAGCCTCATTCCCCGTAAATCAAGATTCAGTTTAGGCTGAGGAATTTTAGAACCTGATTCAAAAGCATAGAGTTTTTTCTCCATTGTACGTCTTGGAACAGATAACTCCGTTTCCTTGAAAGTAAACTTCATAGGTCCTATGGCAACAATCCATTTTCCCCGTCCTGCTTCCTTTATTACGGTTCCTTCTCTTTTATATTGACCGCAAAGTACATCCATTCCGGCTTTCAGCTGAACATTTTCCGCACTTTGAAGCAGTTCCTCATAGTCCTGAAGGTCCAGTTCTTTTTCACGTTCCCTGATTTCTTCTTCTTTTGCACTTTTGAGTTTTTCAAGC
This sequence comes from Sphaerochaetaceae bacterium, assembly GCA_045598675.1. Taxonomy (GTDB): domain Bacteria; phylum Spirochaetota; class Spirochaetia; order Sphaerochaetales; family Sphaerochaetaceae; genus JAZLEZ01. The sequence goes on from JAZLMO010000036.1 coordinate 3,494, forward strand.
TTGAGAATTTCCTCTTTTACCTTCTTGGTTTTTTCCTTGGTGATTTCACCTTCCCTAAGTTCTTTAACCAGTCCTTCAAGCTCTCTTCTTGATTCTTTTACAAATTCATCAAAATCACGCAGCTGTTCCTTACGTAACTTATTCTCATAAGATGCAAGTTTTCTTTCTTTCTCAGACAACCGGTTCTGCTGTTTTTTTACTTCATCAAGTCTGATTCGGATTTCTTCAGCATTGTCATCAGCTTCTTTTCTCTTCTGTTCAAGTCCTCTGATTATTGAGCTGATTTTAACTGCTTCTTTTCCCATGTATTTTCTTGCATTTGATGTAACTGATTTGGGAAGATGCATTCTTATTGCTGTATCAATTGCATGACTTTCTCCGGGCAATCCGTTGATAACCTTGAATGTGGGTTCCAGAGTTTTTTCATCAAACTCCATTGAAGCATTCAGAACATCCTGTGAAGAGTATGCATACTGCTTCAGAACACCATGATGACTTGTTGTAAGTGTAAGACGAGCACGTTTAGTACAATATTCCAGAATCGACCGTGCAAGAGCGGCTCCTTCCTGTGGATCTGTTCCGCTTCCCAGTTCATCTAAAATCACAAGTGAATTTTCAGTAACTGATCTTAATACAAAGCTGATTGATTTCATATGTCCGCTGAATGTCGAGAGCTGGTTTTCTATACTTTGGTCGTCTCCAATATCCGTAAATACCCGGTCAAACAAAGCAAGTGATGACCCGTCGGATGCAGGAATGTATCCGCATATCTGATTCAACAGTGAAAACAGTCCTACCGTTTTCATTGTAACTGTTTTTCCTCCGGCATTAGGTCCTGTGAGAACAACTGCTTTTAAACTGTTTTCAATTGAAAGGTCAATGGGAACACACTTTTCTTTCAGAAGAGGATGTCTTGCTTTTATGAGATTGCAGGAAAAATCATCATTTAAAAGCACTTTGCAGCAGTTGTTGTTATGAGCCCATTTTGCAAAAGCATATAGGAAATCTGCTTCTGTTATCTGAGATACAAGAATCCTCAATTTCCGTTCAGAAGTTCTTATCATTGAGGTAAGAGAATTAAGTAGTCTTGCAATTTCAATTTCAATTTCCTGAAGAGCCATGTTGACTTCGTTGTTCATATCAACAAGTCTGAAAGGTTCCATAAAAACGGTTACTCCGCTTTGGGAACATCCCTGAACATATCCGTCAATTTTTGCATGCATGTCATTACGGACAGGAAGTACCAATCTTCCGTCTCTAAGAACGGCATTGTCTCCGTTCATCATGCTGTTGTTTTCCTTCAGTAACTGTGCGGCAACTTTTGTTCTTTCTATTCTCTTGGCTTCTGCTTTTTCCCTGAGTGCTCTGACACTGGGATAGTTTTCTTTAACTTCTCCGTTGCTTTCAAGTATCTTGAATATTTTCTGACTCAGATAACACAGTTCTTCATCCGGTTCTTCAACGATATCTGTTATGTTTTCAAGCCTGAAAAGTTTTTCCAACAGAATTGCGCTTCTGATGTACTGTCCTACATCATATATTACTGTTCCTACCAAAGCACCTGTGGGGTTTTGCAATATAAAGTCAAATGCTGCAGTAATATCAGGAAAAGTTTCTACCTGCAATTGCGCTGTCTGCGCTTTTATCTGAGCATTGATGACAGATGTTACTTTTTCTTGTCTGTTGATATAGAGTTCTTTTTCATACAAAGGAATTGCTCTTTTGACAGCATTGCTTCCCTGTACACTCAATGCATTGGAGGCAACTGTCTCAAGAACTTCATCCAGTCCTAAATCACTTGCTGTTCTTCTGAACATTTCTGCTCCATACGGGAAGTCTTTCTTCCATACTCTGAAGTATTCTCAGATAGCTTTCATATCTGTCAGAATTGATACTTCCGTTTTTAACTTTTTCAATTACTCTGCACCCGGGTTCGTTAACATGAAGACATGAGTCATAAGTACATCTGCATTCTTCAAATTCAGGGAATGCTTTTGCAACAAGGTGTACGTCATCATGAGGAACTGAAATTTCCCTGAATCCCGGAGTATCTATGATTGTAAAAACTTTTCCTTCAATTACAAGAGCATGGTTTGTTGTGTGACAACCCCTGTTGTATTTTTCACTTACATCACCTACTCTTTGTTCTACACCCAGAAGTACATTTACAAGAGAGCTTTTTCCTACTCCGCTCTGACCTACAAATGATACGGTTCTGCCTTTGATTTTATCTATGAGTTTGTCAATGTTCTCGCCTGTATGGGATGATACGCTTACAATGTCAAATCCAAGTTTTTTATAAAGTGCAAATCTTTCAAATTCATCTTCCGTCATCAGAATATCGGACTTGTTCATACAAATCAGAACCGGTACATTTCTGCAACATGCAATTACCCTGTCAATGAATCTTGGTCTGAAAGGAGGGCTTTCAACCGAGCATACGCATACTACCATATCCATGTTTGCGCAGATTGTTTGATTGCTTTGACTTTTTACATTCCAACGCGCAAATTCACTTCTTCTGTCTTCTCTGTGAGTTACCATTCCTTCTGTAGAACTTATTACATCAAACTCAACAACATCTCCGGCAACAATGGGATTGTATTCCCCTTTTGCCTGTTCGAGTTTTTTGCCTTTGATTCTGCAACTGTAAATCTGTCCGTCTGTTCCTTTTACAGAGTAAATATTGTTAATTGATCTGAGCACACTTCCCTTCATGAATTTTCCTTTTCGATAAAATTGAATCTTTCCGGAAGAGGAGCTTTGAATGTCATGATTTTTCCTGTAACAGGATGTGCAATTTCAAGGCTGTAACTGTGAAGCATGAGTGTTTTTCCTTCAAAACGTGACAGGTGGTTGTTATAAAGTACATCACCTACAACAGGGTGACCTGTACTTTTCATATGAACCCTTATCTGATGTGTTCTGCCTGTGTAGATTCTGATTTTCACCAAGGCACATTTTTCATATTGTTTTTCTACAGTATAATGACTTTTGGAATACTTTCCTCCGCTTGGTACTACGGCAAAAAGTTTTCTGTCATATCTGTCACGTCCTATCTGACACTCTACAAAATCATCTCTTTTAGGAAAGAAGCCGTCACATAGTGCGTAGTAATACTTTTTTATTTCCCTGTTCTGAAACTGTGCGGCAAGATTTGCATGTGCTTGTGCATTCAAGGCTATTACCAAAACTCCGCTTGTATCTTTATCCAGTCTGTGAACAATTCCGGGTCTGGAAATATCACACTCATCAGCCATTGAATCTATGAATTCCTGTCCGTACCTGTAAGCAAGAGCATTTACAACTGTTCCGTGAATATTACCTGCTCCGGGATGTACAACCATTCCCTGGGCTTTATTGATTACCAACATGGATGAATCTTCGTAAAGAATATCCAGTTTGATATCTTCCGGTTCAACTTTGTCAAATACCTGTGCAACAAAAAACAGTGATACATTATCTCCGTTTTTGACATTGTCACTTTTCTTTGCCGCTTCTCCGTTGATATAAATTTCACAATCCTTGCCTGTAAGTGCACTTCGTGACAGACCTTCAATCTTTGAAGCCAGAAAAGCATCAACTCTCTGTTTTCCTTCAAGAGTAATTGCGTTGAATTCGTAGCTTTTTTCAACTCTCATTTGTTCTTGATTATACCCAGAATAACATCTGTCAGTGCAACTCCTGCGGCTACAGCGGCAGATACTCCGACCTTATCCCAAAAGTCCAGATTCTTATTGGTCAATTCACATGCAAGTGAAGTTAACGGATATGCCAACGGTATAGTTCCGAAAAAGATGATTTCAGTTCTTCTGAGATTGAGTTCCCACTTCGGGAATTCATCTTTTTCATACGGTTCTGCATTACTCATATCAAGAGCAAACAGAGATGAGGAACAAATGGCTATGAGAAGTATTATTACTACAGCCTTTTTAAACATATACCCTTTCTCCGAAGATTTTGGTTCCTATTCTGACCTGTGTAGAACCTTCTTCTATTCCGATTTTATAATCACTGCTCATTCCCATTGAAAGAACAGACAGTCCGCATTTGTCATAAAGTGTTTTCAATTTTCTGAATGCCGCTCTTGTCAATTCTTCAGAACTTGTTACAGGGCCTACTGTCATAAGTCCTTTCACAACAACATTCTTCAATTCCAATGACTTTTTCAGACATTCAAGCAGTTCTTCTTCATTTTCAAAACCGCTTTTTGTTTCTTCTCCACTGGTATTCAGTTCCAGAAGCACAGGCATTACTTTGCCAATCTTTTCACATGCATTGTTGATTTTGACAAGTAAAGAGAATGAATCAACGCTTTCAATCATATCAACAAGTCCTACGACTTTTGAGACTTTGTTTGACTGAAGATGCCCTATCATATGAACTTCCATGTCCTCAGGTTTTCCTGCAGAAAACTTTGCAACAATTTCCTGTACATGGTTTTCACCGAACAGTTTGAGTCCCATGCTGTATACCTGCATGATTTCATCAAGACTTCTTGTTTTTGAGACGGCCATGAGTCTTGCGTTTCCTATTTCTTTCTCTATCTGTTCAACTGCTTTTTTATCAGGCATTTTCACCGGCCTTTCTGTTCAGATAAAATGCTGAACATCCGCTTTCAAAATAAGGCATTAAGAGTATCGGTCCTATCAACGGGATAATGCAGGATAGTACAAACCATCCGAAGTAACTGATTACAAAGCAGAAATAATTCCACTTCTGGTTCTTCATCATATTCTTGCTTTCTTCAATTGCCTGAGAAACACTCATGTCAGGATTTTCTGCGTATATGAACTTTGCCTGAGAATATCTGATTGCTGCAATAATTCCGGGAACAATCAACAGAAGGCTCCATGCCAATATCTTCAAATCTATTAGGGTGTCAAGCCACAAGGCTTTCCATTTGTATTCTATACAATAATCAAACAATACATCCAATGATGGTTTTCTCTCATCTGCATGCAGACAGAGTGCAAACTTTGTGAAACCCAATCCTGTACAGGCTGTGAGAACAACAATAACAAATGCAAACAGAATAATAAGTGCAAGTACTATGCTGCAGCACCAAAACGGGCACAAAAAACAACATGAAATCTTGTCAAGAATATAAGCTAAAACCAAAGCAAATGATGTAGAAACAAATGATGCCAATACTGTCCACCAATATCTCTTACAAAGGACTTTTTTTGCTTCAATTCTCAGTTCTTTTGCTTTCAACAACATATCAGTCTCCTGTCTTATGCATACATATTAACACCCTAACCTAAAAAAAAGAAGTATTCTCCAAATTTGTTGTTTAACATCAAAAAAAGAAAAAATATTGACACTTTCCCCTTGATTTGGTACATTTTCCAAGGTTCGGCGATGTAGCTCAGCGGGAGAGCCCCTGCCTTACACGCAGGTTGTCGTAGGTTCAAATCCTACCGTCGTCATCAAAAAGCAGATCTGAACGGTCTGCTTTTTTCTGTTTATGTAGACTAATAACCACATATCATCCTCTATAATATGAATTAGCTGAGGAATCTTATGGAGAAATATAAAGTAAAAACTGATTTTTGGGGCAATAAAACCTATTATGATGCTCATGGCAAAATAATCGGTGAATCAGACACGGATTGGTCCGGAGCACCGATAATAGTTAAAAACGGTCATAAAATTGGTACTGTTCAGGAAGATAATCTTGGCCGGGAAACAATTACAATTGAAAGCAATTCCCTATTCGGCTCTGATATAATAATGATAGACAGTAATGCACCTGAAGACTGGGAGTACTGTGACAACTGCGGTGAATGGGATGGCGGAGAAGATGATTCTGACTGTGATTTTTGCAATCACCACAACAATTGATTAAAAAAGAGAGTATTAAACATGTCACCTATTACAATTATTATTTTTTATTTACTATTCAGATTTCACAAATGGTAATAAGGTTTTAAAAATGTCTGATTCAAATAACAACGACAACTTGGATGAAGTATTATTTTGGGCCTACATTCTTTACAGAAGATATAAGCGAAAAGCGGAACAGAATATAAATGATTCCGATTCCTATTCCCAAATAAACTCTTCAAATCTTCTTCCCTCTTTATCAAAAAGGAAGGCTCATTCGGTTTTATACTGGATTCTTTCAATAATTTGTCTGTTGTGTGCAATATTGAATATATTTTTCACTATTACAGCGTTATACTCCCAAAGCTATACAAACACATTAATATTTGCAATAGCTACTGTCGGATTTACAGTTCTATGGAGAATTCTTAAGAAAAAAAGGCGGCTCTGAAAATCAACGATACAGAACGCAAGTTTCAAAGACAGATTCAATTTTCATAAACCTGCAAGAGAATTGATTAAAACTTTATTGTTCTGGAAGGTTCTGTAAATGAAGAGAACACTGCTGTTGCATTTTCAAAATAAAATACCTGTGTATTGCCGTCATCTTCGTTGTACATTCTTCTCAACTCAGGATAATTATCCAGCATATGCTTTTTGGCTTCTCTCCTGTCATCCTCTGTAAGAGTTCCGCTCAGTCTGAGCCACTTACCGTCAACAAATGCACAAATTTCTGCTTTAGGATTTGCCTTAAGTTGCTTTGAAACTTCTTTTCGTTTTCCGGTCTGTATATATAGTTTACCTTCAAAAAGGTCAATGGTTCCAAAAGGTCTTACCCTTGGTTGGTTTCCTTCTGTTGTTGCAAGGTAATATGTACCGGCTTTTTTCAAAAACTCATAAACTTCTTTCATATATTCAACCTTTGATAAAGACGGCATAGACGATAGCATTTAAGTTATCTGATCTATGCCGTTTTATGATAACAGTCTTAGACTGTCAACTGAATTTTACATTGTATCTATTACTGAAGATGAGCAATGTAGTAGTCTCTGACTTCAATATGATGATTATAGATATAATCAAAATCAGGAACGAATACGTGGCTGAGAGCATCTGCAAGAGGCATATTGCCTTCTGATGCAGGGTTCTCAGGTCTGAATGACCAAGTACCTTCTGTTCCATAACTCTTGTAACCAGGACCTTTTCCGTCTGCTTCACCCATGAGGTAAATAACAAACATCTTGGCTGTATTAGGATGCTTACAATTATTGACAATACCAAGGAAGTTCATGATGTACATACCTGTGCTTGGCTTAACGTCAAGATTATAAGAAAGTGCCCAACCCTTTGAATCTGCATTTCTTACCTTAACAGAAGAACCGTATCCTACAGGAGGTTTTGCCTGACCTTTTGTACCTGTGAGTTCAACAACTTCGTTTGAAGAATCGGCAATAATCGGCTTGTTTGCAAGCATTCTCTTGATGAAAGCATAACCGGCATTAGGTTCATCTTTATCAAGAACTATGTCCTTTCCAAAGAGATCTTTGTATGCAGCAGCCATTTCATCAGCATGCTGAACAAGTGTTGTATAAACACCAAGGTAAGCAGAATTATCTGCAGCATCCTGAATGACAAATTTTCCGGTGAATTCAGGAGTTGTCAACTGCCACCAGTTTGTGAGAGGTTTGCCTGATTCTGTATTGTAGAACCATGCCTGGATTTCCATGATGAAAGGACAAATTGTCTTATACTTTTCATCAATACTTCCGTAAATTGACTTAGGCATATAGCTGTGAAGAATTCCTTCATTGAAGAAGTCAGCAATATAATCACCGAGAACTTCCTTTGAGTGAATAAGGTCAGCACCTTCAAGACCTGCTTCATACTCTCTCTGGAACTTTTCCTTAAGCTCGTCTGATGAAATTTCATAGACTGTTACATTTGTTCCAGGGAACTTTTCCATAAAAGCCTTTGCAACTTTCTCAGTTCTTGAAGAAATAGTATATACAATCATACTTCCTTCTTCTGCTTTGGCTTTTTCGTAAAGAACATCCATTCCTTCATCAAGATACAGACCATTATCAATAGCCCACTGTTCTGACTGTGAAATCTCGTCAGTTTTGGATTCTGTATTTCCGTTTGCAAAAACAGATACCATAACAAACAAGATCATCAAGATAGCTAATGTTTTCTTCATTATCTTTCTCTCCTCTTTTTATTATTCAGTTATAGAATCTTTAATAAGATTCTCACTTTCTTTATCAAATACATTTACAGAATCTTCTGCAATTTTTATTTTCACTTTTTCACCGACAGTAAAACTCTTGGTTCCGATTACCTTCACCATGAGTTTGTCGTTACCGACAGCAACTCGTACAAGAGTTTCAGAACCGGCCGGTTGATAAGAAACTACACTGGCATCTATTCCGTTTTCAACAATACTGATGTTTTCAGGTCTGATTCCTAAAACAACATCAAATTTACCGTCTTTGCCATGATATCCTTCGGAGAATACCATCTTGCCAAGAGAGCTTTCAGTTTCAAGAGTTGAGCCCATTGCCTGAGCCTTTGCCTGAACAAAGTTAATCTTAGGGTTTCCGATAAAATCAGCAACTTTAATACATGAAGGATTTTTGTATATCACTTCAGGAGTATTACACTGCATCAGAACACCCTCAAAGAAGACTGCAATTCTTGTAGACATTGTAAGGGCTTCAACCTGATCATGAGTAACATAAACAACGGTTGTTCCAAGTTCTTTATGAAGTCTCTTAAGCTCCTCTCTCATGTCAACCCTGAGTTTTGCATCAAGGTTTGAAAGAGGTTCATCCAATAGCAAAAGTCCCGGCTTTGAAACAATAGCTCTGGCAATGGCAACACGTTGTTGCTGACCGCCGGAAAGTTCTGATGGATATCTGTCTGCATATTGAAGAATCTGCATCTTATCCAAAGCCTGATTTACAAGATCTTTTATTTGTGATTTTGCATATTTCTGAACTTCAAGAACAAATGAAACATTTTGAAATACCGTCATATGAGGCCAGAGTGCATAAGACTGGAAAACAAGATTCAACCCACGTTTTGACGGGGACAGATAGTAGGCATTCTCTGCATTTACAGCTTCTTTTCCATCTATTAATATTACTCCATGCTGAGGATTTTCAAGACCTGCAAGACATCTGAGCATTGTTGTTTTTCCACAACCTGACGGTCCCAGAAGAGTAAGAAAATCCCCATCTTCAACTTTAAGATTTACGGATTTTAAAACGTGGTTATCACCGTAATATTTATCTATATCTTTAAAAATAATTTCGCTCATATCAGCCTCCCAAACCGCCGGCCAAATCGGCATTGAAAAATTTGTTTGAAATCCAGTTTGCTATAAATACAAGTACAAACATTATAATTGCTATGCAGTTAGAAGGCTGCGTCCAGCTTTCTACCGAGTACCAGTAAGCAAGATAAGACAGAGTATATTGGTCAGGTCTCATCAACAGAACTATTAAGTCAAGTTCCTTCATGATTGAAATAAATACAAGCATGAAACCTGACATGAAACCATGCTTTGCAAGAGGCAGTACTATTCTCTTAATTCTTGTAAGGAATGATGCACCTGCAAGCTGACCTGATTCTTCAAGATCCTCTGAAATCTGAAGCATTGAAGAAGTACCGGAACGTGATGCAAACGGAATATGTTTTACCGCTGAAACAAGAACCAAAAGTACAAAGCTTCCATACAGTGCCGGAATTACGGTAATTCCAAAAATCTTTGTCGGCTTTGAAAACATCGTAAGGTACATTGCACCAAAAGAGATTGACGGAATCAGGTATGGAATAAATGCAAGCTGTTCAACTATTTTTCCGCTTCTGAGTTTTCTTCCTCTGGCATTTACATAACCAATCATCTGTCCGAGAAGAGTTGCAAAAATTGAAGTAAAGACAACAAGCTTAATTGTATTCCAAAGACATAGTCCGATTCTTTCATTTCTGAGAACACCGTCAAGTCCTTCATAAATATCCGGTCTGCCTTTTCCTATCCAGTAATGAAGCGTAAGATTAGAAAAACTGTAGTTTCCTATCTTCATCATAAGTGTCTGATAAACCATAAGAACAACAGGCATTATTACGCACAGTATTACGAATAGATAAAGCACAATCAGAATAGGAGTTTTTGCTTTTCCCAGAGGAATAGGATTTGCTCTTGATCCTTTTCCTGTCATGGTTACATAACTTTTTCTTTTTCCTATTACTGCCTGATTGACAAGGATAAATATTGCACTGATTGTTACAAGCATGAGACTTATTGTGTATCCCAAGTTTGCCTGAGTGCTGTTAATGGTTGAGCGTACCATTGTAGAGATTGTGTTATAACCTACTTTCATTCCCAGCATTGAAGGTACTCCGAATGTTCCTATTGCCTTTGAGAATGTGAGAATAAGAGCAGAGAGAATAGAAGGTAAAACCAAAGGGAAAGTAATTTTTCTGATAATCTGAATCTTACTTGCTCCGATTATTTCTCCCATCTCTTCTATTTCAGAGTTGACTGACTTTAAAGATGCCGATACCAGAAGGTATGTGTATGCGTAATAGTGAAGAGTAAGTACTGCAATAATTGGAACAGGTCCGTATGCAAGCCAGTCTGGAATCATAATTCCAAAATAATTCAAAAATCCCGGATTTCCTCCTACGTGGGTATTCCTGAATATAACATTCCATGACAGTGCCAGTGCCCAGGATGGCAACATGTACGGGACCAATAAAATTGAAGTAAAAAACTTCTTATGCGGCAGATCTGATCTGACCATAAGCCAAGCCAAGGATCCGCCGATGATAATTGCAAACAGTGATGTAAAAAATCCTACTATCAGAGAATGAGCAAGAGGTTTAAAGAAAACATTTGCTGATATCTGACTGCAGAATATTTTACCCCAATAGTAGAATGTGAACATTCCCGTATGGCTCCCCTTCACTGCTTTAACATCAACTTTTGCCAATGAGAAAGATTTGATGATTATTTCAGCTAGCGGAACCAAGATCAGATAAGAAAGAGCAATGATAATCAGAAAACACATAATGTTATATGGTTTTGTGAACACGCTCTTAATCTGATTCTTCAGTCTGGTCTTCTTAGACGAAGGCGTAATAATATAATTTCCATTTTCTTCCATAGGATTATT
>JAZLMO010000037.1:0-17988 GCA_045598675.1 Sphaerochaetaceae bacterium
TGAAATTAGGTAATACAAAAGCAATGAAATAATGCGGAGAACTTAGTACCAAATTACGGAAGATAGTTTCCTCTGAACCATTTTTTCCGACTTTGACCATTAAAAGCGATTGTCACTGCTAAATTTCACAATCAACGACAACACTGGATAATTATCAATGTTCTTTGGAATAATAGTTTGAATGCAAAATGAGAAAGGTGGGAAACTTCATAAGCCTCATATTCATGCTATATATGGAGATTCAGAAGTTGTAATTGCACTTGATGGAGAATTATTAGAAGGGAGTTTTCCATCAAAACAACAAAAGATGTTAGAAGCTTGGATGGCAATTCATGAAGCCGAGTTAAAAGCAAATTGGCAAATGCTCAGTGAAGGAGAAGGATTCTTTAAGATAGATCCTTTAAAGTAGGAGACAACTTTGAGATGTTACGACCAACTGCAATAAAAGTTAAATCTGTTGATAATTATTTTCTTGTTATAGAATTCGATAATGGTGAAGTAAAAAAGTTTGATGTAAAGCCATATATTCAGGGTTCATGGTATGGCAAACTCAAAGATACGGATTACTTTAAGATGGTTACAACCGATGGATTTACTGTATGCTGGTCAGATGGACAAGATTTGTGTCCTGATGATGTTTATTCTTTAAGTATTCCGATAATTCCTTCTTAAAAGATAGTCAGCCAAGAACTGAAGTTTACAATCTGCGTGGTAAACGCGTTTAATGCACTCTCCATAATATTATTGCAAGATTGTTTATCTCAGAAACCGAGCAACGATTTGACGCATACCCTTTTAGCACCAGTGCAATAAAAAAACCTACACAAAAGAATGTTTGATTCTTTACAGTGTAGGGTTTTACACCAAATAGGGTTCGAACCTATGACCCTCTGCTTAGAAGGCAGATGCTCTATCCAACTGAGCTATTGGTGCCCGTTTTATTACGCTCTTCGGGGCGAGAGGACTCTCACACGTTAGAAAATCCGCTGCGCAGATTTTTATCGTCGTTCTTATCTCTCACCCTCTTCGGGGCGAGAGGACTCGAACCTCCGATATCCTGCTCCCAAAGCAGGCGCCATAGCCGCTAGGCAACGCCCCGTAACAGTAGGAGTATAAGAAATTGACTGAATTGGGTCAAGAAGGACTTTACATAAATTGGTAAATCTGATAATTTGCTTAATGTTGCTCCAAAAGGTTATTTATTTGAGGTGAATATATATGGCACGTAGATGTGATATTTGTGGAAAAGGTACTGTTAGCGGACACGTTGTTCCTAGAAAAGGTCAGGCTAAAAAGAAGGGTGGTGTCGGACAGCATATCGGCGTCACAACAAACAGAGTATTCAGACCGAATATTGTTACAGTAAAGGCTTTGCTTGAGAACGGAACACCTAGAACAATTCATATTTGTACTAGATGTCTCAGAGCAGGTAAGGTAACAAAGGCTCTGTAATCAGAGTATCTTTCATATATACCAAGGGGTCCGCAAGTCGGATCCTTTTTTTTACATTGATGTACTTTTCCAAAAGTGTATTAAATTTTGATTATCCTTAAGGTGGAGCTGTATAGCAAACACATTTCGGGTAGCCTAGACGGATAAGTTTTTTATCCGCCTTATTTTTTGTTTACGGCATTTGATAGTATTTCAATCGGCCTTGGGGATTTTTTACAAAAGGCATGTTGTCAATTGTACGTTCTGCAAATTCCTCTTCTGTTTCCAAAACATTGTAAAAAGGATTGTGTGTATGAATTGTTCTGTTTCCGCATAACAGCATGGCAGCAGTTTTTGCAGTGTATTTATTAGGATAACGTTTTATCAAGGCAGTAATCTGTTTTTCTCCATACAGAGAATCTATAACCTGTTTGTTGCACACATCACAGCCTGTGCATGTTTCCTTATCCTGCCCGATTGCCTTCAGAAGCTGATAACGTCTGCATTCCCTGTTTCTGAATATCTCTGCCAACGGTGAAGAATCTTTTGGAGTGATTATCACATAGGCATAAGCTTTCTCTCTGTCACGTCCTGCCCGTCCTGATTCCTGAAGATAAGACTCAATTGAAGCCGGTAGGGAACTGTGAATTACAGTTCTTATATTCTTCTTATCTATACCCATTCCGTAAGCGCACGTTGCAAAGAGAATGCCGTTATCACAATCCATGAAGGCCTGTTCAATAGCTTTACGCTCTGATTTTGAAAGGCCTGCATGATAGTAGAACATAGGGATTTGAGGCATGATTCTCTTAAATTTAATACAGAAATCGTATGTCTCATGTCTTACAGGGCAAAATACTATGGCAGGTCTTTTGCAGAAAGAAAGGATTTCCCGGATAGCTGACAGCCTGTCGTAGGCAGGGTAGGCACTGTAAAAAATGTTTTCCCTGTCTGCATCTCCACGGACCACAACAGGGTCTTTAAGCAAAAGACATTCTTCTATTACAGAAACTGTGTTATCAGAAGCCGTGGCGGTGAAAGCCAGAATCTGATGGGGCTTTAAGGCCTTGACTGCATCTGACAGTTGATTGTAGGCAGGTCTGAAATCTTTACCCCATTGCGAAATGACATGTGCTTCATCAACGACCAACAGTTCTGTTTTAAACTGCCTGAGCTTTCTGAGAATTGAAGCCTGATTCAAAGTCTCAGGATTTGTGATGATAATCTTTGTGCCGTCTTTAAGTTTTTTGAAGATTTCATCTCTCTCGGTTTTAGATTGACCACCTCTGAGACAAACGCAATCAATGTTGGCCTCTTGAAGTTTTTTTATCTGATCGTTCATTAAGGCCAGAAGAGGGTAGACAATGACGGTAAGGTTACTGATTATTGATGCCGGAAGCAGAAAACAGAGGCTTTTGCCGGTACCGGTGGGAAGAATGACAATCTGGTTTTTGACTTCATCGGTTTGTGTTTGCGAAAGAATTCTATCCATAACAAGCAGCTGAAAAGGCTTGACGGTATTGATGTGGAAAAGTTCAGATGCAGTTTTTTCAATTAACAATAAGTTTGAAGTCATAACCATATATTCCAAATTGCGTTAACAAAACGATAAATTTCCGTTTGTGTCATTTATGTGAAGTTTTGCTCATATTGCTTTGCCTATGACGGAAGTTTTGTTAAATTTCAGTCAAGAGGTTTGAAATGAAATATTCATTCAGAAAAATATCAATTGTTTTGATTGTTCTTCTTTTCATCGGTGCATCGGCTTTTGCAAATGCAGAAAAGGAAACAACAGAAGATCCTGTAAGCATGGAAGAGGTTTCCTCCTCACCTGCTAAACCTAAAGCCATTGAAGAGTATGAAAAAGAGATTGAAGAGTTCGGAAAAAGATATGAAGAACTCAGAGCCGAACTTGAACTTGCATACGATAAAAACGATGCAACTGCATACAGCAAGGCAAAACAGGAATTGAAGAACCTTCAATATCCGCGTCTGACAGAAGAAAGAACAGCCGAGATCGCAGCTCAGCTTAAAGAAGATGATTATGAGACTGCAAACTGGCTTTATCAGAACAGTCGCTATTACAATCCTGTATTGAAACTGGAAAGTACTAAAGATAATTTTTCTTATTCAAGCAGCATGACTGCCAATCCCGGTTCGGAAATTCATTTGCCTGAAATCAGCGGACCTTCAAAGGCTGTGATTTTTGAAGGTTGGGGTCTGACAGAAGATAAAGTTGATTACAAAGCAGGGCAGACAATTAAGATGCCTGTGAGTGATATGACACTTTATGCAATCTTTACTGCAGATGCTACTATCAAAGAAGGTAAGAGCATTGAAATTAAGGATAAGGAAGGTCTTTCTCTTACAAAGGGAAAACAGTGTGATTTTGAATTTACAGTCAGAAATAACGGTACGGAAAACCTTAGAGGTCTTACAATAGCCTTTGAAAGTGACGATCCGTTGTTTGTGATTCTGACAGATAGTTTGAAGTGCCGTTATCTTTCAAGCGGAGATGACGGAGTCGCAAGATTTAGGGTAATTACAAAAGCCGAGTCAGGTACTCAGCTTAAAGGTGTTATTACAATTACTGATTCCTCCAACGGAATCTGGACAGATGAAGTGGTTTTTACTGTCGAATAAAAATAAAGCCATCCTCCAATGTTAAATCATAACCACCGGTTGAACCGGTGGTTATGATTATATGTGCAACAGATTATTTCTTCTTTGAAACGTAATGACAACTTGCAGCAACAAGAGCGGTAAGAGCAAACAATGCAATTGCGTTTGGAATGACCATAAGGTTATTCAGCATATCCTGTATTTCCCAAACAAGATCATTGGAAATAAGAGTGCCGATGAAAACAAAGGCAAGTCCGAAGATAGAATAGATAACTACAGCCAGCTTTTTATTTTTTCTGCCGAACATGTAGATTGCATTAATTTTTCCGAACAGATTCCAACCCAGGATTGTTGAAAAAGCAAAGAAGAAAAGACATATTGCAACAAAGATTGCACCGAACTTTTCTCCGAATACCGTACCGAACGCAACTTGTGCAAGATTTGCTTTGCCTATGTACTGCGGAATGGTACCGTCTGCAAGAATATTGCCCTTTGTATAAAGGCTTGAAATGATTACCAAGGCATTGAGAGTGAGAACAACGAATGTATCAATGAATACACCGATCATTGCAACAACGGCCTGATCATGAGGATCTTTTACATTTGCCTGAGCATGGGCATGAGGTGTGGAACCCATACCTGCTTCATTGGAGAAAAGACCTCTCTTTGCACCCTGGCTGATTGCAGTTTTAATTGCAACACCGAAAGCACCGCCGATTATTGCCTGCGGCTGAAATGCATATTTGAAAATGAGCCCGAATGTCTGAGGAATAACCTTAATATTTGCAAAAAGAACAGTAAATGAACCTATTATGAAAAGAACAGCCATTGCAGGAACCATCTTTTCCGTAACAGAAGCAAGACGCTGAACGTTACCCAAAAAGATTATTGCACAAAGCACAACAAGAATGACACCTGAAAACCAAGAAGGAATTCCGAAAGCATTTTCCATTGTTGATCCGATTGAGTTTGACTGAACCATGAGACCCATGAGTCCTACGGCAAGAATGATTGCAATTGCAAAGAAACCTGCAAGGAACTTTCCGAAAGGACCTTTGAAAGCAGTCTTGATGTAGTAAACAGGACCGCCCTGATAGTGACCGTATTCATCCAACTCTCTTGTCTTGATTGCAAGAGTTGCTTCTGCGTAGATTGTTGCCATTCCGAAGAATGCAATGACCCACATCCAGAAAATTGCACCAGGACCACCGGTAAGGATTGCTCCTGAAGCACCTACAATGTTTCCTGTACCTATCTGTGCGGCAATTGCAGTTGCAAGAGCCTGAAATGAACTCATGCCGGTTTTTTCTTTGGCTCCTTTAAGCTTGACTCCTCCGAAGAAACGTCCGAATCCTTCTTTAAAACATCTGATTTGAACAAAATGAGTTTTGATTGAATACCAAAGACCTACGGCAACAAGTAAGAATACGAGAATATAGTTGCTTAAGTAGGTGTTGAAGTTACAAATAATGGGGTAAATTGCATTTTCAATTGCCTGCATAAGTTTTCCTCCAAATTGAATATTGCGCAGATTATATCAATATTGGCGCAGGCAATTCAATAATTTTATAAATAGGGGTTTACAATTTTGATTTTTCTTAATAACTTACGCTTTGGAGTTTTTTGTTATGGATCAATTAATGACTATCGCAACTGCTTTAGCTCTTGCATTGCTTCTGACACGTATCTTTAAGAAAGCAGGAATTAATTTTCCTGATGTTACGGTATTTCTTATAACAGGACTGATTCTGGGACCGTACTGTCTTGGAAAATTCAATATTCCGGGAATAGGATTTGCTTCGTTTGAAGAACTGGAACACTATAACTTCATTCCGACTGTAGCACTTGGATTTATAGCATTTTCAATAGGAAATGAGTTCAAACTTTCTCAGCTTAAGGGAATAGGAAAGCAGGCAACCGTTATCGGAATACTGCAGGCAATAACAGCAATGCTTATTGTTGACTTTGTTTTGCTTACACTTATCTTTTTCGGAAAACTTCCTGTCCTTACACAACCGGTGGCTATAATACTCGGTGCCATTGCAACCGCAACGGCTCCTGCTGCAACACTTATGGTTGTAAAGCAGTACAAGGCTCATGGTGAACTTACAAGTCTGTTACTGCCTATTGTCGCCCTTGATGATGCTGTAGGACTTGTTGCTTTTGCTGCCTCATTCGGTATTGCTCAGGCATTGTTGAGTTCGTCAATCAATATGATTTCTGTTATTGTAAACCCGGCAATTGAAATTGTCGGATCATGTCTTTTGGGATGTATCATGGGTACTGTCCTTTCAAAAATCGAGGAACTGTTTTACTCAAATTCCAACCGACTTTCAATGACAATAGCATTTGTTTTTCTAACAATCGCTCTTTCCAATATTTCATTTGAGATAGGACAGGTAACGGTATCATTCTCATCTCTTTTGGTATGTATGATGTTGGGAACTGTATTCTGCAATATGTGTCCCAGATCAGGAGATATCATGAGCAGAGCAGATATGTGGACAACTCCTCTGAATACACTGTTTTTTGTAATAAGCGGAGCTGAACTTGAACTTGGTGTTTTCAGGAATTCAGTATTTGTCTTAATCGGTGCAATCTACGTTGTTACAAGATCTGTAGGTAAATACTTGGGCTCATCCCTCAGTGCCAAAATTACCGGATGCGGTGACAATGTTGTCAAATATCTCGGTCTTACACTTCTTCCGCAAGCCGGAGTTGCAATAGGAATGTGCAATCAGGCTGCAGCCCTTGGAATACAGGAAGGAAAAATCATAAGAAACATTATTCTGTTCGGTATATTCATTTATGAAATATTCGGACCTTCAATTACACATTGGGCCCTTAAGAGAGCCGGTGATATAAAAGAAACACCGGAGAGTAAAACAAATCATAACAGGTTTGATACTCCTAAGGATTACAATTTACATCGGGCTGAAAAAATAAAAAAATAATTGTTGAGATGAATTCGGGTCTTGTTGCATTTGTCATTACAATCGCTGTGATAATCCTTGCAATTGTAACAAAAAAATGCATGCAGGCACTCTATGCCGGAACAGTAGTTGCCGGCATTTTTCTTTTTAAAACAGGTTTTGCTTCCGGATGGATTCAGACACTTGTAGCAGAGGTAACGGACAATACATGGCTTTGGCTTCTCCTGGGGCTTTTCGGTTCACTTACATGCTTGTTTGAAACTTCAAAAAGCACGTTGGGTTTTTCAAAAACCGTCAGTAAATTCTGTAAGACTGAAACCTCTTGCAAATTTGCCGCATTTCTGCTTGGTTTGGTTATCTTCATTGATGATTATCTGAATGTCATGACCGTTGGTCTGTGTATGAAAAAAACATTTGACGAAAAGAAGATTCCGCGCAAAGAACTTGCTTTTATTGTTGACTGTACAGGTACGCCTGTATGTATACTCGTACCTATTTCTACATGGGCAGTTTTTTATACAAACATGTTTTCGGAATACGGTTGCTCTTCTTATGTTTCCGTTATGAAATACATGTTTTATCCAATGATTGTCATGCTGTTTCTTATTCTTCTCTGTCTGGGATTTTTACCTGGAATCGGAGCCATGAAAAGAGCCGAATCCGTAAGTGATGAAAATAAAGTTGATTCCGATTGTTCTTCGTTTCTGAATTTTCTGATACCTCTTGCGGTTCTTGTTCTTGTAAGTGTTGTTTCCGAAGAAGTTCTTACCGGTATTATTGCTTCAATTGCTGTCTGTCTGATTATGTACGTTCCTCGGAAAATCATGACGGTCTCGGAATTTACAGAATCATGTGTTAAAGGATTTGCTAAAACTGTTAATGTACTGTTCCTTCTTACGGGGTGCTATATGTTGAGAAACCTTACATCACAGATGGGAATGGGACAGTTTATCATTGATTTGATTTCTCCTGTGATGAAGATGCAATTGCTGCCTGCTTTTACTTTTCTGGTTGCATCTTTTCTTTCTTTTTCCACAGGATGTGTCTGGGGTACAAGCGCATTGATTGTGCCGATTATTCTGCCTCTTGCCCTGAATTGCAACGCAAATACGGCAATGACAATGGCTGCCGTTATTTCAGGTGGAGTATTCGGTGCACAGGCATGCGTGTATTCGGACACAACGGTTATGTCTGCAAACTCATGTTCAATATCTAATACAGATCATGCTTTCTCTCAGATGCCGTACATCTGTATTGCTGCAAGCATTACGTTTATTCTGTACGTTGTTCTGGGATTTATTCTTTGAGCGCCGCAAAAGGTGCAAACTGAGACGCTCTGTTGAGTAAACTCATCTTGGGATATTTTGAATCAGGTCTTTCTAAATTTATGAGATCCGAGTAATCAGGCATTATGTCCTCCTATCTGATTGTTACGTTCTATTGCAGTTGCTCCTTCCAGTAAATCCGAAGCCTTCAATATTGCATTCTTTCCGTACTTTTTCATTATCTGCAGCACTGCTTTCTGACGCGCTCTGTCTTTGCGGTCTTCACAGCAGGCTTCGCAGCTGTCTGCACAGTAAAAGTCAAACAGAGTTTTCTGTATTTCGGATGCTTTTGCATCTGTTGTATTACATGCTGCAATGTTGATTCTGCGTACGTATAATTCATGGTCTGTTATTTTTTCAAACAATGTCATTACACATTTCAATATTGTAAGTTCTGAATAGGTAAAAGAACCTGTATGCACACTTCCTTTTGCAGGGCAGGTCTGACATGAACGGTCGTAGATTACATACAGCACTATCAGATTTGTTTTCAGATTTCTTGCATTGAGTTCAAGAGCAAGACTGTCAGCCATTTCCCTTACAATTGTTTTTGCTTTTTCATAAGGATAGGGGCACTTGAGAACCTGACCTATGCTTACGCTGGTACTGCGGGATCTGTAGCTTTTGATTTCTTTCATAGTACAGCTTTCAATTCCCCATGCATGGTCAATTAAAAGTTCTGCGTTGACTCCGAAAAGTCTGAACAGAAGATCTTCGTTATTTACGGACATTCTTGCAACATCACCCATTGTAAGCATTCCGTGTTTTTCCAATCTGCGTGCAATTCCGGGACCTATACGCCAGAAGTCCGTAATGGGTTTATATCCCCAGTATTTTCCCCTATAGGATTTTTCATCAAGAAATGCAATCCTTACCCCGTCTTTGTCTGCCTTCATATGCTTGGCTTCAATGTCCATTGCAATTTTGCAAAGATAAAGATTTGGACCTATTCCCGCAGTTGCGGTTATGCCTGTTTCTGCAAGAACCGTTCTAATCATTTTCATTGCAAGTCCGTGTGCATCCGTACCGTAAGTTCTCAGATACGGTTTTGCATCTATGAATACTTCATCTACGGAGTAAACATGTATGTCTTCCGGTGCTATGAAACGCAGATATATGTTGTAAATCTGCCTGCTTACTTTCATGTACAGAGCCATACGCGGTTTGGCTGCTATGTAGTCAAGTTCAAGATTTGGATTTGCAAGTATTTTTTCATTGTCATAAGACTTTCCTGAGAATCTGTGATTCTTTGCAAAGTACAGTCTGTTACCGTTTATGTTCTTTACTTTTTCAATCACTTCAAACAGGCGTGCCCGTCCCGGAATTCCATAACTTTTGAGAGACGGAGAAACTGCAAGGCATATTGTTTTTTCCGTTCTGGAAGTATCTGCAACTACAAGATTTGCAGTCAGGGGATTAAGGTTGCGCTGAACACATTCCACCGAGGCATAAAAAGATTTCAAATCTATTGCAATATACACATTCTCCACAGGTGTATATTAACACATAATACCCAACTTATGTCTAGTAATACTTCAGAGTTTTTTCAAGCTCTTCTTTTATCTCATTTTTAAGCCATTTCGGGCCTATAACGGAAACATGGCTGCCGTATTTGAGTATGAATTCCCTTATGCCGGAATGAGACCTTGTTCTGGCAGTCATGATTATGCTTGAATCCTGCTGCTTTTGAATTTTTACTGCATCCGGCCAGGAAAGTTCCATGTTCAGAAGTCCGTAGAATGAATCGAACTTAAGTTCCGCTTTAAATTCATCAATGTGGTCAAACGGTCCGAACGGGTCTGTAAGTCTTTCCGTGTAGTCGATTTTTTCAGGGCGCTTTCCCTTGTATATTGCAAGCTCAGGCAATGCCGATATGCGCTCGATTCCGAAAGTCCTGAATTCTCCTTCCGGCAGCTTTTGGGCTGCAAGATAGTAGCCGGTCTCATATCTGAAAATTCCCAGCGGCATAAGCATATAGTTTTTTACAATATCACTTTGCAGGGCTTTGTAATCCAGGTGGATGCATCTGTCGTTTTTAATGGAGTCCAAAAGGCTGACAATAATCTGTTTGGTTTGAGGGCTTGCAATTTTTTTTGCTTCTGAAACCGATATGACCTGATAGTTCTGCATATTCTTGAACATATTCAGTTTCTTCTTCAGTCCTGCAGCCGAGTCTTTGAGAATAGGGCTTGTTTCACTCTGACTGAACATCAGAGCCAGAAGAAGCCCTTCATCATCGGAAAGATTCATCCCCGGCAGAGTAAGAGTCCACAGATTATTTTTGGGAACCTTGTAGATTGTCTGCCGTTTATCATCCTGAGATTTAAATTCCTGAATATAAAGCCCTCTGCCGTCTGTATCAAGACTTTCAAGGTTGTTGATTATGTTCTTTACAGTCCAACGGTCTATTCCGGTCTTCTCGGAAATTTCCGTTACGGTTGTACCTTCATCCCGTGCCATGAGTTTTATGATTTCCAACATACGGGAGATGTTGTCTATCAAGCTTATTCTTGCCATATGTTTTTCCCTATATTCAATATCATAGCACAATCATGAAAATATTGAAAGTAGGTGAGTTTATAACCACGTATATATTTGTAAGATGGGGTTGTAAAGAAAGAAAAGGAGTACAATATGGTACTTACACTTACAGATAATGAATACAGAATGTTACAGGTTCTTGCAGCAAAAGGATTGGACAGTATGAAATCAAAGCTCAGCAATTATTCGGATCTGAGTCTTCCTGCCTGTTTCCGTAACAGATGTTCCGAAGAAATTAAAAATTACGAAAATTTTGCAAACAGACTGAACGCCAATATCTGATTACATGGACATTCAGAGATATAGCACCAAATTAAGAAAATGCATTTTTGGTAATATCATTTCAGGCAGAAAATATTACTGAATTTGAAAAAATGTAATTCGGTAATACAAAAGCAATGCCAAACCGTTAGAATGTCAGGCAGAAAATATTACTGAATTTGAAAAAATATAATTTGGTAACATAAAAGCAATGCAATACCGTGGAAAATATAATACCAAATCAAGAAAATGCATTTTTGGTAATAAAATCCCCGGCAAAGAAATAGTACTGTTCTTTAAAAAATGTAATTCGGTAACACAAAAGCATTGAAAACAACTTCAGTGTCCACTCTCAAAGTGGTAAACAACCAGGGTATCAGGAAAAATAGGTCATTACAGCAGATAGTCTCTGACTGCCTGGGCGCATCCGCCGTTGTCATTGTCTTTGACAACAACATCTGCTGTGGTAAGTACGTTTTTGTTTGAATTGCCCATTGCAACTGCAAGTCCTGCAACTTTCAGTATCTCCAAATCATTGTCTCCGTCACCTACTGCAATGGATTCTGCTAAAGTAATGCCCAGGTATTCACAGAGTTTTTCCAACCCGGATGCTTTTGAAATACCTTTGGGGGAGATTTCAATGGATTGTTTTTCCGTGTATGCAATTGAAACAGGAAGGTTTTCAACAGCCTTTCTCACAAGCTCTCTCTGCTGTGGAGATTTGCAGTAGCAGTTGAATTTATAAACGGAATATCTGTGTTTTTCATAATAGTCCTGAAGATCATCTACAAATGTATCAAGTCTTTCAAAAAGATTCCTGTAGATAGCCATACCGAAGTCTTCAAGGTGAGATGCCTGGTCTTTCTGAACATAGCCGGTACTTCCGTGCAGATGCCACATCAAATCAAATGAAGAAGTGGCTTTGAAAAGTGCTTTGACTGTATTGTATTCAAACGGATGGTCAAGCATTACCTGATTCTCGGGATTTGTAAAAAGATATGCTCCGCTGGCACTTATTATGTATCTGACATCTTTCAAATCTTTGAGATATTCTTCTATTTCAGGAGTGCTTCTTCCTGTGGAAAGGGCAACATATTTACCTGCCCTTACAGCATCTGAAATTGCATCCAGGCTGTCCTGACGGATTTTCTTGTTACTGTCTAAAAGAGTTCCGTCCATATCAAATGCAATCAATTTGTATTGTGACATATCAGCATTTCCGTAAATCAGTAGTTGTGAATTGTATCACAAAAAGGCGTGTTGCAAACCTTGTTTCCCACATATTCAAAAGAATAGACCCCGTTATTTTCAATAATTTTGCTTACACCCAGGTACGGATGGGGAATTTTTCTGTATTCTTCATACGGAAAGTCTGCCAGAAGACAATAGAGAAGTGAGATAACAGTCCAGTGCGTAGCTATTACGCAGTTTCCCTTTGCGCTTTTGACTGCATTGAACATCCTGAGTGCAGCCTTACGCATATCTTCTCCGTCAGGAGGAAGAATTGTGTTGTCTTTTTCTCGCATTGCAAACAGTTCAGGATCCATTGCCGCACTTTCTTCCCAGCTTTTTCCTTCCCAACGTCCGTAGCAGACTTCTATGGCATCTTTCAAAATTATATGAGCTGCACCAGACGGAAGAAACTGCAACAATGTTTGTTTTGCTCTTTTCAGCGGACTGCAGTACCAGTAGTCAATATTTTTATCACTGAAGAATTGCTTTAAGTTGGAAGCATCCGGAAAACATAGGGGATGAAGATCCAAATCTGTATATTTACCCTGAATTATGATTTTACCGTCAGGAAAATCCGGGATGCCGTGTCTTACCAAATAAATCTCTCGCGTACTCATACTATTATTATATTCATATTATATATAAAACGGTTGAAGAATTCTCCCCCGTAATTTAGAATGAAAAAAACTATTCTTTCATAAGGAGAAAATTATGAGAAAAGTATTGTCAGTTCTTCTTGTTCTTGCAATTGCATTCACAGCATTTGCAAACGGAACTCAGGAATCAGCTGCTTCTGCAGCAAAGACCTATTCCGGAAAAGTAATGCTCTATTCTTCAATGCAGGAAGCTCAGCTTCAGGCTATCGAAGAAGCTTTTGAGAAAGCTTATCCTGGAATCGATATGGAATACTATTTCGCCGGCGGCGGAAAAGTTATCACAAAGATGACAACAGAAGCACAGGGCGGTCAGATTGCTGCTGATGTTGTATGGCTCGGCGACCCTTCAGACTACGAAGGATTCAAGAGAGAAGGTTGGCTTGAAAAGTATACATCACCTGAAACAGACCACATTGCAAAGAACTACAGCGATGTTGACGGTTACTACACAGCAGGCAGACTTGTAACAATGGGTGTTGCATGGAATACACTCCCTGGAATCGGCATTGATGAAAAAGATGCTCCTAAGACATGGAATGACTTCCTTACATCAAAGTGGAAGAACCAGATTGTTCTCTCAGATCCGGGCAGCTCTTCAACATCAAAGTACTGGATGGCAGCAATGATGCAGTCTCCTAAGTACGGTGAGAAGTTCTTCCAGGCTCTCCATGACAATGGTGCTAAGCTTGAATCAGGTACAACAGCAACACATAACAGAGTAGCTGACGGTTCTTACAAAGTAGGTATCTGTCTTGACTACGTATCAGCAGGTCTTATTGAAGAAGGTTCTCCTATGGGATTCCACTTCACAACAGGTGATGTTGTTACAATGACTTCTCCGGTTGCTCTTATCAAGGGTTCTGCAAACCAGGACAACGGTAAGCTTCTTATTGACTTCATCCTTTCAAAGGCAGGTCAGGAAGTTCTCGTAGAAAACAACCTTGTATCAGTAAGAGACGATGTTAAGATGACAATTGATACATCAGCTATTGCTGCAGTCAACATGACTGTTGATTTCAATGATCTTGGTGCAAACATCAACAATTATCTTGAAAAGTTCAACAAGATTTGGAACAAGTAATTTAAAAAACGATAATTCAGCACGGAGGTTATGCCTCCGTGCCTTTTTAAGAGAGTAAGAAATGGCTAATGTAAAATTTGAAAACATAACCGCTTCCTACGGAAAGAAAACAGTATTGAACAACTTTTCTTTGGAAGTCGACAGTAATGAAATCTTGTGTCTGGTAGGGCCTTCCGGATGCGGAAAGACAACGCTTGTACGTTGTCTTTTAGGCCTTATGAAACCGGAATCAGGCACAATCACCGTAGGAGACAGAGTTCTCTTTGATGCAAAGAAAAGAATCAATGTTCCTGCAGAAAAGAGAAATATAGGAATCGTATTTCAGGACTATGCAGTATGGCCTCATATGACTGTTTTGGAAAACGTTTCTTATCCTCTTAAGAAGAGACATGTAAGTAAGGAAGAGCAGAAGGAGAGAGCAATGAAGGCTCTTGAACTCGTGCACATGGAAACTTATGCAAACCATCTTCCCATGCAGCTTTCAGGCGGTCAGCAGCAGCGTGTTGCAATTGCCAGAGCACTTGTAGTCGATTCTGAAATCCTTGTTATGGACGAACCTATTACAAACCTTGATGCAAAGCTCCGTGAAGAAATGCTTCTTGAAATCAGAATGCTTCAGACAAGACTTAAGTCCACTGTTCTTTACATTACACATGACCAGCAGAGTGCACTTCAGCTCTGCGATAAGATGGCAATCATGCAGCAGGACGGTTCTCTGTGTCAGTATGGAAACGATGAAGACATTATTCTCAATCCTGCAAACAGATTTACTTTTGAATTTATCGGAACTTCCAACATGATTCCTATTAAGGTTTCAAGGGGAAAAGTCCATTTGGACTGCGGTACTTCAGGTGCCGTTGAAGCAAAACTTCCTGAAGATATTGATTCGTCAAAGGCCATTGATATGGGTGTAAGACTCAACGATGTTGTTTTTGATGAGAATTCAAAGATAAAAGCAAAGGTTGTAAGCAAAGTCTTCCTCGGAAGCGAGTACAACTATTTTCTTAAACTCGGTGAACAGGAAATCAGAGTTCAGCAGAGTATGTTGGATGCAAAGATGGGCGGAATTCCGAATGACGGACAGGTTGTAGGAATCAAGTTCGTCAATCCGAGATTCTATCAGGCTAAGGAGGCAACTGTATGAAGAATTTTAGAAACAGCGAGCTTTCTGCAATTGACGGGAAAAAACATGTTTCAATGGATAAGGCTCTGACAATCACTTGTTTTGTCCTTCTTTTGATCATTGTTGTCATTCCTATTTTCATGATTGTTTTCAATACCTTCTTTGCCAAGGCAACTACTGGCAAGTGGGCACTTGATCTTTCAGTTTTCAAAGCACAGCTTACAGATACTAAAAATCTTGGAGCAATGTGGAACACAATCAAAATTGCATTCTGGACAACTGTTGCCGGTACAATTATGGGTGTTTTCTATGCTTGGCTTTTGGGCCGTTCCGATATTCCTGCAAAGGGACTTATGAAGGCTTTGTTCAATATTCCTTATATGTTCCCTCCTTTCCTGGGTGCAATGGCTTGGGATATGCTTTTAAACGGTCGTGGCGGTTATCTTAACAGATTTTTGATGACTGCATTCCATTTGGAGAGTGCTCCTATAAATATCAACTCAATCTGGGGTATTGTATTTGTAGAAGTTTCTTATTACTTCCCGTTTGTTTTCATGCAGGTTGTAGCGGCTCTTGAAAAGATGGACCCTACACTTGAAGAGTGTGCACGTATTGCAGGTGCAAAGCAGAGTACGGTTATTTGGAAGATTACACTTCCTCTTACCAAGCCTGCCATTTCAGCAGGTGCTCTGTTGATTCTTACAACATCTCTTGCTCACTTCGGTGTTCCTTCCATTCTGGGATTCAGTGCTGAAATCTATACATTGCCTACAAGAATTTATTCTGTTATCTACAACAGCGGCGGAAGCTTTGAAGGTATCAGACAGGGTGCGGCTTTGTCTGTCATGCTTGTCATTGTTGTTTCTGCAGCACTTATTCTTCAGAACAAGATTCTTTCATCCGGAAGCTTTGATACTATCAAGGGAAAGAGTACAAGACCTACACTGATTAAACTCAGAGGCGCAAAGTATCCTTTGCTTCTTGTATGTATCCTTACATTGATCATCATTGTTGTTGTTCCTCTTGTAATGATTGTTCTTATCAGCTTCATCAAGGCATACGGTCTTCCTATCAAACTTGAAAACTTCACAATCAAGCAGTATCAGAGAGTATTCAAGGGGGGCGGAACAATTGCTTCCATCAAAAATTCACTGTTTGCTTCTATTACAGCAGGTGTTGTCTGTATGTTGCTCGGTACACTTATTGCATACGTTGTTCAGAAAATCAGACCGAAAGGAAAGGGCACTTTGGAATTTATGTCAATGTTGCCTTATGCAATTCCGGGAACCGTTCTTTCAATCGGTGTTATCCTTGCATGGCAAGGGGCAATCCTTGGAATCAACCTGTACAACACAATTTGGATTATCATGGTAGCTTATCTTGCACGTTATCTGAGCTTCTCCATGAAGACTTCATCTGCGGCTCTGCTTCAGGTTTCAAGCTCTCTGGAAGAAGCAGCCCGAGCCTGCGGTGCATCTCACTCGGAAAGCTTGACCGATATTACACTTCCTCTTATCAGACCGGCAATGGTTTCAGGATTCTTCCTTATCTTCCTGCCTGCCATGAGAGAAGTTACAACATCAATTCTGCTCTACGGTCCGTATACAAGAACACTCGGTGTTCAGATCTACTCACTGCGTGATGCAGGTATGATTCCTCAGGCTGCAGCCCTTGCTACAGTTGCTATCGGAATCATCATTATTCTCAACACTGTGGTTAACTACATTGTCAAGGAAAGAAAGGGAGTTTGATATGGCTGATCAGATTGTATTAAGAAATGTTACTAAAGTCTTTACAACAAAGACACTCGGAAACATCACTGCCGTTGATAACTTCAACATCAGTGTTCATGAAGGTGAATGCTTTTCATTCCTGGGTCCTTCAGGTTGCGGAAAATCCACAACATTGAGAATGATTGCAGGTTTTGAAGACCTCACAAACGGTGAAATCGAGCTTTGCGGAAAGCTTGTTTCTTCAAGTGATAAAAAGCTTTACATTCCACCTGAAGAAAGAGGTCTCGGAATGGTTTTCCAGGCTTTTGCCGTTTGGCCTCATATGACGGTTTTTGATAATGTTGCTTTCCCTCTTGTAATCAAGAAGGTAAATAAGACAGAGATAAAAAAGAGAGTTGATGAAGCTCTTATGCATACAAGTCTTACAGGTCTTGAGAATGTTTATCCGGGAGAACTTTCCGGCGGACAGCAGCAGAGAATAGCCCTTGCCAGAGCTATTGTCACAAATCCTAAAGTAATGCTTTTGGATGAACCTCTTTCCAACCTTGACCCTAAGCTCAGGGAGACGATGCGTTTTGAAATCAAGGCTCTTCAGAAGAAGTTCGGTTTTACAATTATTTTTGTTACTCATGACCAGAGCGAAGCCATGGCTATCAGTGACAGAATGATGGTTTGTGATATGGGTAAGATTATGCAGATTGATACTCCTGAAAATCTTTACAACAAACCTAACAGCAGATTTGTTCATAACTTCCTTGGTGAGAGTACATTTATTAATGTAGATGTAAAGAACGGTAAGGTTTATCCTCTTGGAAGTACTCAGGAACTCAAGATTAAGGTTCCTAAGGGTGTTTCCGGAAAAATGGTTGTTGCAACCCGTCCTAATGAAATTGAACTTACCAAGTCTTCAAGTACCGGTTTCAAGACCCATATTGAGAAGAGAATCTTCCTTACAGACAGAACAGAGTATCTTGTTCCGGTAGGGAAACAGCTTGTAAAGATTCAGACTCCTCACAGAATCAAATTTGACGACCAGGAAAGTTGCTGTA
>JAZLMO010000038.1:0-4040 GCA_045598675.1 Sphaerochaetaceae bacterium
AAATATTTAAATACTGATTTAACTGAATTATGAAAACTTATGCACTTATAGGAAGAAGCGGAACAGGTAAAAGTTTCAGAGCACAATATATTGCCTCCAAATACCATATTCACCTGATTATAGATGACGGACTTCTTATTAAGGGAGACAAAATCCTTGCCGGAAGAAGCTCAAAACAGGATCAGAACTTCATCACGGCTCTAAAAACAGCGTTATTTCAGGATGAAGATCATTATAAATCTGTAATTGAAGCTTTGGAAAAAGAAAGAATCAGAAAGATCCTTATTTTAGGTACATCAGAAAAAATGATATTCAAAATTGCATCCAGACTGAATCTTGCACAACCTACAACACTGATTCATATTGAGGATATAGCAACTCAAGATGAAATTGATACAGCCATGAGAATAAGATTTACAGAAGGACGTCATGTTATCCCGGTTCCGCCTATTCAGGTTACAAGGACTTATTCAACAATTGTTTATGATTCAATTAAAGTTGCTTTCAAAAAAGGTTTATTTACACTATTCCGTAAACAGAAACAAAGTGAAAATACCCTTGTGAAACCGGAATTCTCCAAACAGCAGAACACAGTTCAGTATTCCAATGCTGCCATCAGCCAGATGATTACGCAATGTCTGTATGAGTATGGAAATATATTTAAAGTTGAAGAAGTTGATTATTCATCAACAGATGAAGGTTATTACTTAAAAGTTGTACTCAGAACACCTTCTCCGGTTACTTCTGAAAACCAGGCAGAGTTAAAAGAATACATATCGGATTCTCTTGAAAAATACGGCGGACTGCTGATTAATAAAATTGATTTGGAAATCAATCTGTGGAAGAATTCCTGACAGCAGTTTTCTTTTTGACAACAGGTTTGGGTAATTTCAGTCTGTTATCTTTCATGAATTTATAACAAGCCTCTTCTATTTCAAAATTCGAAGGTGTATTGGGACTGAGTAATACTTTAATCTGTCTGAATATATCCTTGAATTGTTCGTAAGGGGTAAAATTCATATCCGAGTTAATCAAAATAAAAGGAGCGACCAGAGATAAATACATATCCGATCTGGAAATACTCTCGCCTTTTGATTTTGCATCATTGACTTTTTTATCCAAATTTTCCAAGGAAGAATATAAAACCTTACTTCCGGCATATACGGAAATACAAGGAAGAATATAAACAAGTATATTGAATCTGTTTAATTCTCTGATTATATGTGAACTGTGACCGCTTGCAATAATTTTATTCAATTCTTCAGTCAATCTGGAAGTACTGACTTTCAGAAGCTGGGTAGAATACTTCCTGATAGCATGTTTTAAAGATTTTCTGAGACGGAAAGAAGTGGTTGCTGAAAACTTAATGGCACGAATCATTCTTACCGGATCTTCAATAAATGTCTTATTCAAAGGTATCAATGAAGTAATTCTTTTCTGTTTGAAATCCTTAAGGGCATTATTGAAATCAAGAAGAGTCTGGTCTAAAGGATCATAATAAAGACTGTTGATCGAAAAATCTCTTCTTGTGGCATCTTCTTCTATAGTGCCGAAAAGATTATCTGATTTATCCTCATGTTCTCTAATACTTCTGAAAGTTGAAACTTCTATAATTTTATTCGGGAAAACAACATGAACAATCTTAAATCTTCTGCCGATAATACGTGAATTATGAAAAATCCTGTGTACTTGTCTTGGGGAAGCGGAAGTTACCACATCAAAATCTTTAGGATAAAGCCCTATGAGAATATCTCTGACAGCACCGCCTACAATATAGGCTTCAAAACCATTATCAGAAAGTCTTTTTATAAGCTTAATTGCATCTTTATCTATACGGCTTAAATCAATGTTATGTTCTTCTGCGGAATATACTTTAGCAACTTCTTCCGGACCTGCCTGGGTCTGCTTGTATCTGATCTTCATAAACTATAAAATGTTATTACATAAAATTTAAAAAATTACAACATAAGAGGATATTATGATAGAACCTAAAGTACTGAAAGGATTTCGCGACAGTCTGCCGCAACAGGAAATAGTCAGACAGAATTTAATTTCAAAAGTACAGCAGATTTTCAGATTATTCGGTTTTGTTCCTATAGACACACCGGCACTTGAATATGCAGAAGTATTGCTCGGAAAAGGCGGCGGTGAAACGGACAAACAAATGTATCGTTTTCAGGATAACGGAGAACGGGATATTGCTCTCAGATTCGATCTGACAGTTCCTCTTGCCAGATTTGTTGCTGCAAACTACAATCTGCTTTCATTTCCTTTTAAGAGATACCATATTGCCAAAGTATGGAGAGGTGAAAAACCTCAAAAAGGGAGATAC
Source organism: Sphaerochaetaceae bacterium (assembly GCA_045598675.1). Taxonomy (GTDB): domain Bacteria; phylum Spirochaetota; class Spirochaetia; order Sphaerochaetales; family Sphaerochaetaceae; genus JAZLEZ01. The sequence continues at coordinate 2,333 of JAZLMO010000038.1, forward strand.
AGAGAATTCTGGCAGTGTGATTTTGATATCATAGGTGCCGATAATGCAGAAGCTGATTTTGAAATCTTATTGCTTATTCATACCTGTCTTTCACAAATGAATATCGGATCATTTAAAGTTCTTGTTTCACACAGGGGAATTCTGAACAGATTCCTTGAAAAATTATCCCTTACAGATAAAGCAACTGACATACTCAGAGCTATTGATAAACTCGGTAAGATCGGAAGTGACGGAGTCATTGAATGTCTAAAAGAAACCGGTCTGAACGAAGAACAAACAGAATCAATTCTTGAGTTTATCAATCTTCCCAAGAACAGTTTTGAAGAAACATTGAATATACTGATAAAAATGTTCGGCTCTACTGATGAAACGGTCAGATTATCTGAATTATTGGATTTGATGAAAAGCTGTAATATTCAGGATCAGTTCATACTTGATACTTCCATCACCAGAGGACTGGATTATTACACGGGAATTGTTTATGAGACATTACTTGAAAAGCTTCCTCAAATAGGTTCTATTTGTTCCGGCGGAAGATATAACAATCTTGCAGGTCTTTATACAAAGGAAAACCTTCCGGGTGTAGGTTCATGTATCGGACTTGACAGACTTATTGCTGCTCTGGAAGAAACAGACAGTCCTATTATTCAACAGAATAATTTTGCAGATGTAATGATTCTCAAAACTGAAGATAACAGTCTTTGGGCAGAAAATCTTGCATTCAAATTAAGAAAAGAAAATATCAAATCAGAAGTCTATTTAGGTGATAAAGGACCCGGAAAACAATATGCATACGCAGAAGCAAACGGGATTAAATATGTTATTTGCAATCAGGACGGTGAATCTTATCAAATAAAAGATATTACTACACATCAGATGCTTGAATGCAAATCATTTGAAGAGATTGTTTCACTTGTAGGATAATGGATTATAAACAACTTCCTGTTTATCAATCTAAAGAACAGATACTCAATGCATTAAAACTTAATCAGGTAATAATTGTAGAAAGTCCTACAGGTTCAGGTAAAACAACTCAGATACCTTTGATACTATATGATGCCGGATATATTTCAAAAGGTATAATCGGTATAACACAACCAAGAAGAATCGCTACTGTAAATGTCTGCTCTTTTATAAAAAAACAGATAATCAATGAAGAAAAACCTGAGAACTTCTGTGCTTATAAAATGAGATTCTATGATACAACAGATGAGAATACCAAAATCAAAATACTGACAGACGGCATGTTGCTTCAGGAGATAAAAGCAGATCCTGATTTAAACAAATACAGTGTGATTATGATAGATGAAGCCCATGAAAGAAGCCTGAATATTGATTTTATTCTAGGTTTGCTGAAAGACATTATCGTACGAAGACCGGACTTTAAAATAATAATTTCATCTGCAACAATCAACACAAAAGTTTTCTCAAAATTTTTCAATAATGCACCAATTGTCAGTATAAACGCAAAAAGTTTTAATGTTGATGTAAAATATTATCCGCTTAAAATAAGAAATGACAGTGATGTTCTGGCCCACTCTGTTTGTCAGATTATCAATGTCTTACTAAAAGAATTCAAAAATTCCAAATATCAGGACAATAAAGATACTCTGGTTTTTCTTCCCGGTGAATTTGACATAAAGAATACTATCGAACAGATATATGAATACTGTGATTTCAATCATCTTCAGATATACCCGCTTTATGG
>JAZLMO010000039.1:0-7359 GCA_045598675.1 Sphaerochaetaceae bacterium
GATCCTCGTGATATAGCTGCTGCAAAGATGCTGGGGGCAGTATCTTATCCCGAATGTCAGCTCTGTGCTGAAAACATGGGATTTGCAGGTCATCTGACACATCCTGCAAGACAGAATCTCCGTCCTGTGAATGTTGATATACAGGGAAAAAAGTGGTACTTACAGTATTCTCCGTATGGTTACTATAATGAACATTGTATTTTGTTTAATGAAGACCATACACCGATGGTAATTGACCATACTGTTTTTGATAAGCTGTTTGATTTTGCAGAGCAGTTTCCACACTACATGATTGGCTCTAATGCCGATTTACCGATTGTCGGAGGTTCAATTCTTACACATGAGCATTTTCAGGGCGGAAGATATGAATTTCCAATGGCAAGAGCAGAGATTGAAACGACCTTTTGCATGAAAAAATATCCTAATGTATCAGCAGGAATACTGAAATGGGCAATGTCTGTTATTCGTCTTTCATCAGATAACAGAGCTGAGCTTGTAAGCGCTTGTTGTGATGTGCTTGATGCATGGAGAGGCTATACAGACGAAACTGTGGGAATATTTGCCGAAACTGATGGTGTACTACACAACACAATAACTCCGATTGTAAGAATGCGTGACGGAAAATATGAAATAGACCTTGTTCTCCGCAACAACATTACATCTGAGGACAGACCTCTTGGCATCTTCCATCCGAATTCTTCCTTACATCATATCAAAAAAGAGAATATCGGATTGATTGAAGTTATGGGACTTGCAGTTCTTCCGTCCAGACTTGCTGATGAACTTAATGTAATGCGTGAAGCAATACTCACAGGTGAAGATTTAACTGCAAATCCAAAGACAGCTTCTCATGCTGAATGGGCAGAAAGCATACTTGAAAATCATCCTGAGTTTAATGCTGACAGTGCTGATGAAATCATAAAGGCAGAAGTCGGTAAGGTTTTTGAACAGGTTCTGCTTGATGCTGGAGTCTTTAAGAGAAATGAAAGCGGTTTATCAGCTTTTGAAAGATTTATCAGTTTAATTTAATTTTATCTTATCTTCCTGTTGATAATGAAAGGAGAGTTTATCATGAGCATCATCAACAACAAATTAAAAAATGTTTTTCTTCTTAACACAAAGTCTGTAAGCTATGCTTTCGGTATTGATGATCAGGGAATGGTAAGGCATATTTACTGGGGAAAAAAGGTAGATTCAGTAGAAGATTTTGAAATGCCTGTGCTCACAGAGGTTTCAACCAATGATCCTGTTTATGAAATCACAAGAGAAGAATTTCCTGTCTACGGAAGTCTTCGCTATAAGGAACACTGTCTGAAAGCTGAATTTTCAGATGGTACAAGAGAAGTTGTATATCAGTATATTGGTTATGACACAGCTTCATTTGAAAATTATGATGAGCTTAAAATTAAGCTTAAAGACAAGAAATATGACTTCTTTATTGAGCTTGTTTACAGAGTTTATACTGATTATGATTTAATGGAGCGTTTTGCAGTTCTTGAAAATAAGATGAACGAAAGTATCAATGTAGAGAAAATTCACTCTGCACAGTTCCATATTCCTTATGAAAATCTCAATTTTTCAAATGTTCACGGACACTGGGGTGCTGAACAACAGATGTTTATTCAGAAAGTCAGCTACGGAAAAATCGTTTTTGAAAACAGAAGGGGAATATCTACTCACAATCATAACCCGTACTTTATTCTTGACAGAAATGCTGATCAGACATCAGGTGATGTTTATTTCGGAGCACTCAGAAGAAGCGGAAATTTCAGCGGAGTTGTTGAACAAACTCCGTATGGTGAAACCCTTGTGCAGATTGGCTTGAATTCATATGATTTCATGTATGAGCTTAAATCAGGTGAAAAGTTTGAAACACCTGCTGTAATATGCGGATATTCTTCAGAAGGTTTTGAAATCATGTCACATAATCTCCACAGATTTGCCGGAGAGTTCATCATGAATACAGATATAAGACCTGTTCTCTATAATTCATGGGAAGCTATGGAATTCAATGTAAACTGTAAGGAACAGATGATGCTTGCTGAGAAAGCAAAGGAAATCGGTGCAGAATTATTTGTCGTTGATGATGGCTGGTTTGGAGAAAGAGACGGCATAGACAATGGCCTTGGTGACTGGTATGTGAACGAAAGAAAGTTCCCGAACGGACTTGATGAGCTTGTCAATGCAGTAAAAAATAGCGGAATGATGTTCGGTATCTGGGTAGAGCCTGAAATGGTGAATCCGAAATCACAGCTTTATAAGGAACATCCTGACTGGATTTATCATTATGAAACAAGAGAAAGTGATACATCAAGAGGTCAGTATGTGCTGAATATGACACGAAAGGATGTTCAGGATTTCGTATATGAAATGCTTGATAAACTCCTTACAGAGTACGGGATTGATTATATCAAATGGGATGCAAACAGACCGATTTCGCAGACAGGCACAGAAAAGGATATGTGGTATAAGCATATAAATGCAGTTTATGATATTGTCAAAGCTATTAAGAAAAAACATCCGAATGTTCTCTTTGAAGCATGTGCTTCAGGCGGAGGCAGAATCGACTATGGTATACTTGGTATTTTTGATGATTTCTGGACCAGTGATAATACCGATGCATATGACCGTCTTTATATACAGGATGCTTATTCATATATCTACCCAATTCAGGCAATGCGTGCATGGGTTACAGACTGTCCCAACTTCCTTTCAAAGAGAGTTATTCCGCTTGAATTCCGTTACCACAGCGCAATGATGGGAACACTTGGAATAGGATGCAACATTCTTAAATTCAGTGAAGAAGAAACAGCGGTTTCAAAGAAAATGATAAGTTTATACAAGGAAATCAGACACATTGTTCAGAAAGGTAATTTCTACAGACTTGAAAACACTTCTGATAACAAATATTTCCTTTACGAATATTTAAAAGATAATAAAGGATTGCTTTTCGCATTCCTTCCGCAAAGTAAAATCGGTCACAGAAAGACAACTGTAAAATTGCGTGGACTTGATGAGAACGCAGTATATGTCGTACAGACTGATTGGGGAGAGATAACAAAGAAAGGAGGTTATCTGATGAACTGTGGGCTGGAGATTGGTCTCAGCGGTGATTACGCAAGTACAGTCATCAGATTTGAGAAAAAGGCTGAATAATCATAAATTCAAAAAACTATTTAAGGAGTACAAATTATGAAACTGACAAATTCCAAAAAATGGCATTTGGTATCGGTGCTTTAGGAAAGGATTTGTGTTACGCAATCATTTCCTACTATCTTATGATTTTTTTTACAGATACTGCCGGTTTGACACCGCTTTTTGTAGGTAACTTATTCCTCGTAGCAAGAGTATGGGATGCTGTAAACGACCCTATGATGGGCTTCGTTGTTGACAATACAAGAACAAAATGGGGTAAATTCCGTCCTTGGCTTCTTATTGGTACGGTTATAAACGCAGTTATACTCATCTTTCTGTTCAGAAATCCTGGTCTTACAGGTACAGCAAAGTATGTATACTATTCTGTAATGTATATCCTTTGGGGAATGTCATATACGCTCATGGATATTCCTTATTGGTCAATGCTTCCTTCACTTTCTTCTACAAAGCAAGAACGTGATTCCATGTCCGTGATTCCACGTATTTTTGCAAGTACAGCCTGGCTTCTCATGGGTGCATTTGCTCTAACTCTTGTCAATAAACTTGGTAATGGTGACAAATCAAAGGGATATAGCTCACTCGCAGTTCTCATAGCTGTTATCTTTGTTGTTACAATTCTCATAACAGTTACTTGTGTAAAGGACGGTTCAGAAAATCAGTCAAAATCTCAGCAGAAGACTAAGAAAACAACAATCAAGGATGCCCTTCACGTTATCCGTGCAAATGATCAGCTCAAGGTTTACATTGGTGTTGTTCTTGCATATAACCTTGTGGTACAGCTTGCCGGCGGTGTTGCAAACTATTACTTCAAATATGTTGCAGGAAACGAAAACCTTTTCTCAACATTTACAACAGCAGCATCATTCGCTGAAATTATAGCACTTTTTGCATTCCCGCTTCTTTCAAAGAAGCTTTCCAGGAAGCAGGTTTTTGCAGTTGCAAGCTTCACTCCTGCAATCGGTCTTGTAGCACTTATTACAATCGGCAGCATTATGCCGACAAATATTCCGCTTATCGTAATCAGCGGTGTATTCTATAAATTTGGTTCAGGTCTTACACTTGGTGCAACAACAGTAATGCTTGCTGATGTTATTGATTATGGTGAGGCTAAGCTTGGAACAAGAAATGAAAGTATTATTGCTTCATTCCAGACACTTCTGGTTAAAACAGCTTCTGCTGTTGCAGGCTGGTTTGTAGGTGTAGGTCTTACAATCTTTGGATATATTCAGCCTACAGATGCAAATCCTGTTCCTGTACAGAGTGATTCAACTTTAATGGGTATGAGAATTCTTCTTGGTGTTATTCCTTCAATTATTACAATTCTTGGATTTATTGTCTATGCAAATGGATATAAGTTAGAAGGCAACTACCTTGAAAGCATCAAAAACAATCCCACAGCTGGTGAAAACGAATAATTATACTTAAATTATCTCTCTATGATTGATAGATTCCTTCTGAATTGCTTAACAATGAGGTTATTACAAAGATTGCAGAGAATCATAATGTTTCATCTGCGCAGGTAATTCTCAGATGGGACTTGCAGAATGGTGTTATAGTAATTCCCGGTTCATCAAATCCTGCTCACATCAAGGAAAATAATGAACTTTATCACTTTGAACTGACCGATGATGAAATGAATGCAATGGCTGAGCTGAATCGTGATGAAAAACATGACTGGTATTAAGTAAAATTAAAAGAAAAGGGCTGTTTGAGAGAATTACAATTATCTCCCGAACAGCTTTTTTGTATATATACACAAACCAACAACTATACTTTAATGCAAATTACCAAATTGCAAAATAAACGAATATAGTCATTGACTAAATTCATTTAATGTGATATGCTGAATATAGTCAACAAAAAACAAGGAGGAATTGCATGGGAAAACGACAGGAAATGGCACTTGAAACACGTCAGAAACTGATTGACGCAGTGAAAAGATTGTCTGAAACGAAAAGGTATAACGAAATGTCAATTGATGACATCACGCAGGAAGCAGGCGTTGCTAAAGGTTCATTTTACACACATTTCAAACGCCGAGAGGATATTGTATCGGTTATTGCACTGGAGAGGTTTGAACTTGTCAAGGAAAAATCTTCAGCTGATAACCTTGATATTGTGATGCAGATTTCAGAATTTCTGATTGAATCAGTAAATATTATCGAGGATAATACTCTTGAAGTCGGACAGCAGTGGTACAGAAGTGTGACTTCACCTGTAGATGGTGAAACACTTGGAATGAGCAAACTTGACTATGACAGACAGTTTATTTCAAATCTGCTGAAAAATGCTGTGGATAAAGATGTGCTGAAATCCGAAACAGATGTTGATGCATTGACATTGCAGATTGTTTCACTGTATTATGGTGCAGTCGCTCTGTGGTGTATGTCGGACGGAGAAATATCTCAGGTGGATATTGTGAGGAATTTCTGCAAAAACGAACTTGCCAGTATAATTGAAAAATACAGAATTTAATGGAGGTACTATTGTGGAATTTGTAAAACTTAATAATGGCATTGAAATGCCGATTCTCGGACTCGGAACTTATCTTCTCAGTCCTGATGATGCTGAAAAATCAGTAATTACTTCACTTGCAAACGGCTATACGCTTTTAGATACAGCCAATGCCTATGTAAATGAAAAAGCAGTAGGTCGTGGAGTGAAAGCAAGCGGCAAGGCAAGAAATGAAATTTTTCTTGAAACAAAGCTCTGGCCTTCATTTTATGAAGATGATACACAGGTTGACAAGACACTTGAAAGACTTGGAACAGATTATATTGATCTTATGATTCTGCATCAGCCGGCAGGCAATTTTATTGCAGGATACCAGAAACTTGAAAAGGCATACAAGGAAGGAAAACTTAAAGCAATCGGTGTTTCAAATTTTGAGATTGATGAACTGAAGCAGCTTCTTGCAGTTTGTGAAATCAAACCTATGGTGAATCAGGTAGAAACACATCCGTATTATCCGCAGACTGCACTCAGAGAATTTATGGATGCTGAAAGTATTGCAATTCAGGCATGGTATCCGCTCGGCGGACGAGGAAACGCCTCTATTATGAATGAACCTGTAATAAAGGAACTCGCTGAAAAATACAGCAAATCTCCTGCACAGATTATTATGAGATGGCACGTTCAGAAAAATATTATTGTTATTCCGGGTTCAAAAACGGAATCTCATGTGATTGACAACATCAATGTATTTGATTTTACTCTTACAGATGAAGATATGACAAAGATTGCAGGACTTGAAAAATCCACATCCATTTTCCAGAGACAGCCCGGCATGATGGATAACTTTGCAAAATGGGTTCCTGATGTAGATGGACAGAAATAAAGGAGTTTTATTATGAGTAAAAAATTGATAGCATTCTATTCAAGAGCAGACGAGAATTATTTCGGCGGTGCAATGAAGTATATTGAGGTCGGAAACACAGAAAAAATCGCAAATATGATTGCTGAAATCACAGGTGCGGACACATTTAAAATAGAGCAGAAAAATCCGTATTCTGCTGATTATATGACCTGTATTGAGGAAGCGAAAAAGGATTTGAAGTCCGGTGCAAGACCTGAACTTGAAAAAATTCCTGACAGCATAGACGAATATGATGAAATCTATCTCGGCTATCCGAATTACTGGGGAACAATGCCGATGGCGGTTTATACATTCCTCGAAGCATTTGATTTCAGCAGAAAAACAATTCATCCCTTCTGCACACATGAAGGCTCAGGACTTTCTTCAACTGAAAGTGACATAAGAAAAACTGCGAAGGGTGCTGATGTTACAAAAGGACTTGCAATTATGGGAAATACGGTTGATTCAGCACATGATAAAGTAAAGAGCTGGATAAAGTAAAAAAAGATTATATACAGTGAAAAGAGCAACTCAGGAGAATGTAATTTCTCTTGAGTTGCTCTAATTGAAGAATACTGTAACTATTACAGGTAAAAACAACTATGACTATATTCTTGTAAATGCCTACCAGTTTTCATCATCCAGATATAAAGATCTTGCCTACAAAATAAATGCAGAAGATATAACAAAGTATGCTTCAGACTGGGAACGTGAAGGCAATACCGGTGATATTCTTAAACTTGCAGACAGGGAATGGGCGAAAAATAACAATGAAAAAGAAAAAAGAATACAAGTGACCAGATTATTAACAGTCTTGGTGCTGAATTTAAGGATGACGGCTCTGTATC
>JAZLMO010000040.1:0-4243 GCA_045598675.1 Sphaerochaetaceae bacterium
ATTGATATTGCTTTAATATGTATGATATATTAATTTTATAGAGAAATATGGCTAAAACAATATCATTTCACCTTCAAAAGGGTGGTGTAGGAAAAACTACAATATCCGGAACTCTTGCCTGTGAATCAGCATTAAGCGGTATAAAAACGCTTCTTATCGATGTTGATCCTCAGGGTAACTCATCATCATGGTTTTTGAATTCAGCGCCTGAATTTGAACTTTCAGATGTTCTTCAGGGAAAATGTTTTTACGATGAGGCCATAGTTCCTGTAAAACAGGTAGAAGACCTTTATATTCTTCCTACATTCGGAATCGGAGGTTCTCTAAAGAATTACTCTGAAACCAAACTTGCAGACGAACCGTACATTATTCAGGACCTTATTGCTGAGGTTTCCAAAGATTTTGAACATATTATTCTGGATCTTTCACCGGGTTTGGGAAGACTGGAGAAATCTGCTTTGATTGCCAGTGATGAAGTAATAACTCCAATGACACCGGAAGTATTCAGTTTGGACGGTCTTGAAATATTCATAGAAGAATTGAAGAAAATCAAAAAGAATCTGAGAAGTGATGTAAAACACGGACGTGTAATTATAAATTCTTTTGATGAAAGAATTAAACAGCACAGAGATATTTATCACATTGCTTCTCAGGGTGTTTTTGAAGTTTATAAGATTCCTGTAGATCCTATTTTCAGAAAGTCTCAGGAAATATCCGTTGCCCCTCAGTTGTATAAAGCAGGAGCCAGGGGATTGAAAGATAAAACAATTCAGGCAATACGCAGTTTGGATAAGGTTATTTGGAGTTGATATGGCATTAAAGAAAGTTTCAAAGGATTCATATCAGGTAGAAGATACAGCGGTCAATGCAAAGACAAGACAGCTTTTTACGGACAATATAAGAAGAAAGGAAACAAAGATTCTTACTACTTTCTCAATAGAACCTTCTTTTAAGAAGGAACTTGAAGATAAGTTTGAGGAAATGGGATTGGGTTGGGCTGCAGGAATCCGTTTTGCCTTAAAAGAATTTATTAAGAAATACAATAATTAAGATATAAAAATTATATAAAAAATATACAAAAATTATATTTCTTTTATAAAGATTGAATTTACGCCCACTCCTGCATAAATAACTGAAGAAACAACAATACCGGCAATCAGAACTCCAAGGCAGATACACAGAATACTTTTCTTTTTATCCAATCCCAGTACCCATGCTCCCAGGGTTCCTGTCCATGCTCCGGTTACAGGAAGAGGAATCGCCACAAATACCATAAGACCCCATAATCCGTATTTTGAAACTTTTTCTCCGACTTTGTTTCTTGCTTTTGAAACTGTTTTTTCAAACAGGTTGTGATAAAAAGACCATTTATCAAGAACTTTATGTATTGAATTGAGGAAGATGAATCCGAACGGTGCTACAAGACTGTTGCATAATACTGCAAATATGAAGGAAAGAGGCAGGCTGACTCCGTTGAAATATGCATAAGGGATTGCCCCTCTGAGTTCTGAAATGGGCAGAACAGACAGAATTGCGCTGATAATATAAGTTTTTGTCATGATTTCCTCCTTATAAGGCAAAAGTAGAGCGGACCGAGTCCGGATGAAGTGTCCGGCATGATAATGCTGCCGTATTCAAGTTTTTCTGCAAATTCTACGTGAGTGGGTATTTCCTCAACTCGGTTTTCCCGTTTTTCAAACAGTTTCTTTACAACTCCGTTATTTTCTGCAGGGTTTACGGAACAGGTGCTGTAAAGAATATAGCCCCCTGTTTTCACTGCATCCAATGCCGCGGCCAGCATGGAATATTGCAGAATTGCAAGTTGCTTAGGTCTGCCGGTTCCCCAGATATTCAGGGCATTTTTGTCATTGTATACATGTCTTTCACTGGAACAGGGTGCATCTAGGAGTATGCTGTCATAGACATCTTTTTCATACAATGACCATTTGGAGGAATCATATCCGGTTACTTTTATCCGGTCTCTGATGTCCTTTTGAAGACTGCTGTTAAGAACATTTATAAGTCTGTTTCTTCTTGATGCAGATCTGTCATTTGACACAAGATGCGCATCTTCTTTCATGTTAAGGGCAAGAACCAGGCTTTTCCCTCCGGGTGCGGCACACATATCAAGAATCGATTGGGCGTTTTCCAAAGGTACCTGCATTGCCGCCAGAATTGAAGCCTTATCCATGTAATACGGTTCAGTAAGTCTGTCAGACAGAGAAACAGGGTTGCTTTGTGCTCTGAATGCCTGTTTGATGGCTTCCCATCTGTTTCCGTAGATTTCAGAGTAGTAATTTTCGTATTTTTCTTCTCCGCTGAGTTTCTTCTTCTGTGCCATAGCTCACTTATTTTTTCCCGTAGAAATAAGATTTGTCAATAAGTCGTATTCAATTGTAATTTACGTTTTTTTTACATATAATACGCGTGTTTGAGGTTGGTATGAAGAAAAGACTAATTACTTGTGCATTACCCTATGTCAATAACGTTCCGCATTTGGGAAACCTTACTCAGGTTCTGTCTGCTGATGTTTTTGCCCGTTTCTGTCGTTCCAGAGGATATGAGACCATGTACATCTGCGGTACAGATGAATATGGTACTGCTACTGAGACAAGAGCAGCAAAAGAAGGTGTAAGTCCCAGGGAACTGTGTGACAGATATCATGCTATCCATGAAGATATATACAAATGGTTCAATATCGGTTTTGATTATTTCGGCAGAACTTCCACTGAAAAGCAGACTGAAATAGTTCAGAGTATTTTCAAGGCTGTTGATGAGGCCGGTTATATTTCCGAGCAGGAAACAGAGCAGCTTTATTGTCCTAAATGCAACAGATTCCTTGCTGACAGATTTGTTGAGGGTACATGTCCGCATTGCTCAAGTACAGATGCCAGGGGAGATCAGTGTGATGCCTGCCAGACTCTTCTTGAGCCTACAGAGTTGATAAATCCCAGATGCGGTGTCTGCGGTACTACTCCTGAAATAAGAAAAACAAAGCACCTGTATCTTGACCTTCCCAAAGCACTTCCTCTTTTGGAAAAGTATATTGATAAGGCTTCAATTGAAGGTTTTTGGGCAAAGAATGCAATTCAGATGACACGCAGCTGGATTAGAGACGGTCTTCAGAAACGTTGTATTACCCGTGATCTCAAATGGGGTATTCCTGTTCCCAAACCCGGTTATGAAGATAAGGTTTTCTACGTTTGGTTTGATGCTCCTATAGGCTACATTTCAATTACTGCCAATCATACAGACGACTGGAAACAGTGGTGGCAGAATCCTGAAAACGTTGAGCTTTTCCAGTTTATCGGAAAGGACAATATTCCGTTCCATACGGTTATTTTCCCTTCTTCTCTTCTTGCAACGGGTTGGAACTGGACAATGCTTCATCATATGAGTTCAACAGAGTATCTGAATTATGAGGGCGGTAAGTTCTCAAAGAGCAGGGGAATAGGTGTATTCGGAAATGATGTTCAGGATACCGGTATTCCTGCAGATGTTTGGCGTTTTTATATGTTCTACAATCGTCCTGAGAGAAGTGATGTTACTTTCACATGGAAGGAATTCCAGCAGAATGTTAACGGCGAACTTATAGGTAATCTTTCAAATCTTGTTAACAGAACTCTTACTTTTGTAAACCGTTTCTACGACGGTCAGTTGGGCTTAGGTCCTGTTGATGAAGATTTTGTCAAACAGGTAAGGGCAAAAGAAGCTCAGATTACAGATTTTCTTGAACATGCAGAAGAAAGGGATTCTCTCAGATCCGTATTTGAGCTTTCAGGTCTTGGAAACAAGCTTTTCCAGGAATCAGAACCTTGGAAACTCAGAAATGAAGATCCTGAGAAAGCCAAGGTGATTTTAAGAACACTTGTAGGTCTTATCAGGGATCTAGGTGTTCTTATTCAGCCTTTTATGCCGTCTACAAGTGACACCCTTCTTTCCTACATAGGTTGTTCTTCAGACAACTGGAGTTGCCTTGGAAACTACGATAAGGAAATCAAAGTTGGTAAGATAGATTATCTGTTTACAAAACTTGAAGATTCGCTGATTGATACGTTAAGAGAACGTTACAGCGGGTCTCAGGCAGAAAGAGAGGAGAAAAAAATGGATAACGAAAAGGTCATAGATAAAAAAGAAGCAGCAAAGGCAGCAGCTGCAGCAGCAAAAGCAATTGAAGATGCAAAGAGCATTGCCGAAAAGTTTGCAGACAAGGTAGTTCTCAAGGTCAGTGAAATCGAAGAAG